>JAJDOH010000051.1 GCA_022340265.1 Deltaproteobacteria bacterium | reverse complement strand
TATGCCAATAGCCCATGGTGTGATAGGATAGATGGTGTTGTCTGCAATATTCGGCACGGCTCAGGCCACTTTTTGCAGCAGCATTCAAATGGGCCTGCCAGCGGCGCCTGTTCCTGACTCGGTCTTCTCTGCTGATTGGTTTGCGCATGGACAACCTCCGTTCGGGTTTAAGGTTGCCCAAATTATGACACGGCGCAGGGGCGCCAGCTAGATGTGGTATTATTCGCGGTTACGCCTGTTATTCAGGCGCACCACAGCGGAAACCCGGTGAACCAGTCCGTATTTTCCTATCTCATTGGGCGGTATCCTCAGTTGAACACCATCCTCGATGAAACCCGTCGCATGAACCGGGAGATCACCGCAGTTCCCAGCAGCGAATACTATGGTGGCCGGTTGAAACCCATTCCAGAGGTTCGGGATCGGAAGTTGAAAACTGAAGTCCTGCCCGATGATCCGATGCTCCGGTCGGTCCTTGACCCGGAAAACCCGGTTGTTTTTGTTCACGTGGAGCATGAGGGCTATACACAGGAATCGCCTGAAGAAGCATCCCTGGTGGCCCGGATTGTGGTTGAGCTGGTTTCATGCTGCGGCATAGATCCAAAAAATGGACTTTGTGTGGTGGCAGCCCACAGGCGCCAGAATAACCTGATCAGGGAATATATCGCCCGCATGGTCAAAAAGAAATCAATGGATAAAGGATCCGCTCAGAAACTGACATCCCCGGATCTTGTGATCGATACGGTGGAGCGGATTCAGGGGCAGGAAAGGGATGTGGTTGTGGTATCGCTGACGGCTTCAGACGAAGAACACATCAAGGCAGAGAAGGATTTTCTGATGATGCCCAACCGGATGAATGTCTCTTTTACAAGACCCCGCACCAAGTTGATTGTGGTCGGCAGCAAAAAACTGTTTCGAATGATCCCGGCCGACCGGGACCAGCAGCATGAGGAAATGGTGGACGGCAGAAAAGTATTGCGGTCAGAAGGGATTACACTTTCCAATCACTTTAAGCGGTGGTACTTTCATGCAAAGGAATCACAGAGAATCGTGGATGCCACTCAGTTCGCTGGAAAGTTCGTGTGAATCACTCTGAGCGGGGATCGATGCTCCACGATGCTCCAATGCTCTATTGGCAGCATCAAAATTGGGAGGGTAAGATGAAAAGATATACATGGGCGCCAACAAAGAAAAGGTCGCATCCCAAAATCCCAGATGCGATCAAAAATGAGGTGAAGCAGAAGGCAGATACGCTGATCGATCGAGTGCTCAAACCGAAATATATTGAGCCGCCTCCAAAAGATAATGATTTCAATTACTTGGTTGATATCTTCAGCAAATGGTACCGAACTTATTTCTATTTCTGTGCAAAATACAACTGCCCCTCGCCAAATGCCATGTCGCCATCGTTTACCAACAACTTTGCCAGGTTAGAATATTTGGAGCGAGACAAGTTCAATCTGGCCTATATGAGACACACGAATCAGTGGTTTGAGATCGGGTTCGATTGGTCGTTAGAGCAGTGCCTGGATGAGATCGAAAACATGCCTCACTTTATTCCATAATAGAATCAATCCCTGACAGGAAGCATTTCAAAAACCTCATAGAAAGGTGTTTTCCATGGCAAAAAGCCAATATTTCCCAAAAAAACCTTTACGTTCTTAGAAGAATTGGCCGAGAACAACAACCGGCAATGGTTCCAGGAAAACAAAAAGAGGTATGAAGTATCTTGGCTCCCCGGGACGGACTCGAACCGCCGACAGGGTGGTTAACAGCCACCTGCTCTACCAACTGAGCTACCGGGGAATAAGACCAGCTAAATCGACGAAACGTGCTTATTAGCAGAAATCCTTTGGAGGGTCAACAAATATTTCAAACAATTTTCAACTGCTATTCGGCTTGACACCCATGTCCATACCTTTTATTTTGGCGCATACGATGTTTGCAAGTGAACCACACTAAGGATCCTTTCATGAAACAGATTATTCTAGGCACAGCCGGCCATATCGACCATGGAAAGACATCGCTGATCAGGGCGCTTACCGGTATTGATACAGATCGTTTAAAGGAAGAAAAAGAGCGGGGAATCACCATTGAGCTGGGATTCGCCCACCTGGCGCTCCCCGATGGAAGACTGCTGGGGATTGTGGATGTACCGGGTCATGAAAAATTCGTCAAGAACATGGTCGCCGGCGCTACTGGAATCGACCTGGTAGCCCTTGTCATTGCGGCGGATGAAGGCGTGATGCCCCAAACCCGTGAACACCTGGAAATCTGTTCACTTCTCAAAATCAAATACGGTTTTGTGGTCCTCACCAAAGTGGATATGGTGGATTCCGACTGGCTCGAACTGGTGCGGGAGGATGTTACGGAATACCTGTCTGAAACTTTCCTGGCGGAAGCGCCTCTTGCGGAAGTTTCTTCGGTTACCGGAGAAGGTATTCCCGAACTCATTGAACTGATCAGCCAAATGACGGCAAAGATCCCCGAGCGCGACATGGGGCATCTTTTTCGACTCCCCATCGATCGTGTCTTTACCATGAAGGGGTTCGGAACCGTCATCACGGGGACCAGCATTTCAGGACAGATTCACACAGGTGATGACGTGACCATCTACCCTCAGGGCATTGCTTCAAAAATCAGGGGAATTCATGTTCACAACCAGGCCATGGAAGAGGTTCATGCGGGGCTAAGAACCGCCATTAACCTGCAGGGTATTGAAAAGATGATGCTGCAGCGGGGGAATGTGGTGGCAACGAAAGACGCCCTGCGCGCCACCTATATGCTGGACGTGGTTCTGGATCTACTGCCCAGCGCACCGCGTAAACTTAAAAACCGTGCGAAGGTACGGTTCCATGCGGGCACTGCCGAAATCATCTCGACCCTGGTTCTGCTGGACCGCGATGAGCTGAATCCAGGTGAAACATGCCTGGCTCAGATCCGAATGGATGCACCCACCACCGTTTTAAAAGGCGACCGCTATGTTCTGAGGAGTTACTCGCCGGTGCGAACCATCGGCGGCGGACAGATTTTGCACCCGCTGCCCGGGAAGAAAAAACGGTTTCAGGAACGGGTGCTAAATGAGCTCAAACTGCTTGAAAAGGGTGAAGAAGAGGAAATCATTGAGGTGTTCGTCTCCATGGGACGGTTTCAGGGTGTGGGGGAAGAAGAACTTTCCTTTCTCGTCAATATGAGCCGGAAAAAACTGACGGAACAGCTCAACGCCCTCAAGGCGAAAAGGCGGATTATACGTTTTGATAAGGAACGGGGGACCATGATTCATGCCGATTTCATGGAAAAGGGCAGAGAAGAGCTTCTGGAGACGCTCTCTCAATATCACAAAGCCTTCCCTCTGAAGCAGGGTCTGATCAAGGAAGAACTTCGTTCCAGAATGGCCGGTCCCAGAGACCCCAAGCTTTTTAACCACCTCATTCATCAGCTGGCGAAAGAAGAGGCCCTGGTACAGGAAAAAGAGGTGGTTCGGCTGAAAGATCACCAGGTCACATTGGCTCAGGACCAGGAAAAAGTGCGCGAGGAACTGGAAGAGATCTATGCCAACGGCCGGCTTCAACCTCCCTATTTCAAGGAGATCAAATCAAAATTTCAGGGGAATTCCGCATCCGAAGTCCTGGGGGTGATGGTCAAAGACGGCGTCCTGCTGAAAGTCAAAGAAGACCTCTATTTCCACCGAAGCGCTATGGAAACACTTGAAAATGAACTGGTGGATTACTTGAAAGCCAATGGAGAAATCACCACACCGCAATTCAAAGAAATGACCGGCGCTTCCAGAAAATACGCGATTCCGCTCATCGAATATTTCGACAAATCACAAGTGACGGTGCGAGTGGGCGACAGCAGGGTTTTGAGGAAGAAGTAGCCGGGGTATTTTATTTTGGAGAAATACCAACAGGGTTTAATCGATGCTCTCAATCTTGGTTCCAGAGAACATATAGCCGTGGTGGGCGGGGGCGGCAAATCAACCCTTTGCTTTGAGCTGGCGAAAGCGTTGATGCAGGGCGGAGCAAAGGTGATTTCAAGTACCACCACCAAAGTCAGGCAGGCGGAAGCCAGGGCCTATCCCCATTTGCTGGTTCCAGCATCCCATGGGCCAGACCTTGAAGCGGTGGAAAGAGCACTGGATGAATCCGGCAATGTATTTATAGGGCAAGCATTTCTGGAAAACGGCAAGATTGAAGGGGTTTCTTCGGCCATGGCGGATGATTTTTTCAGATTGCCGTCTATAGACCACGTGATCATTGAGGCGGATGGCGCCGCAGGTCGTCCGCTGAAAGCACCGGCCCCCCATGAACCGGTCCTTCCCGAATCCGTAACAGTGGTGATTGCCGTGATGGGACTGTCGGCGCTGGGCAAGGCCCTGGGACCGAACCTGGTTTTCAGGTCTGAGCTGTTTGAAGCGCTGACCGGGCTAAACGAGGGAGACATCCTCGATCCGAAAAGGCTGGTCAAGGCATTTGATGAAACAGCGGGGCTTTTCAAAAACGCACCCGCCAGAGCCCGGCGAATGGTATTTCTGAACCAACTGGATATGCTTTCTGATGGTCTCGCGGCACATGACCTGGCCCATCTTTTACTTTCCGAGCAGCCTGTTATAGAGCGGATCGTTTTGGGATCGCTTCAAAAAAACAAATTTATAGCAGTAACAGGCAATGTGCCATATGGAGATTAATCCGAATCCAACAGGAGATGAACATGGAAAACAATTACCAGTCATGGCTTTGGGGAAAACTGGGCGAAAAGTGCGTTAAGAATCTCAAAAAACATGGCTTTGATGCACACTTCGCGGCTACGGTGGAAGATGCCAAAGGGCTCATCATGAATATGGTTAAAGAGTTTGAGACATTCGGTTTCGGAGGCTCGGACACCACTCGGGCGTTGGGAATTACGGAGTCGCTCAAACAACAGGGGAAAACCATCCATGATCACTGGCAAACCGGCCTTTCCAGGGAGGAGGATCTCGAGATTCGACTCGCCCAAGGGCGTTGCGACTGTTTCTTCTGCAGTGCCAATGCCATTTCAGCCACCGGCGAAATCGTCAATGTGGATGGCGTTGGAAACCGGACCAATGCCATGAGCTTCGGCACAAAAAAGGTGGTGGTGGCAGCGGGCATGAACAAGGTCACCCATGACCTTCAATCAGCGCTGGCTCGGGTCAGTGAGGTGGCCGCCCCCATGCGGGCCAAAAGTCTCAACATGGATACACCCTGCGCGGAAACAGGCGTTTGCAGCGACTGCAATGCACCGCAGCGTATCTGCCGAATTACCACCATATTGCACCGAAAACCCATGATGACCGACATTTCGGTTGTCCTGATCGGCGAGGCCATGGGATTCTGATGGGAAAACACACACATCAATTTGTGGAAGAATACGACGGACTTGTGGGTTTTGGGCTTGACAGGGAAAGCGATGAAGCGACCATTACCTATTATCTTCAGAAATTCTCGGACGATACCCTCATGTCCCTGCTGCGGGAGCGGATGAGCGACGAAGACATGACCCGCCTCTTCGACCTGTTGACCTATTTGCTGAAAAAACATTTGAACGAAGCGGAATACCACAGCCATTTTCTGAAGGATGATGATCACCAGGGTTAATGTCCGGGCTCACGGACTGATCAAGCCGCTAAAAACTTCCTCATAGGTTCGAAGGGCTTCATCACCGAAACAGACAAATGTGACCTGGTTCAGAGAATCCTCATTTTCAAGGAAACCAATGGTTTCTTTCATGGCGATTTCCGCGGCCCTTTTCAGGGGAAATCCGTAAACACCGGTGCTGATGGCGGGAAACGCTACTGTTTTTGCACCTCTTTCCACAGCGGCTGTAAGGCTGTTTCGGTAACAGTCTGCGAGCAGGCGTTCCTCGTCCTGGCCGCCCCCTCTCCAGATGGGACCCACCGTATGAATGACCCATCGCGCGGGCAGTTTGTATCCTTTGCTCGCCCGGGCCTCCCCTGTGGGGCACCCGCCTATCTTTCGCGTTTCATTGAGCAATTCCGGCCCTGCCGCCCGGTGAATGGCCCCATCGACGCCCCCTCCCCCCAGGAGTGAATTGTTGGCCGCATTCACAATGGCATCGACTTGCAGTTTTGTGATATCTCCCTGGATGATCCTGATCTTCCCTTTCATCCTTCCCTCCTTTCGGCAATGTCCTTTTCCATTCTCCGTCCTTGGTCACCTGTCTTCCGTCGTCAAGCACTCCAGAAAGCAGTTTTGATTGTTAAAAAAGAATACGCCGAGAATACCAATACAATCAACCAATGAAGGCATTGTGCGACAATTTTCATCCTGTCCTTTTGAACACCTGTTTTGCCCCCTGCATTCTCTGTATACGGCAGGATCAATACACACCCCAGAAAAAGGACCGGAAGAACAATGCCCGCCAAATTCGCCGGAAGGATTTTTAAAAGTGTCTGAATCCCCAAAAAAAACCAGGGGCCCTTGACGGATTTTATAAATGCATCGGGAGGAATGTCCGCAAACGGTTTTACCAACAACGCATAAAAGCAAAGCCCCACCCCACCGACATAGACAAATCCCCGCTCAGGAAACCACCTCCTGATATGACTTCGAATGAGATACAAGATTAAAATGGGCAGGAAAAAACAGTGGTACAGATAGGGCAGAAAAAAGAGGTCTTTTCCGGGTAGAATAAAGAAATTGCGAAGCCTTCCACCCACAAATGGGATACCGCCCACAATATTCATGAAAATTCGCGCCGCAAAAAGGCCTTCCTTGTCTCCTTTCAGGATAAATCCCGTAAAAAGCGTGAAAAAGCACAGGCACAGGGAAAAAATGAGGCGTCGCCATTGGCCCGGCGGGTAAAAGCGGTAGCGTCTCCGTTGAAAATGATCAATGGCGTGGATCAGCATCAGGATCACGAAAAGCTGGCCTGCCGCAAAATGGAGCTGTCTGAAGAACCAGCCGTAGGGAACAAGCGTTGTGATTTCCTCTACGTTCCTGAAGACATTCCCCATTGGGCGATAATAAAATGTCAACACGATACCTGAAAACAGGCACAAAAAGAGGGCTGAGAGCCCCAGACGCGGCAGATAGGATGAAAATTCCAAAGAGATGTTTTTGCCGGGCTTCTTGGCCAATGGCAAACCCTGCCCTGAATCAGATTTTGAGAACGGTTTCAATGTCGCCGTTGGAATTTTTCTTGATCGGAAGCGGTTGAAGGTTTTTTCGGGCTGGACCCGAAATCCATTTTCCCAGAAGGTCAAAGGCACTGCCATGGCAAGGGCATTTAAATGTTTTTGAAACCGCATCAAAATTCACAGTACACCCCAAATGAGGACACCTGGCGGAAAGTGCGTAGAATTCGTCTTTATGCGACAGCAGGTAGACGCCTTCCTTGAAATTGACGGGAGCCAATTGCGAATCGGGCGGAAAGGCAATCTTTTTCTTTGTAATCTTCCTGAATCCGACAAAAGAAAATACGGGAAGACCAATGGCCACGGCTGCCAGTGCATATCCGCTCCAGACCGCACTTTTTTTGATGAACTTTCTTCTATCAAACATTTTTCCCCGGCGCTTCCCATTGGGTCACTTTTTTGACGTTAGGTAAAAACATGGAAAAAATCAAGCATTCCGTGGGTCCCTTCTTGACCCTGGCACGCGCTTCCACTATGGTTTCGATAAATCAGCCAACCTCACCTGTCATTTGGTGCCCGTCATTCATTCCATTGTGGGCACTGGGGGGTTTCCAACACGGAATGCTGAAACATGAAACCTATGGGCATAGATTCAAAGTTTTGAGTTCTCCCTGAAACCTCTCCTGCATATCTGACAGATAGTCGCGCCAAGTGCTGTCCGCCTTAAGATTGGGTATAACCGCGGAACCGGACACCCCACGCTCCTTCAACGCCTGAATTAGAAACAACGCTTTTTTGTTTCGCTCCTTTCTCTGTTGTTCCAGAAACGCATCCATCACACTGAAAACAGGTCTGATGTCGCATTCAAGCGCCCTTTCCAGCACCTCAAAAAGCGGTTGATTGTCCCCTTCCACCGTCATGGCGCTGAAACATTCCGCCAGCAGTTCTTTCTCAGCAACTTGCTTTTGATCCTCAGCAAATGCTGTCAGTTCGGTTTTGAACTGATTTAATGAGAGAACGCCGTCCAGGTATTTTTGGAAAAGACCTCTGATCCGGTTTTGTGCCTCTTTTGCTGCAAATTCCTTTTTGTCTTCATCGGTCACAGTCAGGTTTTTCGCCTTTTCCATGATGATATCCATGGTACTCTTTATTTCCGCCATTTTTTTCATCTCCAATTTGAAACGTTGTACACTCTTCGAATCGAGGCCCTCAGTTCAATAGTTCAACCCCAGTTGTTCCATTATCAGGTTGTGCAACCTGGGCCTGAAAGCCCGGATGGCCGTATTTTGTCTCGACGGATGGATTCGGTTGGTTAAGAAAACCACAATCACATCACGGTAAAGGTCCATCCACAGAGACGTTCCCGTAAACCCCAGATGTCCAACGGAATCCGGCGAAAAATGACGCCCGGCACTTGAACCTGTGGGGGAAGGGGTATCCCACCCCAGAGCCCAAGTGCTGCCGGACACGAGGGATTGTTTTTCAAAAAATGTTCTGACAGTTTTTGGTTGAAAATAGTCGTCCCGCAATCCGTGAAAATGTTCATTGAGAAGATTGGCCAGACCATAAACCCCGTCCGCGGTCCCGAAAAGACCGGCATGCCCGGAATATCCACCCAGGGTCCAGGCGTTTTCATCATGCACTTCTCCCTGAATGATCCGTTTGCGCCATGGGCAGTTTTCAGTAGCCGCGAATTCCGTTTCTTCTCGCTTTTGACGAATTTTATCAAAAAAAAGCCCATTATCCAATGAAAGCGGTATCAAAAAATGCGCATCAAGGAATCGCGGCAAAGAAATCCCGGCAGCTTTTTCAATGATCCACTCGAGCATAATGAACCCCAGATCACTGTAAACAGCACGTTTCCCCGGTGAATATGCCAGGGTTATTTCCAGAAGTCTTTCCCTCAAGAGGGTTTTTCGTTTCTGCGGTTCTTCGCGTATAAGCTCGCGGTAAAAAGGCATCCAGTCGGGAAAACCGGCGCAATGGTTCAGAAGAAATCGAAGGGTGATGGCTGCCTTGTCCGGCGGTACGGAGATTTGGAGCAGGTCGCCAAGGGATTGGTCCGGATGCACAGCGCCCTCGTCAAAAAGCTTCATAATAGAAAGGGTCGTGGCCAGCGGTTTGGTCAGGGAAGCCAGGTCAAAGGGCGTATCTTTTTTCATGGGAAAAGGCGTCGGCAGCAAAGCCCGATTGCCTGTCTTCTCAAAAAAAGCAATTTCATTTTTCCGAGCGACCAGCAGCACCGCACCGGGATAAACGCCCTCCCGAATCCCCTCGAACAGAAGCTGTTGCACAGTTGAACGACTTTTCATCATCTCCATATGTTGAATCTTCACGACTGTAGGGAGGGGCCATTCTGCCCCTTTTGTCAAAACGGCTAACATAATTCTTCATTGGAGTAAACCGATAACTGCAAACCGCAACCGGCTGTGCAGCAATTCTAATTATGGACGCTGATTTGCAGCAAAACCTGTGAGAGCGGCGTTTCGCGGCGATTTTTCGCGGCTGGAAGCCGCTCTCACAAGGGCTTATCATTTCAAAATGAGAATTGCTGCAGGCTGTGCTTTTTGGTTGCGGCCATGCACCTTAAACGCTATATTGTTCATTTGAAAACACTTCTTTTGCTATCAGGCCGTAACTTTTTGGGAGGTTCCATGAAATACACATTTTTTTTAACAGTTGTCGTTGTGGCTTTACTGTGTTTATGGTTCACCGGCTGCAAAACGATGTCACTGCCGACCGGAAAAGGTTATACGGATCTCTGCCAGACTTACGTAGGATCCAACAGCGCCAGGCTGACAGACTCATGGGGGCCTCCCGGAAGAATATTTAACGCACCAAAAGGCGAAAAGGTGTTTGTATATGTTGAAACGAAAGACGAATATACCCTGAACCCCCTGGCCCATTCCGCGTTAATCGAATACCCTCCCAATATTGACGGACGAAAATCAGCGCCCGGTGAAGTGACACAAGGCGTTGTGGGCCAGTCGGTTTCCGCCATGGACTACTGCATCACCTATTTTGAAGTTGATAAGAAAGACAAAGTGAAAAAAGCCTATTGGAAAGGGAATTGCAGATCACTGGAGAAAACGGAGGCCAAATAGGTGAGGTATTTAAATGGCCTCTGTAGTTTGGATAACCGACGTCAACACGGTTACAGCGCTGGGACGAAACCTTGAAGACCTCTGGCAGCGACTTTTATCGGGTCATTCCGCCATTATCCCGGTTGATCGATTTTCGCTAACAGGGTACAAAAGCTCCTATGCAGCAACCATCAAAGACCTTAACTGCACTGGTGCCCTCTCAGCTTTTCACGATCTTCTCACCCGCCTTTTCCATGACATGGAAACCGTACCGGCCGATGCCCGCCTTTACACGGCCACCGCCAAGGCCGGCATTGACAATTTGGAGCGCATCCGCCGAAGTGAGGCTGCGGATGCTTCCGATGTCCTAATAAACGCCGTCGCAGACCAGGTAACCCGCCAACTGGGGTTGACGGGTACGGGAATCAACATTTCGGCTGCCTGCGCCTCTTCCGCCATTGCCGTAGCCAAAGGGGCCGCCCTCATAGCCGCCGGGCGGGCGGAATGCGTACTCGTCTGCTGTATTGACCTGGTCACGGAATTTGTATTTTCAGGGTTTTCAGCCCTTGGTGCCCTCTCCGCGACCCCGTGTATGCCCTTTGACCGCAATCGAAGTGGTCTGACTTTGGGGGAAGGGGCCGCGGCCCTGCTGCTCATGAAGGCTGAACGCGCCAAAAAGGAGGGACGGCCCCATCTGGCAACGGTCCTTGGTTGGGGGGTGGCCAGTGACGGCTTTCACGTGACAGCGCCCGATCCGGATGGGCGTGGCCTGCTGACCGCTGTTAAAGAAGCGATGAAACGGGCCGGCCTGGCGCCGGAAACCATTTCGGCTGTCTGTGCACACGGCACCGGAACAGTCTATAATGATTCCATGGAATTGACGGCTTTTGACCAGCTTTTTAAAGACCGAAAGTTGCCTGTTTATTCCATTAAAGGTGCCGTCGGACACACCCTGGGGGCGGCTGGCGGCATCGAAGTGGCAGTGGCTTTGAAATCTCTTTCGGAAGGAATCGTGCCACCCACTGTGGGTTTTGGAAAAGGGGATGAGCGTGCGGTGGGAAGGGTGTCTTTCGAGCCCGCTGTCCTTCCCGGAAATCATATTCTATCCACCAATTCCGGTTTCGGGGGAATCAATGCCGCCCTGATCCTGGCGAAAGGCCGAGGAGCGTAGATGCCCTCTATTACCGGCATGGGCTGGATTTATGCAGGAAATTCAGGAGAGGGCCGAAAGAATATCCAATTTAAAGTGGGTTCCGGCAAACTGCCGGCCATTTCCCACAAAACTTTTTTCCAGACACCCTACCCCCGGTTTAATCGCATGGATGAATTTTCCAGATTGGGCGTCTCCGCCATGGGGCTGGCACTTCGGGATGCGGGTATGGATGAATGGACGGCCAAAAGGGCGGTGGGCGTTATTGTCGCCACCGTTTATGGCTGCCTCCACACGGATCTCGATTACTTTGAAACCGTTATACCTGAACAAGGGGCGTTTGCCAGTCCGGCACTTTTTTCATATACACTGCCCAACTGCTTTCTGGGGGAAGCCGCCGCCCGATTCGGGCTTACAGGCCCTGCTTATGTGGTCTCCCAATCCGACAATACCGGACTTTCAAGCGTCAAAGCCGTTCTTGAAGACATGGCGTGCATGGGACTAAAAACCGCACTGGCCGGAACCTGCGATTTGGGACGTCCTCCGGGCTTCCCCGTTGGTCCCGACATTGCACCCGGTGCCGCTTTTGTGGTGGTGGAATCACAGCCCCGGACCGAACGTCATTGCTACGGAACCGTTCACCTGAACCGTGCACGGGAAATCTTGTTCAACGGCAGCAACGTATGGGATTTAAAATCATTAATGGAAAACTGTTTGAAACAGATGCGGAAATCAGCAAAATGACCGACCCTTCTACCCGCATTCCGCGTCCCCCAAATCCTTTTCGGTTATTGGTCGTCATTCCCGTCTATAACCACGGGAAAACCTTGCGGGGCGTGGTCAAAAAAACGTTGCGGAGGCATGACGCGGTCATGGTGGTGGATGACGGCAGTACGGATGAGGGGTGGGAGGCTGTTTCCGACCTGGATGTTCTCAAGATTCGTCATTCCCGCAACTTTGGAAAGGGTTCCGCCATCCTGTCCGCTGCGAGAAAAGCCGAAAGACTGGGGATGACCCATGTGGTGACACTGGATGCTGACGGACAGCATGACCCAGATGATCTGCACCTTTTCATTGCGGCCATACACCGATCTCCCCGTGCCATTGTTGTGGGCAAGCGCAATTTTGATATGGGCTACGTCCCATCCGGAAGCCGCATCGGCCGCCGCATCTCAAACTTCTGGCTGTGGGTTCAGACCGGCCGCTCACTGGGAGACACCCAGAGCGGTTATCGTGCTTATCCCGTTGCGGCTTTGAATGCTCTGAAATTGCGTGAACGCCGTTACGCCTTTGAAAATGAGGTGCTGACGAAAGCGGCCTGGGCCGGAATTAAACTTCTGGAAGTGGATATTTCGACCTTCTATCCCGCGGATGAAGAACGGATTTCTCATTTTCGTCTGTTCACCGACAATGTGAGGCTCAGCCTGCTGAATGCGCGACTGACTCTGAGGGCCATGTTTCCCTGGCCTCACCGAAAATTGCCCTGAGATGTGTCATTACGTCAAAAAGACTTGCAAGTATGTTGTTGCTGTTATTCTCCTGGCGCTCATGTCCGGCGCGTGGACACAGGTTTCTGCCTCGGCCCTATTTGAAACCGTCGCTCAAGATCCCCGGCCTATTCAAACTGTTAGAGATATCGCTTCCTCGCCGCTGGAACGTATTTCACCGGTGGTCATGGCATACCATCGGCTGAAAGCAGTCTTAACGGCTCATGCAAATTCCGAGAAAATTCCTTTTATTTTGCCGGTCATCACCCACGCCCTTTCAAATCCGCTCGCCCTTCCTACGCTGGTATGCCAATTAACGGATCCAACTTATGATTTTATCTTACACCACGGCACCGGGAATCGTGTCCCAAACCCCAACAGACTGCTTCAAGCATTTGCATCAAGAGCGGCGAAGGTCCTACCCTCGCAGCTTGATTTTGAAGATCCGATAATAGCTTCCTTCGGTGAAACCAAAAAAACCATGTCCATTGAGACGCTTACGAATGGCATGGCAGCTCAAATAGCCACAGCCTGTCGCCTGGTGGATGAGGCATTTTCGGGTATTTCCCTTGAAGAAAAGACCCGTTTACTGAAATTGGTTCCCCATGCAATGAATGAATTTTTCGAGAACGGTAACCTGTCAGACAGGGATGCGTTTTATATTATGGCTTCGGCGAAAAGGATCCACATGGCAAATCTGCTGAAAGGGGTCTATGAACTGTCAAACCTTTTTTCAAATGATTTTCTGGCTCTGATTCGGCAGGCGGGTTTAACGGCACCAGAAATACCGGTAGATCACATAAAGTATCCCGGTTTAAGGGGACGATTTCTGATGATTCGCGAAACACCGGCGGGCCTGATGTTGATTGGCGGCCCCGGACCGAATGTCTATGGTACAAATGCGTCCCTGATTGTCGATCTGGGAGGAGATGATCTGTACATGAACAATGCCGGCGCACCGATTTATGAACTTGGTGAAAGGGGGGAGTTCAAAATTTACCATCCAGTAGCGATGGTGGTTGATTTTGAAGGAGACGACCGATATTTAAACCGCAGATTTGCCGCTATAGCCTCTGGCTTTTTTGGTCTTGGGGTTATCCTGGACATGGAGGGGAATGATTTTTACGATGGCGGTCAGCTTTCCCTGGGCGCTGCTTTTTTCGGTATGGGCTGTCTGATGGATCTAGCGGGAAATGATACATACGTCTCATCAGAGGGAGGACAGGGGACCGCGCTATTCGGTGCGGCGCTTCTCTTTGACGGCCAGGGGGATGATCTGTATCAAGGTGCCGAATATGTTCAGGGTGTTGGCGGACCGATGGGTTTCGGAGAACTCTTTGACGCGCGGGGGAACGACCATTACCGCGCCGGATGGAAATATGGTTCCAGCTATGGCACAAAAGGAATCTATCAGGGCTGTTCACAGGGCGTGGGCTGGGGTTTCAGAAGGCACGCCGCCGGCGGCATCGGCATTGTTCACGACTCGGCCGGAGATGATGTTTACGAAGCCGACAATTTTTCCCAAGGGACAGGATATTACCTGGGTCTGGGTGCACTCAGGGATGACACCGGACATGATGTCTACAGGGGAAGCCGGTATTGCCAGGGTTCGGCCGCGCATCAGGCCGCGGGGGTTCTTCTCGATTTTGATGGCGACGATGCTTATTCGGGTAAAATAGCCGCCAATCAGGGCGCCGCATGGGACCTTTCCGCGGCCTGTCTGGTCGATTATGCCGGAGATGACAGCTACAAGGCGGATGATCTTTCCCTCGGGGCCGGCGCTCAGAACGGCATGGGCATGTTCTTTGACGGAAACGGCAGCGATCGGTATGACAGTCCGAAAAGGTCACTGGGGTTCAGCGGAGATCTCTCCTATGGGGGCGGCAGAAATGCCGGGAACATGGGAATATTCCTCGATATGGGGAACGGCAGGGATTTCTTCACAGTGGAGGATCGAAAAAACGGACTGTTCCTGATTCAGGGAAATCTGGGGATTTTTCTGGATGAATGATATGGGTTTATGATGCGAATCGTACTGGTTCATCCCACTGGATCCAACTGGGTTCCCGGAAAAAAAGACATAACGGCCGTCGCCAACCGCATGGCCCCTCTGGGACTGCTTTCCATGGCGGCTTATCTGGAGCGGGAAGGTCATGAGGTCTTCGTACTGGACTGTCTGGGACCCGGGGGCTCCCGAAGCAATGACGTCTACCTTCGAAGCGTCCTGGACAAAGATCCGCACATGGTCGGCTTTTCAGCCACAACCTCGGGGTTTCTGGACGGTTATGACCTTGCGGTTCGAATCAAAGCACAGCGCCCTCACATAAAAACGGTTTTCGGCGGTGTTCACATATCGGCGCTGGGGTCAGCGCTGTTGGATAAATTCAGGGCCATTGATTTTCTATGCCTGGGAGAAGGGGAAATAACCCTGGCCGAACTGGCCTCCGGAACATCACCTGCCAACATAAAGGGAATCGCCTACCAGGACGGAGACCGGCCGGTCCAGAATGAACCCCGACCGCAAATTCCTGATCTGGATGATCTTCCATTTCCCGCTTATGAAAAGCTGCAAGGATTCCCCAAAGGATACAACCTGCCACTTTTCAGTTACATTCACACCCCCGGTGCGACCATGGTCACCAGCCGAGGATGTCCTTACCAGTGTTCCTTCTGTGACCGATCCGTTTTCAGTCGGGGATACCGTTACAACAAAGCAGCCTATGTCTATGCCCATGCCGCCTATTTACGAAAGCGTTTTGGGGTTCGTCACGTGAATATTTATGACGATCTCTTTACCACCCACCGCAACCGCATTGCCGAGTTCTGCACCCTTCTGATATCAAAACCGCTGGGCATGCAATTCAACTGCGCCGTGCGCGTCGGGCATTGCGACGATGAATTGCTGGAGATGCTGAAAGCAGCCGGTTTTCTGCAGCTCTCACTGGGCATCGAAACCGGGGATGAAACTCAAATGGCTATCCACAAACCGGGTGTCCATCTTGAAGCGGTTCGCGATACAGTCAGACGCATTCATGCAAAAGGGCTCAGGGCCAAAGGATTGTTCATGATGGGCCTTCCCGGTGAAACCCGGAATTCCATCCTTAAAACGACGGAGTTTGCCCTTTCCCTGGGTCTTGATGACATGAACATGAGTAAATTCACTCCGTTTCACGGCGCACCCCTTTGGGATTCCATTGGGAATCAAGGCATACTCCATGAAGACTGGCGTCAAATGAATTGTCTCAATTTTGTTTTCGTGCCCAACAGTATCGGTTCCAAAGAGGTTCTTGAAGAACTCTATAACCAGCACGTGAAGCAGTTTTACACGGATCCCGCATGGCGCAGGCGGTTTCGGCATCGTCTATGGGAACATCGACGAAGCCTGTACTATTTTCTCCGGCATCTGCCCAGTTTTCTAGCCGCCAAACGAAATTTTGAGCCCGGAAAACATTAATCCCAATCTCTGTCGGACCGGCCTATTTTTTTCCGAAGCGTTTTGATTCTTCCGCGGTGCATTTTGCGTTGCAGCCGTTTTTCGCGAGCACTTCGGGTTGGGGCCGTAGGTTTGCGCTTTTTGGGCGTGGCAACGACACTTCGAACCAGATCTCGCAGTCGTAACAGCGCCTCAGCCCTGTTTTTGCCCTGCGTGCGATGCTGCTGCGCTTTGAGGACAATGACACCTTCCGTTGTGATCCGCTGATCGGTTAATTTGAGAAGACGTTCCTTGATGAAATCGGGAAGAGATGAGGCATTGATATCGAACCGCAGGTGCACGGCAGTCGCGACTTTGTTGACATTCTGCCCCCCTGACCCCCGAGACCGGATGGCGTGAAGGTCGATTTCATTTAAGGGAATGAAAATTTGGTCGGAAATTTGAAGCATCGTAATATTCCTGTCCTGATGTAAGGTCGTTGACGGTTATCACTTAGCGGTTGTCGCTTAAACCGGGCGTGAAAGGGCAATATGATCTTCGCAAACTTTTGGGCGCCTGTCCAATTTTTCTGAATGAATAGGATTTGCAAAAATCTTATTCTTTCAATATTTACGGTTCAATTCCATTGCAGCTACCTTTCTTTCCACATTTCGTTATTACTGTGATCTATACATGCCATTTCAAACTCTGATCAGATTTAAAAATTATATATGCAATATCAAATAGTTTAAAATTTTTTGAGAATTTATGTATTTTTTATCTTGACAGATACGCGTTATAACGCTTACATTGTTCACACTATGAATGATAAGCACAACAAGCCCAACAAGGAATTGCTCGACTACCAGACAGAGCGGATAAAACTCTTGATCGCCGATATGGTTGAGTGTTGTGAAGATCGAAAATTTTATGAGTCGCAGAAATTTGACCTCCCCTATGCGGAGATCAAGTGCCTGATGCTTTTCAATGGAGAGCATTATCTGACGGTCAAGGATATGGCACAGAAACTGGATGTGGCAAAGAGTCGGGTCACCAAGCTTGTCAAAAATCTAATGAATAAAGGACTTCTTCAACAAATCGACGACCCCATGGACGCTCGCGTGAGGCTCATCAGTTTAACTTCCAAAGGATCGGCGCTGGCCCGGGAGATTGAAACATTTCAAACTGATATTCATCAACAGCTCCTTCTCAAAATGGAACCTACCGAAAGAAAGAACGCCCTCGTTTATATGGAAACCCTTCGCAGTGCAATGGAGGAGGTCAAAGAAAAACTTGTTTAGATAAGATGCGTAATCGGGTGCTCAATAATTGTCACTAAATTTAACCTAAAAATTAACGTTGTTAACAATTTGCAAAGGAGGACGACATGTTAGAAAACACTGCCAGAACGGAAACGACTGAAACTGAGAAAAAGGCGTTAAGCCTTGAGCAGTTGAGTGAGCAGATCGAAGAAATTAAGGGGCAACTGCAGACCCTTGCCAATGGCGCCCCTGAGGACAAACTCTCTCTTATCGTCTTCAGCGGAGACCTGGATAAGGTCCTTGCATCTTTTATAATTGCCACAGGCGCCACGGCCATGGGAATGGATGTGGTCATGTTTTTCACTTTCTGGGGCACACCTGTGTTGAGAGACAAGCGCAAGAACGTTGGAAATAAAGACTTCATGGGCAAAATGTTCGGAACCATGCTGCCCAAAGGCGTGGACGGCGTGAAGCTTTCTAAGATGAACATGGGGGGAATGGGGACCAGCATGATGCGGTCTCTCATGAAAAAGAAGAATGTGGCCTCCCTGGAACAACTGATGGAACTGGCCGCGGAACTGGGCGTCAGGATTTTTGTCTGCGAAATGTCCATGGATCTGATGGGTTTTAAACGGGAAGAAATGGTGGACTATCCCGATCTAACCTATTGTGGCGTCGCCAAATTCCTGGAAGAAGCAGCCGCAAGCAAGGTCCAGCTCTTTATCTAATTGGAAGTGATGAAAGTGCTGAAGCAAGAAGATTTCTCACATTCATAACACCTTAAGAAACCAAATCAGGAGGTAGAAAAATGGCAGACGCAATAAAGGCGGACAAAGTAATGGATTTAAAGGGGCTTCCCTGCCCCATGCCGGTGGTGAAGGTCAGCAAGGGAATCAAGGAAGTGGATGTTGGACAGGTGGTAGAAGCAATCACCTCAGATCCTGGGGCACTGGCCGATTTTCCCGCATGGGCCAAAACAAGCGGCAACGAAATTCTGGAGACCATTCAGGAGAACGGAACTATCCGATTTTTTATCAAGCGAGCCACATAAATTTTGTGAATTGGGGCCTCTTCCTACCTAAAAGAGGCCTCTGATTTAACGCTGGTTCTCCCCTAAATTCGATGGAGGCATCCATGCAGACACTCTACTATATTATACTGGTGCCTATGGTTTATATGGCTTTTGCTGTCTTCATTTTCGGCACGATCATAAAGATCGTTTCAATGCTCAGGAAGCCAAAAAATCCGTCAACGCTACAGATTTTCCCAGATCAGGGTGGGCATTGGTGGCGGGCACTGGCCGATACGTTTTTTCTGCCCACCGTCCGGAGACACAATCCGGTGCTGTGGGTCTTTCTCATGATTTTTCATGTCTGTTTTCTGCTCCTGGTCATAGGACATTTTGAACTCATTGATGATTTCAGGATTCTACAGATTTTTGAGCACGACATTTTCCTGGGAAAAGGTTTCATAGGCCTCATCCTGTGCATTTGCCTCCTCTACTTCTTTTTCAGGCGCTTGGTTTCTCCCAACAAAGATCTGTCGGTTCCGGAAGATTTCTATCTGTTGATGCTTCTTTTCCTCACGGTTCTTTTCGGCGCTCAGATGGACTGGGCAAGGTCCTGGTACGAGTATGGAGAACTGTCAGTGGACGATTACCGCGAATACCTGCTGAGTCTGGTCCAATTCAGACCGGCACTTCCGGAGGCGATCCTCTGGTCGGGCCATTCCTTTATGCTGATGCTCCATGTGTTCTTTGCCAATCTGTTTCTCATGTTCTTTCCCTTCAGCAAGATCATGCACTCCTTTTTCTCGCTGCCCATGAACAAATTAAGGAGAGGTTAATCATGGATCAGAAAACAAGAAATGAACTGTTAAAGCTGTTTGAGAGCAAACTGAACCAGGCCATGACCCTTTATCTTGAGACCTGTTCCCGCTGCGGTGTATGCACCAAAGCGTGCCACGTGCATGAGTCCATGCCCCACGTCAAATATATTGCCGCCTATCGGGCGGAGATTGTTCGCAGAATCTATAAACGGTACTTTAAAAAACAGGGGAAACTCTGGTCAACGCTAGGCGAGTCCAAAGGACTGACGGATATGGCGCTGGAGGAACTCTACGAAGCGGCATACAGCTGCACGGGCTGCAGGCGCTGCGTGGTGTATTGCCCATTCGGTATCGACACCCAAATGATCATGTCCATTGCCAAACTGCTGTTGGTGGGGGCCAATTCGGAACCGGAAATCCTGACGCTCCTTGCGGATACCTCCATCACCAAAGGAGAAAGCCTGGAAGTCTTTAAGGAAGGCTTCCTCCAGGGAATCAAGAATCTGGAAGCCCAGGTGGTTGAAAAATGGCAGATAGAGGCGGGGGTCGACGCCATCCCCGTCGACAAAGAAGGTGCCGATCTTCTCTATGTTGCACTGGCCGGTGCCCACTCCATTATTCCCGCAGCGGCCATCTTTAATGCGGCAGGAGAAGACTGGACCCTCAGTTTTTTTGAAGCCGTCAATTTCGGGGCTTTCGTGGGAGATCCTACAAAAACCAAATTGATTTTAAAGCGCATTATCGATGAAGCCAGGCGCCTTAAAGTGAAGGAAGTCTGCATCTGTGAATGCGGTACCGCCTTCAGGGTCATGAAACAGCAATCGGGGGACCAACCCTTCAAAGTATCCAGCATCACGGAATTACATGCCCGATACCTGAAAGAAGGCAGGATTAAGCTGGATAAATCCAGGTTCAAGGGGACCGTTACCTATCACGATCCGTGCCAGATGGCCAGGAACGCAGGCATTATTGACGAACCCCGATATGTTTTGAGCCATCTCACAGATGATTTCAGGGACATGACTCCGGACCCCAGATACAACTGGTGCTGCGGAGGAGGCGGCGGACTGGTGGCCCTGGGCGAAGACACTCTGGATTTCCGAATGAAATCCTCAACGGTCAAGGTGGACCAAATAAAGGAAACCGGCGCATCCATACTTACTACCGCGTGTGAAAACTGCCACACCCAACTCAGCAATCTCAATGATCATTACAAGATGGGTGTGGATGTTCAATTTCTAAGCTCCATGGTTGCCGATGCACTTGTACATTAAAATGGGAAATGGTTGTCTAACCAACCCACTAAACCAATAAGCAATAAAGGAGGAGGAAGGAATGAAAAAATTTTTCAGTACAACCTTGATTGTTTTGGCGGCAGTTTTGTGCCTGAGCCCGCTGGCCCTCGCCACCAACGGTGACAATCTCATCGGCATTGGGCCCATCGCCAGAGCCATGGGCGGCGTGGGAGTGGCTTCTCCCCAGGATGCCATCAGCGCCATCTTTGCCAATCCCGCGGCCATGTGTTTTGGCCCTTACTGTCCGGGATCCGAGGCGACCTTCGCGGGAACCTACTTCAGCCCCACTGTAAAAAGTAATCTCAATTTTTCAGGATTCGGCATGGGAAAGGCATCGGCGGAAAGCCAGATGAACCCATTCGTCTCCCCGGCCATCGGCATCACCTCTCCCATCACGGACAAAATAAGGTTCGGTGTGGGCGCATACGGCGTCTCCGGCATGGGGGTGGATTATAAAGGCACTGACCCCCTCTATCAAAACCTTTACACCCAGTACCAAATCATGAAATTTGCCCCCAACATCGCTTACCTCATTACGCCGGACCTCTCCGTGGGCGCCTCCGTCAGTATTGATTACGCCAACCTGGATCTGGGATCCGGAGGTGCACATGGTTACACACTCGGATTCCAATTGGGAGCACTCTATCACATCGGTATGTTCAACCTCGGATTCTCTTATATCACCCCGCAGGAGGTGACCCATGAAAATGTCATTGATTTCAACGGTGACGGAACCTACGATGACCTGAAGCTGGAGTCCCCCAACACCCTCGCGTTCGGCGTCTCCATGACCCCCGCTTACAACTGGCTCATTGAATTCAACGCCCGGTGGTATAACTGGGCCGATGCCACAGGCTATGACGATTTCGACTGGGAAAATCAGTGGGTTTTCGCCTTGGGACTCCAGTACAGACCGATCACTCCCCTGGCGATTCGGGCCGGTTTCAACTACGGGAAAAGTCCTGTAAAAGAACATAATGGATTTAACCCCGGCGGAACCACCAATGTGCAGGGAATCAACGTGTCCAATGTGAACTACGAGGTGTTCAGGATCGTGGGATTTCCCGCCATCGCCGAAACCCATCTCACCTTTGGTCTGGGTTATGACATCACCTCTACGCTGGTCATAAACCTGTCCTATGTGCATGCCTTTGAAAACACCATTTCAGAAACATCGGCCTATGGCCTGGCAAGCATGGAATCTACCATGAGCCAGGATGCTTTCAGCCTTGGGCTGACCTGGCGATTCTAGTTCGAGGGTTTACCGCGGGGGTAGCAAGAAGGTGCCCCTTGCATACAACAGGGGCTTTTTGGAATCATCGGCCGAACTTCGGAAACATTCGAAGTTCGGCCTTAACATGCCGAATAAGCCCTCAAACCCTACTGCTCAACCCGTTCTAATTCTTTGCTACGGTCCTTTGAAAGATCCACGGATTTCAAAAGGTCTAGGTTCTCAGGCAGTATCAAAACAAATTGGTTACAGATATCCACCGCACACAGGCCTTTTTCCATCTCAAATGCCAGGAGGTGCCCCCCGAACTTTTTGGAATCACTTAAGAAGTGCAGGTGATATCCCGGAACGTTGATCCCTTTCACAAAAGGGGGACACCGGAACCCCACAATGGTGCCGCCAATGTCTTTTGCCGTAAATTCAGGTTGTTGGGCCGTCACTTTGGCCAACGGTGGATACGGTTTTTTCTGGGCCGGAACGCTCCGGGCACGAACGTTCCTGAAGCGGCCCACGATTTTGAAAGTGCAGAACAGGTTTTGGTTGGGAACCCGTTCATCCAGAAGCTTTTTGAGTTCGTCATAAGTGATGGGGCTGTTGAGGCCAACGGTTTCATCCGGTGAAAATCGGCAAACCGCAGCAAAAGGAGTGGTAAGCGCTTTGGGGGGTTCGTAGACTTTTCCATCAGATTTCACCTGATAAAACGCACCATTTAACAGGATCATTTCGCCGTCCAGATGGTCAAAGGTGCCGATGCCTGTGTTGCCGTATTTTTTGAGTTCCCCGCAGGACATCTGCCCATCGTACACGCCGGCCAACAGAGCATCGATGGTGGACACCTGGGTAACAGTGTTCTGCGAATGGATTGCCGTGCATCCAGCAAAAAGCGGTAGAATGATCGCAAAAAATAAAAGAAATCTTTTTTTCATCAGCGTTCCTCCATTTAAATTTCATTTTTTGCCCCATGTATCCATCGGCCGCCTACGGCAACCCGGGTAATACTACTACCCTTGATTCGACTTGAAAACCTTTCCATAAATTATTTCATCTTTAGACGCTTGCACCTGGCCTCACGTTAAACGACCAAAGCGTCAAAGATGAAAAGCACCAGAATCCTTTTTATGCAAACAACGACGTTCATTTTATTTATTCTGGGTCTTGTATTGCTCATCGGAGGTGCTGAACTTCTGGTACGAGGCGCCTCCAGGCGGGCCATGGCCATCGGCATTTCACCGCTGGTGGTTGGCCTGACCGTAGTGGCTTACGGCCGCCAGTTCTCCTGAATTGGCCGTTACCCTGAATGCCGATTGTGCTTTCTGGTGGTTACTTTGTGCCGGGGACTTGCGCTGTTACTGCGAACGCAGCTCAGTGGTAAAAAGATTGAGGTCTGGAAAAATAGATATGGTGATTTACGGAGGGCATAAATGACTGCAAATGCAATCACATCCCCAGGTAGGCGGTGCGGATGGAGGGATCGGCCAGCAATTCCTTTCCAGAACCTTCATGGGTGATACGGCCCGTTTCCATGACATAGGCGCGGCTTGCCAGGGAAAGCGCGTGCCGAGCATTCTGCTCCACCAGCAGGATGGAGAGGCCATGCTCATTGATCTCCGAAATGATTCTGAAGAGTTCGGCTACGATAAGGGGTGCCAGCCCCAGTGAAGGTTCATCCATCATCAAGAGCGACGGTTTGGCCATAAGCCCCCTTCCGATGGCCACCATCTGCTGTTCACCGCCCGAAAGAGTGCCTGCCCGCTGCTTTTTTCGTCTTTGGAGGATGGGAAATAAATTATAAATCCACTGCAGTGTCTCTTCCCTAACGACCCTGGCTTTACGCGGGTAAGCACCCAGCTCCAGGTTTTCCAGCACGCTCATATGGGGAAAAAGATGACGCGCCTCAGGCACCAGGCACAGACCGCGCTCGACCACCTGGTGGGGGCTCAGGCGCTGAATCACCTCCCCCAAAAACCTGGTCTCTCCGGAGGTGGGTCGAATGAGCCCCTGGGCCACATGGATGGCGGTGCTTTTGCCGGCTCCGTTTGAACCGAGAATCGTCACAACTTCCCCTTGATCCACCCGAAACGACACATCCCACAAGGCTTGAATGGAGCCGTAACATGCCTCAATGCCCACGATCTCAAGCATGTGGTTTCCCCCCATCATCTTCAAACTTGCCGATGTAGGCTTCAATGACCGCCTCGTTACGAACCACCGCTTTCGGGGGACCTTCAGCGATTTGAACGCCATAATTCAGCACCACCACCCGTTCACAAAGCGCCATGACCACTTTCAGAATATGTTCGATCATGATGACGGTAATGCCGCTTTCTTGAATCTGCTGTATGGTTTCGACGGTTTTGGTTACTTCAGTGGGATTGAGGCCTGAGACCACCTCATCCAGAAGCAGAATTTCCGGTGCGGTGGCCAGCGCCCGGGCAATCTCCAAATGTTTTTTTTCCACCAGGGTCAGACCTTCCGCAACATGATTGATCTTCTTTTCGAGCCCCACCATTTGAAGGATTCTGAAAGCTTCGGCCACGCGATCCTTTTTGGTCATTGACTCGGTCCTGCCGAACGCCAGTCCAATCAGGACATTTTCGATGGCGCTGAGCGAGTTAAAAGGACGAACCAACTGGTAAGTGCGGGCAACGCCTAAACGGCACACCCGGGCCGGCCCCATACCCGAAATCTTTTTCCTTTTGAAAATCACTTCTCCTTCAGTGGGAACCAATGCCCCGGATATGATATTGAAGAGCGTTGTCTTTCCGGCGCCATTGGGGCCGATCACCCCTGTGATGCTGTTGGGCGCGACCGTGAGATCAACCTTGGTCAGGGCCTCAATGCCCCCAAAAATCTTGGATATCTTTCGGCACTCAAGTAGACTGTTCATGGCCTTTTACGGCATCCTTTCGGCATCGGCGTTCTTGAAATAATCAACCGCTTCTCCCAGACCCAGCCATTGAATAAACGGTTTTAACCAGCGCGTCCGTACGAGTCCTCCCGGCATGAAAAGTCCCAGCAGCACCAAAACGGTTCCGTACATGGCCAGATGAAAGTAAGGAACCTCTGTCCACAAAAATTCCTGCACCATCGTGATAAAGACGGCGCCCACCAGGGGGCCGATCATGATCCCCGTTCCCCCCAGCATGGCCATGATAATCGGACTCAAAGCAATCTCAAGGCCGAACACGGACTCCGGGCTGATGTAGGTCATATTCCAGACATAGATCCCCCCCACCAGACTGGCGGGTGCCGAACTGATCACCAGGGCCAAGCCCTTGTAAAGCGATGCTGGGACCCCAAAGGCTTTGGCCACTTCTTCGTCTTCACGAATGCTGAAAAGGGCGAGACCGAATTTGCTTCGGGCAACAATTTGACTCAGCACCATGGTCCCGCCGACAACCGCCAGCACCAGGTAATAGGACGGCAGCATGTGGTCCCCGGGCGGCGTGGAAATACCGCCGGAACCTCCAGTAAGATCCCGCAGATTGTTCGTCAGGACCTCAATCAGGCTGATCAGCCCAAAAGTGGCCAGGGCGAAATATGCCCCCCGCAGCCGGAAAAGCGGATAGCTGATAACGGCCGCAAACGCGGCGGTCAAAAGCATGGCCGCCAACAGCGCCGTAAGCAGGTTGAATCCCTGGTTGAGCAAAATAGCGGTGGTATAGGCCCCCAGGCCAAAAAACGTGGAATGCCCGAGATTCATGTAGCCCATATACCCGCCCACAATATCGTAGCTCAACGCCAGGGTAAAATAGACGGCCAGCAGAAAAACCCAGACAACACCGTAGGAAAAGCCTAAGCATGGAAGCGCCGCCAGAAAGGCCCACAGAAGAAGGACAACCGAATAAAAGAGCTTTTTTCCGCAACGGTTCATTTTTTTGCCCCGAAAAGACCTTCCGGTTTGATAATCAGTATGAGAATCAAGAGGATAAATGCGATGGTGGGGGACCACTCGGCACCGCAATAGTAAGACGTCAGGGTCTCCGCCACTCCCAGAATGAGCCCGCCGAAGACCGATCCCACAATACTGCCCAGACCTCCCAGGACCACCACGCAAAGGTATTTAATGGTGAGCGGTATCCCCATGACCGGTGTGACCGTAAAGAGCGTCACGTAAAAAGCACCGGCGGATGCGGCAAGGGCCATGCCGATGCTGAAGGCAAGGGCGGACACACGGGAAATGGGGATTCCCACCACCTTGGCACCTTCACGGCCTTGAACGATGGCCCGGATACTCTTTCCCACGAAGGTTTTCTTCAGGTAGAACTGCATCCCGCAGGCAAGGGCAAAAATAAACAAGAGGATCAGCAGACGCGTGGATGAAATCACCACTCCGGCAAGTTCCATGGGCGGCAGTGAATAGGAAATCCCGGTGACCGGACGCTCCCAGAAAAAGGATGTCACATCTTCAATGAAAAGGGATGCGCCCAGGGTCACCAGAATGGATGCCACCAGGAGTTGGTGGGGCGGCTTGTCCATGATGGGTTTGAGCAGAAGCAGATAGAAACCAACGCCCAGCAACATAAAGACGGGTATGACCAGGATGGCTGCCATGAACGGATTAATACCCAGCCCCACGAAAAGCCCGTAGCTCAAAAGAGATCCCAGCATCAGAAACTCCCCATGGGCCAGGTTGAGGACGTTTAAAACCCCAAAGGTAATGGAAAGCCCGAAAGCCGCCAGGCCGTAAATACCCCCCAGCAGAATCCCGCCTACCAGGAGCTGGATAAAATCCGCAGACACGTCAGTCCTTCTCGATCCCTTCTATTTAAAAGGTGGACGGGGATAGACGTGTTTCCCGGTTGCCACATCGGGCGGATAAATCACCTTATAGACACCGCCCTGAATCTGGGACGGATAGGTATTGATGGAACCGTAACCGGTATCACTAAAAGCCTCCTCACCCAGCACCGTATCCATTTTCAATTTCTTGAGGCTTTCCATGACCTTTTTGTTGTCCAGGGTTCCCGCATCTTCGATGGCTTTCTGAAGAATCTGGAACGCTGCCACGTAAGCTGGAGACCAGGGATACATGGGCTCGCTGATGTCGGCCTTTTTGAGGACATCGTTGATCAGTTGTTCATCGCCCAGCTTCATCCCCTCGACCCAGTAAGACTGACCGATAACGTAATCCGCGGCACTCCCGAGCGCATCCCTGAAAATTCCGCTGTGATGAATACAGTGGTATTCCTTGGGGTTCAGCTTCATCTCTTTGGCTTGTTTCATGAAGTTGATGGCAAAAGGGATGTTGGAAGATACGTAAATGATGTCCGGGTTTTCTTTCTTGAGCTTGGTAATGATCGGCGTAAAATCCCGGGTTTTGGCAGGTATGATATCGCTGGTCAAGACCTTCAGACCGGCTTCTTCAGCCAAATTCTTGGAGCCTTTATAGACGCCTAAGGGGTGGATGGTGTCCTCCACCACAAAGGAGACGCTCTTGGCCTTCCCTTCTTTCTGGATCATCTCCCAGTAACGGTAGGTATAGCGGGGACCCAGGTCGATGACACCCACCAGCCAGTTAAAACCGCGGGTGTAAATCTTGGGTGAATTGGCGCAGATGGCAATAAAAGGAATCTGGTGGTTTTCGCCCGCCGTACTGGCCGCAAATGTCAGTGGACTGCTGTAGGGCCCCAGCATGAGATTGACCTTGTCAACGGTCGCAAGGCGCTCATAATACTTTTTAACCGTTGCCTGATCGCTCTTGTCATCATAGATGGTAAACTTTACCGGCAGCTTCTTGTTGTATTCTTTGACCATGATGCCGCCCTTTTCATTCACCAGGTCGGCCCAGGCGTTCATAAGCCGTTTGAAGGGACCTATTTCCGATGAAAAATGGCCGGTCTGGGAAACCGTGGCCCCGACGTGAATGGCATCGGGCGCGCCCATGGCCGCAAGCGGAATTCCAAACAACATGGCTGCAATTAAACAGACAAACAGGGCTTTCTTTTTCATGACATCCTCCTTGATTTGGGGTTTAATGCTTTGGCTTTAATTTCAAAACCTTAGTATAACAACATCATCTTTGCGCCTTCGCGGCTTTGCGTGAGACCTTCTTCGGGTGTTGTCGCTTTACCGCCCTACTCGTCACGAATAACCCGTTTTGCCTTCAGTTCAAAACGGGGAAGCGTTTCCGGTTCGGCCACTTCAACCTCCGGCGTGAACGTAATGCGATACTTGAATGCATCGATAAACTGTTCCAGTGCCTGTTTCATCTCCTGGGGCGACACCCGGTCCGAGGCCGGTTCCACACGGATTTTGAGGCGCTTTCCGCTCCCCATCTTGGGAACGACGATCTGGTACTCGTTAGAGAAAGCGTCCACCTTTCGAATAACATTTTCGATGGCGGAAGGGAATACATTCACACCGGCAAATTGAAACATATCGTCGGAACGGCCCAGAATGCCCCCATCCAACCTCAGAAACGTTCTACCGCACTCACAGGTTTCACGATTGAATTTCACCAGATCCTTGATACGATATCGGATCAGCGGCATAGTTTCCGTGCACAGGTTGGAAAGCACCAGCTCCCCTACTTCACCATCCTTTACCGGTTCCAGGGTATCCGGATGAAGGCACTCCGCATAAAACATGTTTTCATTCACATGGGTCCCATGCTGGAAAATACACTCGAAGCCAAAATTGCTGATTTCGCTGGAGCCGATATCATCGTAGCATTCGCCGCCCCAGATGCTTTCAATGGCCTGTTTGGTGGATTTTACGTTGGCCCCCGGCTCTCCGGCCGCCACAATGACCGAAACTTGAGACTCAGCCAGAGATACACCCATTTTGGAGGCAACTTCGCCAAGATGAAGGAGATAGGTGGGCGTGCCGCAGACCACGGTGGCACCCCAATCAAAGATGTTTCTCACCCGGTCCTTGGAGGACTGGGCGCCCCCCGGAACAATCATGACGCCCGCCTGCTCAAGGGCCGCCTGAAATCCCCACCAGGCGATGTAGAGTCCATAACCGAAGGGCACATAAAGGATATCGGATGTCGTTATGCCGTAGGCATACATGAAGTGCATGAATTGTTCATAGAAGTGTACGGTCCAGTCTTTCTTGTTGAGCATGACCTTCACCGGAATGCCGGTGGTTCCAGTGGTTTGAAAGACCCGAACCCCTTCTTCGGGGGGAACGCACATGAAATCCCCCCAGGGTGGCTTTCGTTTCTGGCTTTCCCGAAGCTCTTCTTTCACCGTAAAAGGGACGCTTGAAATATCTGAGAGGGTTTTGATATCGGACGGTTTAATGCCGGCCTCATCATATTTCTGTTTGTACATGGGGCTTTTAGCATACACATAAGCCATGCGTTCTCTGAACCGTTCAAGCTGCAGGGCTTCACGCTTTTCCCGAGACATTGTTTCCAATTCTTTATTCCAGTACCGCACCTGATTCATGAGAATCTCCCTTTCATTTAATTGACCCTCAGCCTACTTGATTTTACCCAAGCCTCTCAATATCTTCTCAGGTGTGAAAGGTGTTGAGAAAAGCCGTACGCCCACAGCATCGTAGATAGCATTGGCGATGGCAGCCAGAATGGCTGAAACATACCCTTCGCCCACTTCCTTGGTTCGATACGGTTCGCCGATCCGATACTGTTCCGTAATGACATCCAGATGTTCGGACTGGGCCATGTCCCGGATGGAGGGCATCCGGTAATCGAGCCAACTGGGATTTAAGGTCCGGCCTTCTTCCATCATGATCTCTTCCAAAAAGGCGTGACCCAGCGCCATGGAAATTTGTCCGTCAATCTGGCCCTCCACCAGCAAGGGATTAATGGGAAACCCGCAGTCATGGGCGGTTACGGCTTTCAGTAACCGGACCTTTCCCGTTTCCGTATCCACTTCCACTTCGGCTGTCTGTGCGTCAAAGGCGTAATTCTCGGTCCATCTTCCCTTTGTGGTGGCCAGGCTGGGGTGAGTCGGTTCATCTCGCATGGTCCGCCAGTGGCCGTTTCCGATTATGGGATCCCCTCTGTGCTTCTGAATGCTCAGGGCTACCAGACCGGCATATGACAGGACCCGGTCCGAGGAACCCGCCACATAAACCTGTTTATCCCTGACCCTCAAATCTTCAATGTTGGCTTCCAGCTCGGAGGCGGCCAGTTCCTTCAATTTCTCCCTCACATCGCCCGCCGCCACACGGGCCGCATTGCCGCAGACATAGGCATTGCCGCTGATCCAGCTTCCGATATCCACAGGGGTGGTTTCCGTATCAGCCGCCACCACCTGTACCTCGTCCATGGGGATCTTGAGTTCCTCCGCCACGATCTGGCTGAGGATGGTCTCAGCCCCCTGCCCGATATCCATTGCGCCGGTAAGCAGGGTGACACTCCCGTCATCGTTCATTTTCACCAAAACGGAAGAACTGTTGGGATAAATAAGGGATCCTCCGAAGTATGCACTGACACCCACCCCGATGCCCTTTCGAAACCTTTCCTTGCCGCCATTCCCATTGCAACCGAATTTTTCTTTGAAATCCGTATGCCTGGCAATATCCTTCAGACAATCTTTGAGGCCGCAGTTGTGCACGTTGTCGCCGTTGGGCAGCATTTCACCGGAATCCCGCGCATTTTTCAGACGGATCTCAATGGGGTCCAATCCCAGTTCTTCCGCAATCATATCCAGCTGAGATTCCACCGCAAACCGCAGCTGGGGCGCGCCATGACCCCGTTGGGGTGTTCGGATGGGATTGTTGGTATAAACCGAGTATCCTTCGTATTTCAGGTTGGGGTTGCGATAGGGAGCCATGGTAAATCCCCAGGCCAGAAAAATGACCACAACCCCGCTGCCCCGGTACGCACCGGAATTATTGATGGTTTTCAACTGCTGCGCTACAATGGTGCCGTCTTTTTTCACACCGGTCTTGATCGTCACTATGAGCGGTTGCCCATGACGATAGGCGGTAAATATTTCTTCACGGGTGGCGATGATTTCAACGGGCCGGCATGTCTTCATTGACAGTAGTGCCGCACAAAATTCATGGGAAAAGAGATCAATCTTCCCGCCGAAGGCGCCTCCTACGTAGGCCTTTTTCACCCTTACCGCAGATTGAGGGAGACCCAGGGTTTTGGCCAGTTTGGCCCGTTTGATGAAAGGGCCCTGGCTGGATGTCCATACCGTCAGTTTTCCGTCTGCGTCAAAGTTGGCCACGGTGGCTTGAGGCTCCAGGTACCCGTGGGTTCTCAGATGACTTTCAAAACGGTCTTCCCTTACGTAGTCCGCTTCCTCAAATCCCGCCGCAACATCCCCCCAGCCGGAGGTGGTTTTGCCGCCGATATTCAATAACCCCTCCTTCACCTTGGGGTGGGTGGGATGAATCTCCGGAGCCCCAGGCAACATGGCCTCTTCCGGATCGAACACCGCCGGCAGCGGCTCATAGGTGACATCGATAAGTTCCAGCGCTTCGTCGGCCGCATACATGTCCGTTGCCGCCACCGCCGCCACTTCCTCTCCCACAAACCGGACCTTGTCCATGGCCAGAGGATACTGATCCGCCGGGTAGCGCGGTGTTTCAACAAATCCGTGTTTGATACCCAGGGTGTCCTTGGCCGTTATGATCGCTTTGACCCCCGCCACCTGCGAAGCACGGCGAGTGTCAATATTGAGAATCCGTGCGTGGGCGTGGGGGCTTCGGAGAATCCTTCCCACCAGTTTTCCCCTCAATTGTATGTCAACCGAATAGAGGGCCTTTCCCGTTACCTTATCGGGGCCGTCTTTTCTCAGTATCCGTTTTCCCACATAATTCAGGTCACCCATTTTCCTTTGCTCCTCAATCTTTTTCCGGATATGATTTGGCCGCATGCAGAACCGACTCCATGATTTTGTTGTATCCCGTACAACGGCATAGATGGCCTTCCAGACTTTCCTTGACATCTTCTTCCGTCGGGTCCGGATTTCTTTTGAGCAGTGCCGTTGACGCCATCACCATTCCGGGTGTACAAAACCCGCATTGCACGGCGCCTTTTTCAAGAAATGCCTCCTGGACCGGCGTCATGCGGCCTTCCAGAGATTGCCCCTCGATGGTTTCGATTTTCTTGTTTTCGCAATCAACCGCCAGCAACAGGCAAGCAAGGACCGGCTCTCCTTCCAACAGTACGGTGCAAGATCCACACTCCCCGGTACCACAACCTTCTTTGGTACCGGTGAGACCAAGCCGGTTCCGCAATACTTCCAGCAGTGTTTCCTGACACCCCGCCGCCAGCTCATAAACCTCTCCATTGATGGAGAGTTCAAGGAGTCTTTTTTGATGTTTTGAGGACATTATTATTTCTCCCCCGTTGTGCCGATGATGGCTTTTCTGGCATCAGTAAGCGCGGTTTTGGTCTGGATTTTGAGGCACTCTGCCAGGTACCCTTTTGAATATCCGTGATGAGGGACAATTTTCAAGCTTTGGGAAATTTTCTGTGAAGCCGTGTTTAGGACATCATCGGACAGGTTTTTGCCCTCCAAAAATACCTCCACTTCCAACGCCCGCTGGGGACCCTCGGAAACCGCCCCAACAGTGATTCTTGCCTTTTTGCAGGTGGTCAGATCATCTTCAGCTGCCAGGTTCACCGCCACATTCACCCCGGCAAATTCGATGCCCCCCCGCATGGTGAATTTGGCAAAACCGCTGCCGGATGGACCCTCCTTGTTCGGAATCATGATCTTTGTAATGATTTCGTCCTGATTCAGTGAGATGGGCTTGAGAGGGTCATGGGTGTAGAGTTCATCGATTTCAATTTGCCGTACCCCACCGCTTTCCACAATACTGGCGCTTGCGTCGAGACAGAAAAGAGCTGGTGCCAGATCCGACATGAAGACCGCCCAACATTTGTTTCCTTTGGGGATGAAATAGCATATTCCCCCCCCTCGTTTGAAACACGGCTCTCTGAATTGAAAGGTATGTTTCTGATTAAAATAGAGGCACCGGGTTTCCTGACAGAGATTCCCTCCCAGGGTTCCCATATTCCTGATTTCCCGGGTGGCCACTCTGCCCGCCGCCATTGTCAGTAGTGGTACCTTTTCATGAATTTCCGGAGACGTGGTGACGGCTGTAAGCGACATTTTCGGATCCAGCATCAGAGTGCCGCCTGCTGTGATCCGAGGTTCTAAGACCTTTGAACCTTTGAGGCTCACAATGATCTCGGGAGAACAAAGGCCGTATTTCATGCGGGGGAACAGCTCCGTCCCTCCCGCCATCAGGTGACTCCCGCCCTGAACCTTTAGCAGAGTGGCCGCTTCTTCGGATGATTCGGGTCTTTCAATGAAAAACTTTGGCAGATACATGGTTTTTCCTCTACATGCGATGATATTCTTCAACCCTGAAAAACAGAGCAAGTATTATGCCGGAAATATATAGATCCGAACATCGGCCTAAAACAAAGGTTTTTAGACCGTTAGGCATCTTGCAGCGGTGCCGGATGTCTCCTTATGGGAGACACCGGTGCCTCTTTTTAGGACTCGGTTTGTTATAACTTCCGCAAGAAAGAATGACGCCTCCAGTTTTCTCTTGGTCCGATTTTCCGGCAAAATTCCGGGGAATTGGATAACAAGAGAAAAAACGGGGAGCTCAAGACCGGTTGTACATGGAGGCGTCTTGATTGAACGCATTCTGCTGCTTTCTGGGAGAGAGTTGAACCCCTCATTCCATAGCCACAACGTGAACCTAAGTAAGACATACGAGCGCAAGGCTGGTGGAGGCCGGAAGCGAGCGTCAGGTTTTCGAGGCCATCATGTACGTGCTGCGAACCGGTTGCCAATGGAAGGCGTTGCCCAAGGAGCGATTTGGAAGCCCAAGTGCAATACACGCCCATTTTATGCAATGGATGCATGCTGGATTTTTCGTTACCCTGTGACGGCGTGGCCTTGCCGAATATGATGAAATGGCGGGTATCGCCTGGAAATGGCAAAGCATAGATGGAGCCATGGTGAAGGCTCCCCTGGCACAAGAGGCGGTTGGTCGGAATCCGACCGACAGGGGAAAAAAAGGAACCAAGCGACACCTTTTGGTGGACGGCCGTGGTGTCCCGTTGTCGCTCGTCGTGACCGGAGCAAATCGGCATGATGTAACACAGCTTGAGCTTGTTTTGGACGAGATCTTATATAAAACCTGCGAACCAAAATTCGGCACAATTCTCTACAATTCTGAGCAATCATTCATTACCGAGGCCCTTTAACGCTCGGCTATTGAGGCCGCTTTGGCGGATGAGTCTTTGAAGTGATGTGCGGCGCATCCCCATGGCTTTGGCCGTTTGCGTAATATTGCCATTGTGGTCGGTAAGTGTGCGTGTCAGATATTGCCGGGTGAAATTGCTTACGACTTCCCGTCTCATGTCTTGAAAACTCTTTTTCCCATGAAGGGGATCGGAAGGGTTGCATGGGGCCGAATCTTTTCTCAGGAGGGATGGAAATAGATCCTTAAGGGATATGACACCATTTTCCGCCATGACAACCGCCCGCTGTATGGCATTTTCCAGTTCACGGACATTGCCCGGCCAATCATGGATGCTCACTGCCGCTACAATTTCGTCGGGAAGAGTGACTCGGTCAAGGTTGAGCCGGGCCGTATACCACTTCAGGAAGTGCCTTGCCAACAATGGGATGTCCTCCCGTCGGTCCCTCAATGCCGGCATGGTCAATGTGACCACGTTTAACCGATAGAAGAGATCTTCCCTGAATTTTCCCTGTGCCACCAGATTTTCCAGATTGCGGTTGGTCGCGGCAATAATCCGTGCGTTTATACGCAATGGTTCTGCGGACCCCACTTTGACAACGGCCTGTTCTTGCACAGCCCGCAGCAGCTTCCCCTGAAGGTCAAGTGGTACTTCACTGATTTCATCCAGAAGCAGGGTGCCTTTGTCGGCCTTTTGGAAATAACCCTCACGATCCACATGGGCGCCGGTAAAAGCCCCCTTGACATGCCCGAAAAGCTCGCTTTCCAGTATGGTTCCGGACAGCGCCGCGCAGTCCGCAATCACGAACGGTCCATCTTCCCGCCTGCTCCGGGCATGAATGGCTTTGGCCGCCAGACCCTTACCGGTGCCACTTTCACCCTGGATCAATATATTGCAATCGACGGGGGCCACTTTTTCGATGAACCGCATGACCCGGTTCATGGCTTCGGAATTTCCAAATATAAAAGGGGGTTCCCGACTATCTTTCAGCTGACTTCTGAGTTCTTTTATCTCCTGCTGCAAAGACCTTATCTCAACAACCTTTTTTACCAGGTGCAACAGTTCCTCCATTTCGAAGGGCTTGGAAAGATAGTCATAGGCGCCCTTTTTCATGGCCTTTACCGCGGTTTCCACGGTGGCATGGCCGGTCATGATTATGACCTGGATGGATTGCCGCTGCGCCTTCACCTTTTCCATTAAATGAATGCCGTCCATTCCCGGCATCCGGATGTCCACGAGCAACAGATCGAACCATTCGCCCTCTTTTTGTACAAGATCCAATGCGGCAAGGCTGCTGGATGCGCCGATGACGTGATAGCCCTGCCTGGACAAGAGGCGAACACAACGTTTGCGGATGGAATCTTCATCATCCACCACCAGAATCCGAAAATTATTTGTCATGGGCGTTCACCATCTACTTAGACCTTTAAAGCGGGGAGCAGAATGTAAAAAACAGCGCCGCTTCGCCCGTCAAGGTTCTCACAAGTGAGCCGTCCCCCTTGCGCCTCGACAATCCGTTTGCTGACCACCAGACCCAAACCCGTCCCCCTGCCGCTCTCTTTGGTGGTGAAAAAGGGATCAAAGAGTCTGTCCAAAAGATCATGGGGGATTCCGGGTCCGGTATCTGCAATGGAAATACGTACCCACGGTTCCGGTTCTCCCACATTTGAATTCTGGGTGGAAATGGTGATTTGCCCCCCTCCATGCATGGCATCACAGGCATTTTTGACCAGGTTGATGATAACCTGTTGCAGACTGTTTGAATTTCCCCAGACCGGTGGCAGGTTTTCAACGTATTTTTTAACAAAGGAAATATTCTCAATTTCCGCTTGACGCTGAATAAGAATAAGGGCATCTTCAATAACCTTTGTGATATCCAGAGATTTTCGTTCTTCCGGCATGCGACGAGAAAAATCAAGTAGTTTCCGGGTAATTTCCCTGCAACGTCGGGCGTCATTCTCAATTCCCCGGAGTTCTTCCAGCGCCATTTTGAGGTCCAGTTCCCCTTTTTCGATATCCTCTAAAAGCATTTGCACTGAAATAATCAGACCCCCTAAAGGATTATTGATTTCATGAGCCACCTCACCGGCCAGGGTGCCGATGAGAGACATCTTTTCAGACTGAAAAAGCTCTTCCTTCAGTTTTTGAATTTCGGAGATATCCGTTACCGCATTTACAATGCCCGATACACCCCCCCCCTTGAGAGGCGAACTGCCCACGCAGAACGGGATCTTCCGGCCGGATTTGGAGATAAAACTGGTTTCGAACGTGGCTTTTCCCAGGGAAGCGGCCCGTGAATCAATGAGTTTTTGAAACAGGAGGCGGTCTTCGGTGGTCACAACCCTGGTGTAGTGTTTCCCCAGAATTTCTTCCGGCTCATATTCCAGAAGATTGGCCAAACGCTTGTTCACGAATACCATATGCCCCGTGAAATCTATTATCTGTATTCCGTCGTTAAGGGAGTCAATCAGGTTTTCGTTAAACGTTTCAAGACGCTTCATTTCATAATCGATGCGCTGCTTTTCCTTTTCTTTGGTCAGGTCCCTTGCTACACCAACCATAGCGATGGGCCTTTCCTGTTCATCCCGCAGGGGGACACACCGCACATGAGCGGGAAAGTAACGGCCGGAACGGGTCTTCAGCGTGATCTCACCGTCAAAGGTTTCGCCTTTGCGGATGTGTTGAAGCACATCAGGGGTCTTTGCGCCCAGTATGACAATGTGCCGGTTCAGCACTTCCCGGTCCTTGAATTCAAACATCTCCTCTGAATACGTGTTGAAAAAGACCAGATAGCCATCCAGATTCGTGATCACGATGGACTCGATGATGTTTCCGAGGACATTTTCCACAAATTCCTTGGTGGTCTTCTTCATGCCCAAAATGAGCTGATCCCAGTTGATGGCGTTCCTATCATGGCTTTTCGGTAGGAATCTTTCACTTTTAGAAGACTTCTTAAGCCGGTTCTTTGCCATTGAATTTTGATATGCCATACCCATTCCCCTTCGAAATTTTTTCGCAAGGCCTGCCTACGAAACTATCAGAATTGATACCGTGATGGGGGTGAAAGGTCAAGTCCCGCAAAGAAAGCTCACGCACAAATCGACCTTGCGCTTTCAAAAAGAAGCAAACAAGAAATTATTTGTGCACCAAAGCCGAATCAGTGGTTGATTCCCAAGCAGGATCTAGCATATGAATGGGCATTTACATGGCTTCATCATGGTGACGGTGTTTTAATCGGCGTCGCAATTTCAATATGTTCAAGAAAGGATCGGTTCATGAAAGGACTTCGACCAGCCATTCGTACCCTGACCATCCTCCCCATCAGAGGTGGCGAAAACGAAACCCTCGCGGACAGCCTTTACTGGTTTGTGGGAACCGGGTTTTTGGTGGGATTTTTTCTTTTTTTGTTCGGCTCCCTGTGGCAATGGCTGCTCCCTTCACCATGGCCCCTGGGCGGTGCGGTTTTGATGGTTGCCCTGGAAGTAGGTCTCACTCGAGGCCTCCATATGGACGGACTGGCCGATTGGGCCGATTCCATTGGTGGATTTGGCCGGCAAAAACGCCTTGCCATCATGAAAGACGTATCCGTAGGGGCCTTTGGATCCCTGGCCTTGATATTGGATGTCCTGCTTCATGCGGCGATTTTTTCAAGACTCATATCCTCAGGATCCCTCATCTGGATACCCATGGTCAGTGCCATTTCCAGAGACATGTTGGTGGGGCTCACGACCTCCCTTCCCTACGCCCGCTCGGGTGAAGGAATGGCCGGCCCATTTGTTGCCGATGCTTCCAAAGAGCACTGGTTTTTTTCCCACTGTGTCTGCCTGATCGTGTGCCTGTTTTACGGTCCTGTCGGCGTGGGTCTTTTCTTTCTCGGCTGGGGTTTCACGGCACTTTACAAAAGATACTGTCACAAACAGTTCGGTGGCATCACAGGAGATCTGCTGGGAACGGCCAATGAGATGATAAACCTTTTGCTCCTGTCGGTTTGCGCCGCCTGGGGAGAGGGGCTTACGAATGTAACCGGCTGGTTCTGGCTGCGCTGAGGGTTGACTGATATGACCGAATGCATCATCATACTCTGGACAGGGTTTCTGCTGGATGTTTTTTTGGGTGATCCCGAATACCGTCTCCACCCCATTCGTTTGATGGGGAACGGCATTTCCCTGGGCGAAACTTGGTTGCGGAAAGTGGGGCTTGCAAATCGCACCGGTGGCGTCACACTCGCCTTGGCGCTTATCACCGCAACGCTTGCGGTTTTTTTGCTGCTCTCCCGAATACTCAACAGCCTATATGGACCTCTCGCGTTTCTGTTTCACGTCTATCTCTGTTTTTCCTGTCTCGCACTCAAGGATTTGACAGCGCATCTGGATCCCGTGGTGGATGCCCTCGAGGCAGGGGATCTTGATGCTGCCAGACACTTTATTTCACGGGTGGTGGGCCGTGACGTATCGGTACTTGATGAAAAGGGGGTCTGCCGGGCCGCGGTGGAAACCCTGGCCGAGAATTTTATTGACGGTTTTGTTTCTCCCCTTTTCTGGTATCTGGCCGGTGGTCTGCTGGGTTGGCTACTGGGTTCAGACCCCGTTCTTTCAGCCCTTGGGGCGATGCTGACGTTCAAGGTTGTCAGCACCATGGATTCCATGGTAGGTTACAGAAATGAGCGGTATGAAGCCCTTGGGTGGGCGGGAGCAAAACTGGACGATCTCATGAATTTGGCTCCGGCACGGCTCTCCTTTCTTTTTCTGTTTCCAGGAGCTCTGCTCACGGGACATAGCGGCATTCAAGGCATAAAGATCGGATGGCGGGATCGCCTCAAGCACGATTCTCCCAACGCCGCCCATGGAGAAAGCTTCGTGGCTGGGGCATTGGGCATACGCCTTGGGGGCCCGACAACTTACGGCACCAAAACAAAGGATAAACCCTGGCTGGGAGAAGGTTTTGCGGATGCGAGGCCGTCTGACATCGTTAAGACCATGTGGCTGCTTTCTGCCGCCGCCTGGATCACCATGGCATTTGCCGGCATTTTCCTGTTATGGTTTTCCTGAAATCAGATTGCTGGAAAAATGTCTAATATTTGGGTTGCTCTTTCTCCTTCTGCCTGCATGCGGTACGGTTGGAGATGAGCCGGACAGCTGGGAAGCGCTTTTAAAGCACCAGCACCGGGAACTGATTGAGACATCCAAATCCATCGACCAACTGGCTTCAAAGCTCCCCCATCGACTCTCCGATCTTCAAAAACACCTATACCTTCTGAGATCCAGATTTGAAAGGCTTATGCTCTATTTTGATCTGAGATCCGGAAACCCGCTTGTATTGCGTGATATTCTGGATGTCCTGGATTGGTTTGAAAGCGAGACCGATAGACTCATTCTACCATTTAAACAGGAAAAAGCGTCCGTCGCGCGGCAAATGGAGAATCTGGCGGACCTGTCCCAAAAATTCAGGCAGGAAGGAAATCTGATTGGAAAGGTGGGACCTCAAATTCACACAGAAGTCTCATCCTACCTCGAAGACCTGGCGGATCTCGAGGACAGGCTTCAACCGCTCAACCGGAAACTGACCCATGGACTCGATGCCGCGCAATCGTTTACCATTGAATTGAAAAAGGACCGGGCACAGATCGAACGTGAGTCTAACCGTGTTCTGAAGACCCATCTGGTAAAAAGGGCACCCATCTTCTTTTCGGCGTCGGCCTGGCTGGCGGGTATGACCGCTCTTAAAAATTGGACGTCAAGCTTCGGCGTCTACCTTCTGGAACCGATCGATTTGAAAGGACTGGGATGGACGATGTTCATCGCCAAAATCGTTCTGTTTTCCCTTCTCTTAATGGGGCTGTGGGTCGGTTTTAAGAAAAAGATTCAAAAACGGTATGAACGTCTTGCCACCGTTCGTCTTTTTCCCTTTTTCATGAGTTTTTCCATAAGCATCGGCGCTCTTTTGGGGATTCTTTCAACCGGACTGTTTCCTTCATCTTTTTTTTCTACATTGGTAACGTTGATTCTGGTTTACGGGCTCCTTTCCCTCTCCAGAAATCTACACCGCGTTTTGTTTCTCGATCAGGATACAAAACACTGTCGATTACTGCCGCTCTGGGGTGCGGTTTCCGTGTGCGGCCTTCTGGTATCCATCCACCTTCCGGAGCAGGCGTTTATTCCGGTTTGGTCAATCTGGCTGCTGATCCTGTGCTGGTACTATGCACGCACCAAAGTGGGAAAAGAGGGCTGGGAAAATATTTCCAGACTCATCCTGGTTGCCGCCACGCCGATCCTGGCCCTCATGGCGCTTCTCGGGTGGGGGTATCTGTCGGTTCTTCTGGGAATGCTGTTGTTTCTGCTGTTCCTGGACATCCGTCTGGCGGAAATGCTCAGTACCGCGCTGGGCAGAATGGGACCCGACCAAAAAATCAAGGCAACGGCTCCTGATTCTTCTTCAAAAAAGGTGCGAAGCCTCGGGTTTCCGCTGATACTCTTGACCCTGTTGCTGATAAGCTTTGCGTGGACGTTCATTTTTGTGGGGGGTGGGCCGCTTTTTCTGGAAGTCATCCGATACCGGATGGGATGGGAAAGCTTCACATTCAGTATTTACCGCGTCCTCTGTATTTTTGCGCTCCTTTTCGTTATTCGCGCAAGCATTGCCCTGGCCCGTTCGGCCTTGTCCAAACTGCCGGATCGCCGCCGCGATCTGGACGCCGGCTCCATACAGACGCTGGACACCATCGTCACGTATGTGCTCTGGTCACTGTTCACCCTGGGCACACTCGGTTTTCTGGGGCTTGGTTTGAGAAACCTGGCCGTTGTTGCCGGCGGACTTTCCGTAGGACTCGGTTTCGGGTTGCAAAACATTGTGAACAACTTCCTCGGAGGCCTGATTCTTCTGTTCGGCAGAAGCATTCAGCCTGGAGACCTGCTGGAGATCGACAACATAAAAGGGTATGTTCGGAAAGTGACCATTCGCAACACACTGGTAAGAGCATTTTCAGGGGCCACTATTTTTGTCCCCAATTCTCTCCTGATATCCCAGAAGATGATTAACTGGAGCCACGCGGACCGGCGTTACCGCCAGGAAATAAAAGTCGGTGTGGCATACGGTTCCGACGTTCAAAAGGTGACGGACCTGCTCCTTGAAGCCGCAAAACAGAGTCCCAAGGTGCTGGATCGTCCTCCATCAAGGGTAAGGTTCCTCGATTTCGGCGACAGCACCCTTGTGTTTTCGCTGAGAGTATGGATCAAGGGCTGGGCCGACCGGTATGCCGACTCTGAAGTCCGCTACCACATCGACCGCATTTTCAAGGAAAACGGTATTGAAATATCTTTTCCCCAGCTGGATCTGCATATCCGTTCCGCGGAAGGTTCGAAGAATTCCCGTCAACACGATTCCTGAAATCAGACAAAACATTCCGGTTCCAGCCGCCTACCGGTAAACTCGGCCTCCAGTTCATGTTTATGCCGTAAATAACTTTCATCATCAAAATATTTTGCTCCGCCAGGACATTTCTTGATGCAGGCGCAGCACTTAATGCAAATACCCGTTATTTTGGAAACATCGGCTGAATCAATTGATCCCATGGGACAAACCTCGGCGCAGAGCTTGCAATCGATGCAATCGCTGTTTGTTTTGGGCGTAACCTTAAGGATACTTACGGGATTACCGTTTGGGTCCATGGGCCGATAATAGTCCCTGTAAGGAATTTTTCCTTTTACGACAACAGAAGGAATTTTTCCGGGTCTCTTTATTTTATCATATATTTTGTCGGCAAAATCAGCCGCCATGGCCATATCCTGCCGGTCAGGCCTGTTGCTTGCGAGCGTCGTTGAAAATGAATGCTCGCCGATAAATGCTCCTCCGGCAATAACAATAAAACCGTCCGCCTCCAGAATGTCTTTGAACTCTATTAACGCATCGTCATAATGGCGGTTTCCGTAAAGAACAACAGCGACCGCCGTTGCGCAGTTTCCGGAAATTTGGTTTAAGAATTTCAACAGTACATTGGGAACGCGTCCGGCGTAAACCGGAACGCCCGCGATAACGAGGGTATCCTTATCAAAAGAAAAAGTTTTTTTCCTGGCTTCCGGCAATGTAAAGTCAATATTGTTGATCGCAATTTCTCCGCCGTAATTCTCTGCTATTTTCTTTGCAACCCCGGTTACTATTTTCTCGGTTGTGCCTGTTGCGCTGAAATACAGCGTATTGATTTTCTGATTCATCCTGTAATATCTCCGCTAGGAAATGTTTTTCCCATCAGCCGCTGGTCTCCCATTCTCCCGGGTCATATACCGCTCCTGCACGAACCATATTTGCTGACGGCATCAGAACCCCACTCATGCCCTCATTTTTGCTATCGAAAATGAGGCGCCAAGTCCATTTGTAATAAATTTATCTTAACGATTCGTTGTTATCACTATCTGTTAGCTTGGTGACCCGGATACTGTTCAATTTCGGGTTTTGGGGTTGCACCAAGCTATCCCACTGATATTTCGTCCATATTGCTCTAAAAAATGGGGCGCTATTGCACCAGGCTCAATTTTCCGTAGTCCATGGAGAGGATACGGTCCGCGATCTGCCTGAGCCAGGTGAGTTGATGGCTGATGATGATGAGGGTCGTTCCCCATTGGTCCCGTGCATCCAGGGCTGCACGCAAAATGAGCTCGGAGTTTTCCAGGTCCACGCTCGCCGTCGGTTCATCCAGCAGCAGGACCTTTGGTTTCAGAACCAAACGGGCTGCCAACGCAACCCGTTGCGCTTCTCCTCCCGACAATTCTCGCCAGGACCGTTGTGAGAACTTGTCCGGGTCCAGACCAACTTTTGAAAGAGCCCGGTTCACCGGCGTTGACGTATCGGATATGCCGCGAATCTTAAGCCCGTAAGAGATGTTACCCCGTACGGATCTTTTAAGCAAATAGGGTTCCTGATTCAGCATGGCAACCTGGCGGCGCTGTTCCAACGTCACCTTCGCCAAAGGTTGATCTTGAAAACTTGCTCTGCCCGACGCCGGATTTTCAAGAAATGCCAATATGCGCATCAACGTGCTTTTGCCCGATCCGTTGGGTCCAATGAGGCCGGTAATGCTTTGGGCCTCAATGTCCAGGCTTTCAACGTCCAGAACCGTTCGGCCGCTGTAAACTTGCGTTACTTTTTCCAGATGATAGAGAGATTCACTCATTATTCCGATAACCCTTTCAGACCGCTCATGGCCACATTGACCATCAATGCCAATGCCAAAAGTATCAGCCCCAGGGCAATCCCCATGGCAAACTGACCTTTACCCGTTTCCAAGGCAATGGCCGTTGTGATGGTCCGGGTGTGCCATTTGATGTTGCCGCCGACCATCATGCTAATACCCACTTCCGATACGATCCTGCCATAGGCGGCAGCGCCGGCCAGTGCCAGGGCGAACCGGGCTTCCCAAAGGGATGTCAAAAGCAGTTGACGCGGATCAGCTCCCAGGGTCAATACGGTTTGCTTCAGACGGTCGTCAAGATTTTCGACGGCCGTGGCCGTCATGGCCACCACGATGGGAAGCCCCAGAATCGTCTGGCCGATGGCCATCCCGGGGATGGTGAAGAGCAAGCCCAGATCCCCCAACGGTCCCCGATGCGACATAAAAGCGTAGCAAAGTAGCCCGATGACCACGGTGGGGAGGGACAGAAGGGTATCGACGACGATTCGAATGGACCGTCGCCCGGGAAAACGGGCGTACCCCAGACAAAATCCCAGCGGTGATCCAATGATCATACTGGCCGCCACGGAGAGACTGGAAGCAATCACCGTGGTTTTTACAGCGGAATAGGTTTCCGGATCTCCTCCAAACAGAAGTTCAAAGGCCTGGATCAGTCCGTTCAGGAGATAGTCCATGGATTCAAAAAAAGGGACGGTTGTTTAACATGCGAAATGTTTCACCGCCTTGCGTTGGGGATGAACAGTTTTTTATTCAACAATTTGAAGTTGCCGATAAGGTCCTGAATTTTCCGTGACGTCATCCATTCGGTGAATTTCCTTCCCAGGTCGTATTGCGCATTTTTGCAACGGGCCGGATTAACGGCAATAATACTGTATTGATTATAGAGAACGGGATCACCCTCCACCAGTGGTATCAGGGGTGGATTGCCGCCGTAATTGTCGGAAAATTTGATGAAAGTGCCGCGGTCGGTCATGGTGTAGCCTTTTTTTTCGGTGGCCACAGTGATGGTGGCAATCATTCCTTGTCCTGTCTGAATGTACCATTTTCCCTTGTCCGGCACCGCAAGCCCTGCGGCTTTCCAAAGAGAGATTTCCTTTTTGTTGGTACCGGAATCATCCCCTCGACTTACAAAATCCGCTTTTCCTTTCGCCAGTTTTTTCATGGCGTCACTGACGGACACGCCTTTGATTCCGTCCGGATCATCCTTCGGGCCGATGATCACAAAATCATTGTACATGACCTGTGTTCGGTCCTTTCCATAACCGTCGGCGATATATTTCTTTTCCGCTTTGGGTGCATGCACCAGCAGCACATCCACATCGCAGTTTTTGCCCATCTCCAGGGCCTTCCCCGTTCCCACAGCCGTCCATTTCAATTCAATCCCGGTATCTTTTTTGAATTGCGGTGCCAGAACGTCCATGAGCCCCGTGTTGTCGGTGCTGGTGGTTGTGGCCAGCATCAATTGATCGGCTGCCGAAGCGCTGAAAGGAGCGCACATCCACAACAACAAAATCACTACGCCTAGAAATAAAGATCTTCTTGCCATATTCTTATCCCTCCCAAAATTCTGTTTGTTTAAACTTAGCATGTTAACCCCCTTTATAAAAGTTGCACCTTTGAACCGGTCCGGCTGAATCTCAGTGATATCATGGCGCAACGCCTGACCCAATGCTTCGCTGAAGGGAATTTTCTTAATCATCAGTTTTCTCTCGCGTAACCATTTGGGTTTAAACAGGACTTACCATATCGCCTGAAAGTCGGCAACATTAAAGAAAAGCGGGCGTTACGACACAACCTTCATGACACCGCCAAAGAATTTGCCGTTTACTCTAAATCGACGGAATCCGCACAGTTAAAAAAAAGAGATGAATCTGTTGTGTCTATCTTGACATATAGATGTGCACATGCTAAATCCTCTCCAAGTTTCTGAATTTTTCACAATTTCAATGAGAGTTTAAAATCACTGCAAAAATATATTTTAATAACACTTGGGCTGTTTGTGCTCCCGAGGAGTTGGTGTCGAACGGCATTTTATATGTCAACATTGACATAACAACTTAGTTTCATCTAAAGGGCTATTGTCAGCGGTTGTTTTTAGGGGGAAAGGATTTCCATGGACTATGAATTCGTAAAGACCACATGCCCCTTTTGCGGATGTGGTTGCCAGATGTTTCTGGAAGTGATGGAAGGAAAACTTGTGCGCACCATTCCGGATAAAAGCGCACAGATGAACCAAGGCAAACTCTGTATTAAGGGTTGGAACGCTCACCAATTTGTTCAGAGCCCCGATCGGCTCACCTCGCCCTTGATCCGAAAAAACGGCAAATTAACGGAATGCTCCTGGGAAGAGACACTGGATGAAATTGTCTCCAATCTGTCGGACATTCGCAAAAAACATGGTTCGGAAAGTCTCGCCTTTCTGAGCTCAGCCCGATGCAGCAATGAAGAGAATTACCTGTTGCAGAAACTTTGCAGGGCCGGATTCGGGACCAATAACGTGGATCATTGCGCCAGGCTCTGACATGCGCCCACGGTGGCAGGTCTTGCCGCAGCTTTCGGAAGTGGTGCCATGACCAATTCAATTCCGGGAATCGAGAATGCGGATTGTGTCTTTGTGATCGGTTCCAACACCTCGGAAGCACACCCCCTCATTGCTTACCGTGTGTTCCGGGCCAAAACTAAAGGAGCAAAACTGATCGCCATCGACCCCAGGAAAACCCAGGTTGCGCAACAGGCCGACATCCATGTGAGGATCCATTACGGCACGGATGTGGTTTTTTTGAACGCGATGATGAATGAAATTGTCCGAAACGGTTGGCACAATCAGCAGTTTATTGAAGAACGGACCGAAGGTTTCGAAGATTTTGCAAAGGCCGTTCAGGAATTTCCCATTGAAAAGGCGTCGGAAATCTGCCGCGTACCGGTTGATGTGATACGGGAGGTGGCCCGCATTTATGCAACGTCATCGATTTCAACCATACTGTACACACTCGGCATTACCGAACATTCCCACGGAGTGGACAATGTGAAATCCCTGGCCAATCTGGCCATGCTGACCGGGCACATCGGAAAGCCGTCCAGCGGCGTCAACCCTTTGAGAGGACAAAACAATGTGCAGGGCGCCTGCGACATGGGGGCCTTGCCCAACGTATACCCGGGATATCAGGTGGTAACGGATATGGTAACCCAGGAAAAATTCCAGAGGGCGTGGGGCGTTCCACTCTCTAGAGAGGTGGGGATAACGATCCCGGATATGATGGATGGACTCATAGACGGTTCGGTCAAAGGCATGTACATTTTTGGCGAAAATTCGGCGGAAAGCGATCCCAACATTCATCACGTGCACAAGGCGCTTACCTCCGCCGAGTTTCTGGTAGTTCAGGATATCTTTCTTACGAAGACCGCTGAACTGGCCCATGTGGTGCTCCCGGGTGCCGCCTGGTCGGAAGTGGAAGGGACTTATACCAACACGGAACGAAAGGTGCAGCGAATCCGCAAAGCAGTGGAACCGCCCGACGGGGCCAGACCCAACTGGGTGATTCTTTCGGAACTCGGCCGCAGACTGGGTCTTAAAAACAATGATTATGCTTCGGCAAGGGAGGTATTCGACGAGATGGCGTCTCTTACTCCCAGTTTTTCAGGCATCACCTACGATCGCATCGATAAAATGGACATTCAGTGGCCCTGCCCTTCCCCGGACCATCCCGGAACACAGTATCTCCATAAGGATCAATTTGCCAGGGGGAAAGGTCTTTTCCATGCGATTCATTATCGGCCTTCGGAAGAGATGCCCGACGAGGAATACCCTTTCATTCTCACAACGGGCAGGCGGTATGCGCACTATCATACACGCACCATGACGGGCCGGTGCCAGTCTCTCCATCGTGAATTTCCGGGTCCAATGGCGCAAATGCATTTTTCCGATGCGAAACGTCTGGGCGTGGCGGACAGCGGCTCCGTAGAGGTGACATCGCGAAGAGGGAAGGTCGTGACGCCGGTTTCCGTGGGAGATATCGTCCCGGAAGGGTCCATTTTCATGGATTTCCATTTTGAAGAAGCCAATCCCAACTGGCTCCTGGGCACTTCCCTCGATCCTGTAAGCAAAACACCGGATTACAAGGTCTGTGCGGTAAAACTGGAGAAAAATGTGGCTGAAGCTTGACAAAATAACATAAGGCCAAGGGCTAAAAGCCAAAATTTGTTGTCCGGCGAAAGACATTCTTCCGCCGGACGGGAAAACACATTTAACCAACGGGAGACCTATGATGTATCAAAACCTTGCGCCGGACACGCTGATTGAACATCCCGAGATGATTCTCGATTTCAACCGGATGATGGAAGAAAAGGCGGCCGTACACAAGCTGAATGAAAAAGCGTTGCTCCATTTGTTGAACCTTTTGGATGAAGCCGCCTTTGTTCAAAGCAATCTCTATTGGCTCTCACTGGCCCGCATTAACGAACTTGCCATCATGTGTGCGGGCAACTGTGCCGAAAACTGTGAATTTGCACTGGTAGGGGACCTGCTTATTAACCCCAGGCTGATCCTGATTCATGTGCGCGGACGCCATCACCCCATTATCAAAAAACGACATACACCGCTTACGGAACAATTCAGCCACATGGCTGTTTCACGGGAAGGCGTGATTGACTGGCTGAAGAAGCAAACCATTGTGGAAACCCGTCAACAAGCGCTATTACCCCATCTTTTGGATCGTATGAAAAATTCGGAAATTTTCCATCCCTCACATGTGATCTCCATTGAAAACCGGCTGAAACGGGTAGCGGACCTAACCGGCTACCTGGCCTGCCAGCGTTTCGAAAATCACTCATCTGTTGCCAAATGGCTGCGAAAAGCAAGTCCGATGGACCGAAATATGGTGGAATCAAGGTTTTGCCGATTTAATTTCAAGCGATTTTATCGGATGGGAGAAGACATAAAGCGGCTGGCAAACGATTCCACCTATGAAAGCCGCTTTCTCAAAAAGACGATAAATGGCTCAAAAAGAAACTAAAAAGAGGATTATACTCTCTGAAAAACTTCACAATACCGACGGCGGTACCAAAGTGAAACTCATCGTCCATGGAGAGGAGATGGTTGAAAGAATTGTCAAACGGAGCGGCAACAGCGGGAGGGTCTACCTGCCTGGGGTCTGGGTAGGCAGCCGCGTCAAAATTGTAAGGGTCGAATAATCAACTGTGATTTATGAAATGCAAAAAACGTAACGCAAGTTGTTGAAAACCAGTCTTTTTCCCTTGACATCTGCAAACACTGTCAATATTCTCTTCTATCATTTTTGATAGAAAGTCTTCAGACTGTAGTTTCACAAAGAGAGCACCGGCGGTTTTTTTGTTTCAGACCCAAACGGCTTACCAACTCTAATCCATAAAGTTTTGACAAAACGGTGATTTTAGGCTCTTACGTTTCATCCAATCTTATGTCAAATTTGAAAGGAGGACTGTATGCTAAAAAAAACCCTGAAGATTAATGGCATCAACCGGATAGTGCTGGCGGCTTCAGACGCGTCACTGGCCGACGTTCTGCGGGAGCAGTTGGGTTTGACCGGCACCAAGGTGGGGTGTGGTGAAGGCCAGTGCGGCGCCTGCAATGTCATTCTGGACGGCAAGCTGGTGCGTTCCTGTGTCACCAAAATGGCGAAAGTGGCTGACGGCGCCTCTATCACGACCATTGAAGGGATCGGAACACCGGAAAACCTCCATCCCCTTCAACTGGCCTGGACGGTCCATGGGGGAGCGCAGTGCGGGTTCTGCTCGCCCGGCTTTATTGTTTCCAGCAAGGCGCTTCTGGATGAAACACCGAAACCAACCCGCGAGGATGTGCGTGACTGGTTTCAGGTGCATCGCAACGCCTGCCGCTGTACCGGTTACCATCAGTTGGTGGACGCGGTGATGGATGCGGGAAAGGTCGTGCGCGGTGAAATGTCCGCCGACGATCTGGCGTATAAGCTTCCGGAAGACGGACAAATCTGGGGAGACAAATATCCCCGGCCTTCAGCGGTGGCCAAGGTCACGGGAACGCTTGACTACGGCGCGGACCTGGGAATCAAGCTGCCCTCCGACATGCTGCATCTGGCCCTGGTACAGGCCGATGTCTCACATGCCAACATCCTTAAGATCGACACCGGCGAGGCCGAAAAAATGCCCGGCGTGGTGAAGGTGGTCACCCACAAGGATATCAAGGGGAAAAACCGTATTACCGGTCTGATCACTTTTCCCACCAACCTGGGAGACGGATGGGACCGGCCCATTTTGTGCGATCAAAAGGTATTTCAATACGGTGATGCCATTGCCATTGTGTGCGCCCGTACTGAAAAAGAAGCCGAAGCCGCCGCAGAAAAGGTGAAGGTGGACCTGGAACCCCTGCCGGCCTATATGAGTGCACCGGCCGCCATGGCCGAAGACGCCATGGAAATTCATCCCGGAACCCCCAATATCTATTTCACTCAGAAGATTGCCAAGGGGGAAGATACGGCGCCAGTTTTCGACAAAGCGGCGGCGGTGGTGGAAGATGACTTCTATGTGGGTCGCCAGCCCCACATGCCCATGGAGCCGGACGTGGGGTTTGCCTTCTTAAATGAGGAGAATAAACTCTACATTCACTCCAAATCCATCGGTCTGCACCTGCATGCGGCCATGATCGCACCGGGTTTGGGCGTTGAACTGGAGAACCTGGTCATGGTGCAGAACCCGGCCGGCGGCACCTTCGGGTACAAGTTCAGCCCCACCATGGAGGCCCTTGTGGGTGCCGCATGCCTGGCCACCGGCCAACCGGTTTTTCTGCGCTACAACTATCATCAGCAGATGACTTACACAGGAAAGCGATCTCCGTTCTTCTTCAAGGTGCGCATGGCGGCGGATCAGGAGGGAAAACTGCTGGGCATGGAAACCGACTGGTCCGTGGATCACGGTCCCTACTCGGAGTTTGGCGACCTCTTGACGCTTCGCGGCGCACAATTTGCGGGGGCCGGCTACCACATTCCCAATATCCGGGGTGAGGGCCGCACCGTCTGCACCAACCATGCCTGGGGATCGGCATTCAGAGCCTATGGGTCACCCCAGAGCGAGTTCAGTTCGGAAGTGTTGATGGATGAACTGGCGGAAAAGTTGAAAATGGATCCCCTGGAACTCCGTTATAAGAATGTTTACCGGGAAGGATCCACCACCCCTTCCGGCCAGAAACCGGAGGTTTATTCCCTGCCCGAGATGATTGACATCCTTCGACCCAAATATGAGGCGGCCCTGGAAAAGGCAAAAGCAGCGTCCACAGATGCAATCAAGAGGGGCGTGGGGGTATCCGTCGGCGTTTACGGCTGCGGCCTGGACGGACCCGACGCCTCCGAAGTGGAAGTGGGATTGAATCCGGACGACACGGTCACCGTCTATGCCTGCTGGCAGGACCACGGCCAGGGGGCCGACATGGGATGCCTGGGAACCGCCCATGAGGCGCTCAGGCCTCTGGGGCTCTCTCCGGACCGGATTCGACTGGTCTTAAACGATACCGCCCTTGCACCCAACAGCGGGCCTTCCGGCGGCAGCCGTTCGCAAGTGATGACCGGCCAGGCCATCCGGGTGGGTTGCGAGGCGCTGCTAACGGCCATGCGCAAGGATGACGGCACCTACCGAACCTGCGAGGAGATGGTTTCGGAAGGGCACCCCGTCAAATACAAAGGGCAGTGGACGGCACCGGCCACCAACTGCGATGAAAACGCCCAGGGGAACCCCTTTTCCGTGTACATGTATGGGGTATTCATGTCCGAGGTGGCGGTCGAAGCGGCCACCGGAAAGACCACCGTGGAAAAGATGACCCTGGTGGCCGATATCGGAAAAGTCAACAACCGTCTGGTGACCGACGGTCAGCTCTACGGCGGCATCGCCCAGGGTATCGGTCTTGCCTTGACCGAGGATTTTGAAGATATCAAGAAGCATTCCACCCTGATCGGCGCGGGATTTCCCTATGCCAAACAGATCCCGGATGATATTGAGTTGATCTACGTGGAAAGCCCCAGACCCGATGGGCCCTTCGGCGCGGCGGGTGTGGGGGAACTTCCCCTGACCAGCCCCCACGCGGCCATCATTAACGCCATCTACAATGCCTGCGGCGTTCGGATCACCCGGCTGCCGGCCCTGCCGGAAAAGGTCCTTGCGGGCTTGAAAAAGTAAATCAATTACCGGCGGGGGCCGTTTTATGCACCCCCGCCGTTTTTCAAACGGCCCTTTTCAAATGGATCAGTCCGAACTTCGAAAAATCGAAAACCGGTGCATTCAGGAACAACCTCCGGGATGCGTCACCGCCTGCCCCCTGCACGTAGACGTCCGCGCCTTTATACGGCATATGTCTGAAGAAAAATGGGACCAGGCCTGGAAGGTGCTGCACAAAACGCTTCCGCTTCCCGGCATCCTCGGACGCATCTGTGATGCACCCTGTCAAAGCCGCTGCAAACGGAACGAAGCAGGCGGCGCAATTGAAATAGGCGCCCTGGAACGGTTCTGCGTCTCACAGCCCCCGCCGCGCCGATTCTTTCCTCCCATGACTTCCCGCAATCAAGCGGTTGCGGTGGTGGGAACAGGGCTGAGCGGTCTCACCGCGGCCTGGGACCTGTTGCGGAAAGGGTACGGGGTCCATCTTTTCCAGGCGGAAACTTCCGTCTCATACCTGCTGAACCGTTACCCTGATTTTCTGACCCATGATATCATCAGCGGTGAACTGGCGATCCTTGAAGAACTGGGCGCTGTTTACCACTCGGGGGTGGAGATCAATTCCCGGGCGTTCATTGAAAAATGCCGCCGGGATTTTGAGGCGTTGTTTCTTTGTTTGGACGGGATGGATGCAGCACCCTGGGGGCTCGATTGGAACGGAAAAGGCTCTCCACCGCATCCTTTGCAGACGACAAATCTTGTAGGTGTTTTTGCCGGCGGTTTAAGCGGTTCTCCCGTGCAACAGGCGGCCCAGGGCCGATGGGGCGCCACTTCCATGGACCGTCATCTTCAGAAGGTGTCCTTGACCGCCGGAAGGGAAAAAGACGGTCCCTATGAAACGGGTTTGTACACCAGCCTTTCGGGCATCGCCCCCCAACCTCCTACGCCTTTTTCCGGGCGGCACGGGTTTTATTCTGCAGAAGAAGCGCGTACCGAGGCCGCCCGGTGTATTCAATGTGAATGCCTCGAATGCGTCAAGGTCTGTGCCTATTTGGAGGCTTTCAAGGGATATCCCAAAAAGTACACACGGGAAATATACAACAACGAATCCATCGTCATGGGGAATCACAAGGCGAACAAGCTGATCAATTCCTGCAGCCTGTGCGGTCTTTGCGAACGGGTGTGCCCAGAGGATTTCCCCATGCAGGAGTTGTGTCTTGAAGCCCGCCGGAGCATGGTTCGCCGTGAAAAGATGCCCCCTTCGGCCCACGAGTTCGCACTCATGGACATGGCTTTCAGCCAGAGCGAACGCTGTCATCTGGCCAGAAGCGAGCCGGGGTCGGACAAATGCGATTACCTGTTTTTTCCGGGATGCCAACTGGCGGCCACGCGGCCGGATCAGACAATCCGGGTTTACGAACACCTGCGATCGGGACTTGCCAGCGGCGTGGGGCTCATGTTGGGCTGCTGCGGCGCGCCGGCCCACTGGGCGGGAGAAAAAGCGTTGTTTGAAGAACAACTGGACATTTTCAGAAAAAACTGGGAGAAGCTTGGGCGGCCAAAGGTGGTGGCGGCGTGTTCCACCTGCCTTTTGATGCTCCGGCAACACCTGCAAGGGATCGGCGCCATCAGCCTCTGGGAAATCTTTTCCGAAAACGGCCTGCCGCAATCGGCGTTTCGCCCCGAAGGGTCGCCGGTCATTCATGATCCGTGCACCACTCGTGGGGATGAGAGAACGCAGGAAGCGGTTCGAAAAGTTCTGGAACGGTTGGATATTCCCAGGAAGGAACTGGAGCTGTCCCGGGACAAAACCGAATGTTGCGGTTTCGGCGGTCTCATGCAGAATGCCAATCCTACGCTGGCACGGGAAGTGGTGGCGCGAAGGGGCGCACTGGATGACGCCGACTATCTCACATACTGTGCCATGTGCAGGGACAGTTTGGCCGCCGTGGGAAAGCGCACAATCCATTTGCTGGACCTTTTTTTCCCCCAGGGAGAAAGCGATCCCGCGAAAAAACCCCGGGTGAGATGGTCGGAGCGTCAGGAAAACCGGATTCGCCTGAAGGAACGGCTGCAGAGGGATCTATGGAAAAAGGAATATTTGCAGATGGAACCCCATGAAGGAATCCTTCTCAAAATGGAGGCTGAAGTAAGGGAGCGCCTGGACCGGCGGCGCATTTTGGATGACGATATCAAGCGGGTGATCCATCACGCCCAAACCACGGCGCAACGGCTTTACCACCCGGAAACGGGCCATTACAAGGCATCCTTTAAGCCCTATAAAACCACCTTCTGGATCGAATATACACCGTTTGCAGAGGGATACGAAATCCATAACGCCTATGCCCACCGCATGGAAGTGGTGAAAGGCGGGCATTTATGAAAACGGAAACCCTAAAGCCGGAAGACCTCCATTGGATGTGCGAAAAGTGCCATGAGAAGCTGGCAGTGGGAAAAGTCACCGTGGAGTACCTGGGTAACCAATTCGTAACGGATCTACCCACCTGCCCCAAATGCGGCCAGGTCTACATTTCCGAAGATCTGGCCACCGGCAAGATGGCGGAAGTGGAACAGCTCCTGGAGGATAAATAGACGTCCATGGCGGCCCTTCGGCCATATGAATCCCGTGAATTCAGGAGGGTGACCGGGCCGACCCTCAGACCCGGCGGATTCGCCCTCACCGAGCGTGCCCTGGAAGTGTGCGAGCTGAAAACAGGCATGACGGTGCTGGATGTGGGGTGTGGCATGGGGGCGAGCGTGAACCGTCTTTCTTCCGGCCATGGCCTGAAATCCCTGGGCGTGGATGCATCCTTTTCGCTGCTTCGGGATTCCCCGGAGCAAAACCCGTCCGTTATGTTGATTAACGGCCGGGCCGAAGCCCTCCCCTTTCGTGACCATGCATTTGACGGGGTGTTTTGCGAATGCGTCCTCTCCCTTCTGCCGGATCCTCTCGGCGCCCTCAATGAATTCTGTCAGGTTCTGAAGTCCGGGGGGCGGCTGGTGATTACCGACATCTATGCGCGTCTCCCCGAAGGGGCGTTGACCCTGCGCCCCCTGGGCCTGAACTGCTGTCTCAAAGGGATCAGGTCCCGTGGGAAAATGATGGAAGAGATTGAAAGGGCGGGGCTTCAACTGCTCTTCTGGGAAGACCATTCCCGCTTGCTCAAACACCTGGCCGCCCAAATCGTGTTCGCCTATGGATCCATGAAAGCCTTCTGGGCCGTATTCGCACCGGAGTGCCGAACGGCGGTGCTGGATGGGGCGATCGCTGAAGCCGAACCGGGATATTGCCTGCTGGTGGCACAGAAATGCTGAAAGCAGAAAAGATCCCATGGAGAAACCAAGATGAATGAAACGCTCATACGATTGATGGCGCTCGGCGGCAAAGGGTATAAGTGCAGCCAGATCATGATCATCATGGCGCTGGAGGTACGAGGAGAAAACAATCCGGCCCTTACCCGGGCCATGGCAGGGCTCTCATACGGATGCGGAAACAGTCGCGGCAACTGCGGCGCACTGACCGGCGGTGCATGTGTCCTGGGGCTTTATGCCGGGAAGGGCACGGACGAGGAGGACGTGTCGGAAAGCCTTTTGCCCATGACCCAGGAGCTGTCGGATTGGTTTCTGGAGCGGACGGCCGAGTACGGTGGTATCAATTGTGAAACCATTGTGGGCGAAGGGGGACCGGACGCTTCCCGCCAAATCTGTGGGGCCTTGGTGGCGGAAACCTTTGAAAAGTGCATGGAGATACTGATGAAAACCGGTTTTGACCCTGCACAAGCACATGACGATTCTCGATAAAACCCTCAGTCTATGTCCCGTCTGCCTGAGACGGATTCCCGCACAGAGGGTTGGAGCCGGTGAAAAGGTTTATCTGGTCAAAAGTTGCCCCGACCATGGATCTTTTAAGACGCTGATCTGGGACGGTTCTCCGGCCTTTCAGTCCTGGAAGCGGCCCAAAATTCACACCACCCCTCCCGTCACGTACCGGTCCATGGAAGCCGGTTGCCCCTTTGACTGCGGTCTTTGCCCCGATCATCGGCAGCGCTCCTGTACCATCATTCTGGAGGTGACGAGCCGGTGCAACCTTTCTTGTTCCTTCTGCTATGCCGATGCCGGGGGCAGCCCTGCCGATCCTGATTTGGAGACTCTTAAGGGATGGTTTCGGAGCGCGGCCGAGGCAGGCGGAAAGTGCAATGTCCAGCTTTCGGGGGGAGAACCCACGTTACGGGACGATCTTCCCGAAATTGTGGCCATGGGCCGAAAATACGGGTTTACCTTTATCCAACTCAATACCAATGGGATCCGACTGGCAAGAGACGCGGGATTTTTGCGGAACTTAAAAGCGGCGGGGCTCGATTCAATTTTTCTTCAGTTTGACGGCCTGACGCCCCAAACCCACGAAAAGATCCGGGGCCGCAACCTTGTGGCTGAAAAGCTGGCGGCGGTTTCGGCCTGCGGGGATCATGATATCGGCGTGGTTCTGGTGCCCACCCTGGTGCCGGGCGTCAATGGGGATGAAATCGGAGCGCTCATCGTTAAAGCCATGGCGCTCTCACCGGTGGTGCGGGGCATTCACTTCCAACCGGTCAGCTATTTCGGCCGGTTCCCGAAAGCCCCTTCGGATGAGGATCGCATCACCTTACCCCGGCTCATGCGGGCCATCGAGTCCCAAACCCGGGGGTTCATGAAAGCAGAAGATTTTAAACCGCCGGGATGTGAAAACGCCCTTTGTTCCTTTCATGCCAGTTATCTTCTGATGGAAAACAAAACACCCAAGCTTTTGGGCGGAAACAGATCATGCTGCGACGAAACACCCGAACCGGCGGAAGAGGGGGCAGCCAGAGCCATCGCCCGCGTCGCCGGACAGTGGTCCGCACCGGCCGACCCGCTGCCCGTGGCACACCGGAACCCCGGCTTTCAGCCCGCCGACCCCGTGCTCTCCCTGGATGACTTTCTGCTGTATGCCCGTCAAAATACCTTTTCAGTATCGGCCATGGCCTTTCAGGATGTGTGGAACCTGGATCTGGAGCGCTTGAGGGACTGCTGCATTCACATTATGAAACCGAACGGCGACCTGGTGCCTTTCTGTGCCTATAACTTGACCGCGGCCGACGGCAGGAGCCTGTACCGATGACCATAACACCCCTTGACCCCTGGATAAAGGCCAAAATCGGGCAGCATGAGGGAAAAAAACTGTCCGCCGAAAAGCTGTACCGCTACCAGACCGACCGGCTGAGGGAAGTGATCGATTACGTGCGCCGAAAAAGTCCCTTTTACCGGAAACATCTGGCGGGCGTGCCCGAGGATTTTCTCTCATGTCCGAAGGATATCACCCGATTGCCCTTCACCACGGAAGCGGATCTTAGAGGGCAGTGTCTGGATATGCTCTGCGTTTCCCAAAGCGACATATCCCGGATCGTGACGCTTTTTTCTTCCGGTTCCACCGCCGCCCCCAAGCGCCTCTTTTTTACCGACGAGGATCTTGAATTGACCGTCGATTTTTTTCACCATGGTATGACCACCCTGACCGATCCCAAAAGCCGGGTCATGATTTTCATGCCGGGAAAGAAGCCCGGCAGCATCGGGGATTTGCTGAAAAAAGGGCTCATGCGCATGAACAGTGTGGGGTTCGCTTACGGCCCGGTGACGGATTCGGATGACGCCATGGATGCACTGCTGAAATTCAAGCCTCATTGCCTCGTGGGATTACCCGTACAAATGCTGGGCCTGGCGAGACACCCCGGAAAAACCGGCATCCCCGAAGGCCTGATCAAAAGCATCCTGCTCAGTGCCGATTACGTCCCCGCATCCATCGTGGCGGAATTGGAAAGCTCCCTGAACGTAACGGTGTATGAACATTACGGCATGACGGAGATGGGACTGGGGGGCGGCGTTCAGTGCCGTCACAGGGAAGGGTACCATTTACGGGAAGCCGATCTTTTCTTTGAGGTGATCGATCCCCAAACCGGCCAACCCCAAATTGACGGCCGGACGGGAGAAGTCGTATTCACCACGCTGACACGGCGCGGCATGCCGCTGGTTCGTTATCGTACCGGTGATCTGGCGAAATTTCTGCAGGGCAGTTGCCCGTGCGGGACGTCTCTCAGGCGCATGGGAAAGGTGAAGGGGCGTATCAGCGGCGCCGCCAAACGTGTTTGGACCGTCTAGAAATAAAACAGAGATAAGATCCTTGAGCTTGAACAAATCAAGCGGATTGTTTGACAAGGGTCTGTCTGGGGACTTTCCAGCGTGACCAAGGAGACGTTTCCCGGTTGACATATCCTTCCATTTCTCGTACCTTAACCGCTTAATAAATTGCGTAATATCGGGAAGCCTTGCTTATCCTGCCTGGCGTATTTCCTTTAGAGCCCATGGCTCAAATCAATGTTATCAGAGGAATGTGAACCTTAAAATCAGTGAAAGGAATTTAAACGGCTATGAGACTCCATGAATATGAAGGGGCGGATATTTTTGAAAGTATGAAGATCCCGGTACCGAGGCGGGGTGTTGCGGAATCGGCAGAGGATGCCGTAGAGATTGCGGGGAAAATCGGTTATCCGGTGATTTTGAAAGCCCAGGTACTGGTGGGCGGGCGCGGGCTTGCCGGTGGCGTCAAAACGGCTGAGACGCCGGAAGCTCTGGAAGAAATCGCCGCCGAACTCTTCGAAAAAGAGATCAAAGGCCTTAAAGTTCGTAAGATTATGGTGAGCGAAAAGGCGGACATTGAACAGGAATTGTACATCGGGATTACCATCGACGGGTATTCCGGTAGACCGGTGGTGGTGGCCAGTACCGAAGGGGGCGTCAATATCGAAGCGGTAGCGGAACAATCCCCGGATAAGATCGCCTCCTTTTACGTGGATCCCAACTTCGGTCTTTACCCCTATCATGCGAGAAAGCTTTTCGGGAAACTAGGGCTCACCCAGCGCACCTTGATTTCATGCGCCGATGTGACGGTAAAGCTGTACAAAATTTTTACCAGGCTTGAAGCCCTTCAGGTGGAAATCAATCCGTTGGCCGTGCTGGCCAACGGGGGTGTGATAGCCGTCGATTCAGTTCTGGAAATTGACAATTCGGCGCTTTCACGGATCCAGCACCCCCTTCCCGATTACTGGGAACGCATTGAAAACGCCCTTGAGCGCAAAGGGAAGGAAATCGGTGTGACCTACGTGGACCTGGATGGGGATATCGCCTTGATCAGCTCGGGGGCGGGCTTGGGTATGGCCAGCATGGACATCATCGGAAAGAGTCTTAAACCGGCCAACTTCCTCGAGACCGGCGGGGGTATCACAGCGGATCTCTTGTATAAATGTATGGATCTGGTCACCACCAAAAAGGGCATCAAAGCTGTTTTTATCAACATATACGGGGGGATCAATCCCATTCACGAGGGTGCCAAAGGGGTGGTTCGGTTCATCAAGGAAAACAATCTGCAAATCCCCATCGTGGCCAAAGCCCTGGGGAACCACCAGGAAGAAACATGGGAGATCCTTCGCTCAGGGGGTGTCCATGTGGTGACCGATGCGGCGACCGAGGTCGCTATTGCAAAACTGGTGGAACTGGTGACCCCTTAGGGGCGGACCCCGATCATTGGATTTGTTGTTACGACGGTTTCGAATCTAAACCGATAGACTTACAGAAAAGGATTGATGATGAGCATATATTTAGACGACCATACCCGGGTGATTGTTCAGGGAATTACGGGAAAAATAGGGAGCGTCCAGACCAAATGGATGCTGGAATACGAAACGTCCGTGGTGGGCGGCGTAACCCCTGGAAAAGGGGGCAAGACCGTTGAGGGGCTGCCGGTTTTCGACTCTGTGGCGGAGGCCGCAAAAGAAACGGGGGCCAATGCGTCCGTGTTCTTTGTTCCGGCCCCATTTGTCCTGGACGCCTTCTACGAGACGGTGGATGCCGGCATTGAACTGATTGTGATTGTACCGGAACACGTGCCGGTACACGATGTGATGAAAATGCGGGCTTACATGGAGGGCAAAGATCTTGTTGCTCTGGGGCCCACCACACCGGGTATTCTGGTTCCCGGAAAAGGAAAAATGGGCATCATGCCCGCATCCCTCTTCGCACCCGGCCGCGCCGGCATCATTTCCCGAAGCGGCACCCTTTCCTATGAATTCGCGGGCATCCTCTCTGAAAAGAATGTGGGTCAGAGCACGGTGGTGGGCATGGGCGCCGATCCGGTTGTGCTGACCAACCTCTCAGATATCCTCAGGGAGTTTGAAAAAGACGACCAAACCAAAGGGGTGATTATCGTTGGAGAAGTGGGGGGAGAGCAGGAAGAGCAGGCCGCCGAGTTCATCTCCACACGCATGAAAAAACCGGTTGCCGCCTACATCGCGGGCCGTTTTTCTCCCCCGGGAAAACGCATGGGGCATGCGGGCGCCATTGTGCGCGGTTCGGCGGGAACCTTTGATGGAAAGTGTGAAGCCCTTCAGGCGGCCGGCGTGACGGTGTTGGACAGCCCCGATGAAGTGGCTGACTGGGCCATTTTGAACCACCTTCAGTAAACCGATTTCGAGCCGCTTTTGTTCAGGCGATGGACTTGCCTGAGAGAAAACACATGCCGGATATCAAAACCTGGTTTCTTGCCGCACGGCCATGGTCTTTTTCAATGTCGGCCATTTCCGTTACCATCGGCTCCGTGTGGGGCTTGACGGGCGGATTTCGCTTTGGCGGGTATCTCCTTGCCCTTCTGGGAATGGTGGCGCTTCATGGCGCCACAAACCTGCTGAACGACTATTACGACGTGAAAAACGAAGTGGATACGCCATCCTCTCCGACGGTCAAATACCGACCCCATCCGCTGGTGGAAAATGCCCTCAATCTGAGGCAGGTGCTGACGGTTTCACTGCTGCTCTACGCAACCGGCATTGCCATCGGATTTTACCTGACCGCCACCGGCGGCTGGCCGATCCTGTTGATCGGGATTGCCGGCGTTCTGACCGCTGTTTTCTATACCGCGCCTCCTTTCAACCTTAAATACCACGCCTTGGGAGAACCGACCGTCTTTCTGTTGTGGGGTCCCCTCGCCATGCTGGGCGCCCACTATGTTCAAACGCAGACCTTTAGTTTCGCCATTGTGCTGATATCCCTTCCTTTCGGAATCCTGGTGGGACTGGTGCTCCTGGCCAACAACATTCGGGACATGGCGTTTGATGAAAAGCAGGGCATCAAAACCTTGCCCGTTCAGTTGGGAGGCGAAAGGGGGCGGCTGGTTTACGGTGCCCTCATTTTTCTCGCTTTCTTTGGCGTGGTCGTCATGAGTCTCCTGGGCCCGTTAACACCGTGGTCGTTGCTGGTGCTGCTGGCGCTTCCCCTAGTGAGGTCCGTTTTTCGAATCGTATCCGGAGACTGCCCCCCCGATGCGGATGCCCGGACCGCCAAACTGGACACGGCATTCGGGGTTCTTCTGTTGATTTCCATCCTTCTTGAAAGATGTTTCAATTGAGCAAAGAAGAAACCGACCTGCGCTCGCTGGTGATGTGCATGGCGGTTGCCACTGTGCTCTGGTTCTTCGCCTTTTTTGTGCCAATCGGCAATTTCTGGGTCAAAATCACACTTTCCGCCCTGTGTCTGGCTTTGCTGGCAGTGGTCTTCGGCGGCTGGCCGCTCCCTATCAAAGATTTGAACCGCCGGGCAATCCTCTGGGGCGTTTTATCCGCTCTTTTTCTTTATGGCGTTTTCATGGCGGGAAACGCCATTTCAAGCTTCCTTTTCCCCTTTGCCGAGACCCAGGTGGATGCCATTTATGCCAAAGGCGACCATACACCCGGTTGGGTCATCGGCCTGGTTTTGTTTTTTGTAACCAGCCCGGCGGAGGAGATTTTCTGGCGGGGATTTCTGCAGCGCCGCCTGAGCCGTCATCTGGGGGGATTTGGCGGATGGATCATTGCTGCCGTCCTTTACGCGGCTGTCCATATTTCATCCCTTAATTTCATGCTGGTGGGCGCGGCGGGGATTGCCGGCCTTTTCTGGGGATTCCTGTACTGGCGCTTGAAAACCCTCTGGCCGGTGGTGATTTCCCACGCCGTCTGGACCTGCCTCGCTTTTGCGGTTGCCCCCATTCATTGAGTATCACCAACTCGTTCTATTGTAGGAATTCGTTTGTAAACAGGGCCATTTTGCAACATGCGTCAACCATAAGATCATCCTCGTCATATAGAATCTTCCCCAGCTGATGGGTATTTTGTAACCACTCTGGAAGCAATTGCGGGAAATAGTGGATATTTTTTACCCGTATTATCTTTGTACTGGGAACCACTTGAAGTTACTTTGCGTAAGTGTTGGCTATTTAATACGCTATATCAAATTGTTACATTGCTTTCGGGATTTTTGGCATAAACCTTGCTCTGTTATCGGGAAAAAGAAGCAAAAATTGGTAAAGCAGATAAAAATGGAAACAATTAGGGCCGTATGGGCAGAGGAGGGATGAAAATGAAAGGATATTTTAGAACATTGGGATTTGGAATGATGTGCATTGGGTTGGCTGGTTTTGCATTTCTCTTTGTTGCGTCACCCAATCAAGCGTTGGCTTGTGGAAGAGGGGGCGGAGGGGCATGTGGATTTGGCGGTTCTCCGGGAGGGGCGGATTACGTCCCCCAGCAAAGAGGGTCCGGAGGATGGTGGCCGGGAGGGGGTTATTCTGGCGGCAACATTAGCAACGGCGCGGCTCTGAGTCAGAATCAAGCACAAAATATCATGGCACGCCATGTGGAGAGATTGAATCCGGAGCTGAAAGTCGGTCCGGTGGAAGATGCAGGAAGCTTCTACAAAGCGAATGTCTTCTCAAAGACAAACGAAGTTGTCGATCACCTGGCCATTGACAAACAGTCGGGACGAATGATGCCTGTTGATTAGGCTTATTTAAGGACCTGACCCTGGTCGAATCGTTGGAAGGAGGTGAATGATGATGAAGAGGTTTATGGTTCCGAGAGTTGCCCATTGCACTGCCGGTTGCCGGCAAAAGTCCCGGGCAGGACGTTAAAATGCCTATCGTAAAGTTGAAGCGCTGTAATCAGATTTGTAACGAGGGAAGAATATGCCGAGAGGTAGAAAAAAATTAGAATATATGATTTTGTTTCTGGTGCTGGCCACCCTGACAGGTCTGCCTTTAGGCCTTCGTGCCTACGATCGGAAAGTATGGCAGGAAAAGATCCCCGCCGGGGCAAAGGTCTTCACCCTTACCGGAAATGCTGAAAGGGGATGGATTTCAGGTGATGTTCATGCTTTCGAGGTCCTTTCAACCGCCAAACACGATCTCATAGCGGAACGCCCGGTCATCACGGTCGCGAAGGGGGACCTGGTGGTGCTCCGGTTGCGGAGCAGCGACGTGATCCATGGGTTCAGCCTTAAAGATTTCGGGGTTTTCATTACGGACGGAATTCACCCGGGCAAGAGCACCCTGGTGAAATTTATTGCGGACAAAGCAGGAACTTTCACCTTTTCGTGCAATGCCATCTGTGGTGCCATGCACGAAAAAATGCAAGGCACGCTGATTGTGAGAGCCTGATGGGATAAGAAACGTTATGAAAAAGAACGTCTTTTTACTGTTCCTTTTTGCATTGATGATCTTTTCAGCGGTCGTCTATTCTGAAAAAAAGATTCCGGCCCGGGCCGATGCGCTGGAAACGCAGAGCCTTAGAATTCAAGGTCGCGTCATGTCCATTTATGGACCACTGGAAAATGCAAGAGTGAGGATTCCCGGGCATGATAAATATGCGCTTACGGACCGAGCGGGCAGGTTTACCCTTCCCTATGGTTTCCCGCCTGGGGAGAGGCTGCGTGTTACCGCAGGAAAAGAGGGCTGGTTCAACAACCAACAGGCGCGCTTCACCTTTGGCCAGCCAGCAGATATTTTTCTCAATCCGGTGTACCTAAACGATCAACCCGACTACCGATATATTTCGCCCGTGACCTGTGCCGCCTGCCACGTGAAAGTGACTCGCTACTGGGATCGGTCCAAAATGGCTCATACCACCTCGAACCCCCTGGTTCTGGATCTGCTGTACGGAACCGATGTCTTTGGCCGGCAGGGGATTGAACCGGGGTACCGGCTGGATAACCCCACACAAAACGGGAACTGCGTAATCTGTCACGCCCCTTCAGCAGCCAGTTCCAGGAGTGGTTCGTCCCTGGATTTAAGAGCCGCACTGCAATCTCCATCAACGGAGTGGGACGGCATCAGTTGCGATTATTGCCACAAAGTGAGAAATGTACTCCCCGATCGTAGTAAACCCAGCGGCAAGACGGCAGTACTGGAAAGGCAATCGTCGCCACGGGGCAGATCCATTCTGATTTTCGGCCCCTACGATGATGCGGTGGCGCCGCCCATGGCAGCATCTTACAATCCCCTGTTCGGAGACGCTAAGTTCTGTTCCACCTGTCACAGCCATTACAAGAAACTGGACTCTAAAAAAGGGTGGGATCCCGGTGCAGTCTATTCTCCTTCTGAATGGGAAGGCCTCCAAATGGAAAACAATACCTTCCTGCCCATTCAAACCACCTTTCAGGAATGGCAGCAGTGGCAGAAGGGGCTTCCTTTGGATGATCCCAACAAAGGAAAAAAGTGTCAGAATTGTCACATGGGATGGCGAAAAGAGATGCTCCCTTACGATAATTACGTGGTGGATGGCATGGCGCAGCGCATGTGGGGGGTCTACCGGTCCCCAGAGGATATCCGGCCCCACCACTTTGACGGGGGCACGAAAACACAGCTGGCCACCTCTCTTTCCATGGAACTGGAGGGCGAGATCACCGGCAAGAGATTGGCGTTGAATGTCTATATCACCAACACCAACGGGGGCCACTGGGTTCCCACCGGGGAAACCATAAGGAGTGTTATGCTGCTGCTTCACGCCTCCGATTCAAAAGGAAACCCCCTTAAAATGATCAAAGGAGGGACACTTCCCGACTGGACGGGTAAAGGAACCGAGGAGAAAGGAAATTACCATGGGCTACCGGGAGCCGTGTTTGCCCGGGTTCTCAAGGACGATCAGGGCAATCTGAATGTCCCCTTCTGGCGCGCCACCGGAATTGATTCCGATACCCGGATCAGACCGAAAAAGACGGTTACTTTGAAATTTGAATTTGCCCTCACGGATCCTGATGACGAGCCCACAGCCAATGCCGATCTGATTTATCGGCCGGTCATGAGACCTCTGGCGCTGAAAAAGCAGTGGGTTGCGGAAGACATTTTGATCACGCGCAAAGTCTGGTAAGAAAAAGGAGAAATACAGACGATGATCCATTTATTGATTACCGTTTCAATGGCATTTATTTTATTTTTAACGGCGCCGTTCCAGGCGTTTGCGGGAGGTATCAAAGGAAAAGTGTCGGTGAAGGGATTAAGGTCACCTGACAATATTCTGGTCTTTGTTTCAAAGGCGCCTAATGTTCAAAAAGATGTTTCCAAGCTGAAATTTGTCATGGATCAAGCGAATCTGGCATTCATGCCTCATATTTTGCCGGTTTTGGTGGGTTCAACGGTTCAATTCCCCAACCACGACAAAGTGAGCCACAACGTATTTTCGCTTTCAAGAACCAAAAAGTTTAACCTGGGAAGCTATCCGCCGGGAACAATTAAGACGGTTGAGTTTGACAAACCGGGCATTGTGGAACTCCGTTGTGATGTTCACGCGGAAATGAGCGGCTATATCATGGTGCTGAAAAACCCCTATTGGGCCATAACCGATAATCAGGGGAATTTTACCATTCCCGACCCCAATTATCTTGGGCAACACGGCCTTGAAGGGATTTCAGGCCTTCCTGCCGGTAAGTATGTTCTTAAGACATGGCACGAAAAATTAGCATCAACAAAACAGGAGGTGGAAGTACCGGAAAAAGGAGATGTTGCCGTTTCACTGGATCTGAAGCGAGGGACTCCCGGCGTTTTGTACAAATAGCGTCTCTTGAATAGGGTCTCAGCCAGGGGAAGGCATGGAAAAAAGATTCAAAAAAACCGTTCTTCTTATTTTGATCACCCTGGCGCCAGCCATCACAATTCCTGTGGGGATCCGATTTGTTCCCCATGAGACACGCACCCACCATATCTTTTTTAAAGCCAAGAAATACGGTTATTCTCCCTCAAGAATTGTCGTCAATAAAGGGGATACCGTTGTCCTGAAGCCCACCAGCCTTGATGTCACCCACGGATTTCTGCTGGACGGTTACCCCGTTGATCTCATTATCAAACAGCAGGGTCTCAACTTTTTGAAATATACCTGGGAGGACGATAAGGGAGCGGTTCAGACCGACTGGGATAAAGTTTCCGAAGTAAAATTTGTCGCCGGAAAATCCGGTAAATTTACCTTTAGATGTACGCAAACCTGTGGCGGGCTTCACCCCTTCATGACCGGAGAATTGATTGTAGGACCGAATACCCCCTATCATCTTTTTATTTCCCTTTCCATCTGGCTGACTTTCAGCCTTTTGCTGTTGTTCAGGGTTCGTTCCGATTCCCTTTTTGCAGGCTTTCAGAAAAAAAACCTATCGGATCGCTTTTCGTGGCTTAAACGGGCCGTGAAACTCCGCAGTTTTCAGTTTCTGGTCATTTTTCCCAATTTCGTTATTTTCTATCTTTTCATTCTGAGTGCCCTGTGGGGAAGTCCGGTGGGCAACCGCAATATCGCCATTATTTTTGTTTGGATTGCCTGGTGGTTTGCGTTGAAGGCCATTCTTGTTCCCTTGGGCGGCAGGATCTGGTGCATGGTCTGCCCTCTCCCCGCGCCGTCTGAATGGATCAGCAGAAGAAGTTTCACGGCCGTGCGGTATCTTCAAAAACCGTTCAAAGGCCTGCATCACCGCTATACGGGACTTCAGAAGGACTGGCCGAAACGGATCAGCAACACCTGGCTTCAAAATTTTCTTTTTCTGGCGCTGATCTCATTCGGTATCATCCTGATTACACGTCCCATCGCCACAGCCATTCTGTTCCTCCTGATTCTTGCGGCAACGCTTGTTTTGGGCCTGTTTTTTAGACGGCGGGTTTTCTGCTTATATCTTTGCCCTGTGGGAGGGTTCCTGGGGACCTACTCCATGGCCTCCATGACGGAGATCCGTGCAATAGACCATGAGGTCTGCAGAAAGCACAAGGAAAAGCCCTGTTTCAAAGGGGGTGTGAATGGCTGGGCGTGCCCCTGGAAACAATACCCGGGAACCATGGAGCGAAACAATTACTGCGGACTTTGCACCGAGTGTATCAAAAGTTGCCCCAAAGACAATGTGGGAATTTTTCTGCGGCCTTTCGGCTCGGATCGAAATCTAAAGGGCTATGATGAAATGCTCAATGCCATCATTATGCTGGTGGTGGCCATTGCATTCAGCGTAACGATGCTGGGACCCTGGGGGTTTATCAAGGAAGCGGCAAATGTGACGGAGACCAGACAGCTTGTTCCGTTCGTTACCTATCTCGCCGCCCTCTGGGGACTGGCCCTCATCATCGTTCCGGGACTTTTCATGGCTTCCGCAAAAGGAGCGGGTCTTCTTGCGGGGGGCGGCATCAACCAGAGGACTCTGACATTGCGCCTCGCCTACATCCTGATCCCCGTGGGCATCTTTTTCTGGATTGCCTTCAGCCTGCCGCCGGTCATGATCAATTACAGTTATATCCTTTCGGTGCTCTCCGATCCTTTTGGATTGGGATGGGATATCTTCGGCACCGCCAGTCTTCCTTTCAAACCCTTTATTCCCGAATGGATTCCGGCCATCCAGGGAACCCTGATGTTGGCGGGGCTTTACTTTGGGCTCAGTCGTGGGTATTTGGCCCTTATGGAAATCATTTCAGATTCCCGTATCCGCGCAAGAGCCATGATCTTCCCTTCATTCTTCACCCTCTTGCTTGTCAATATCATGGCGAAGCTCTATATGGGTTAAAAAACATCATACAGGAGAACGGAGGATGCAAAGCGCTGCCCATTCCGCCTGATGCCGGCAAAACGTTACGCTTTGTTGGCATGAAATATGCTTTCTTATTTCACAGTATCATCCGTAAAGATATGAAGCGTGAACATTTATCAAATTGGGAGGTGCAACATGAATACGGAAAATACCGACGACTATGATGTCGATCCGGTCTGCCGGATGAAAGTTAGCAAGGAAGGTAAAGTGCCACCATTTATGTTTCATTCCCACGCCTACCATTTCTGTGCTGATTCATGCCGAAAAGCGTTCATGGCCGATCCAGAAAAATATCTGAAATCCAAGCCGGTCAAGCCAAAAGGCTGGTGGGGCCGATATTTGGATAGGATTAAGAAAGCAACGGGTGGCAGCCCCCCCTCGTGTTGTCAGTGAATAGCGCCATGTAGTTTTGGGATCTAAAGGGACCGGGTAAATATTACCCGGGCAGAGCGATTTGCCCGGAAAAAAATACCCGGCCAAAATATTCTCTTTTTGGGCCTCACAGGTTAAAATCAATAACCTCGCCAGCCACCGCCGGGACATGTCCAGCCGAGGTTTCCAAACTCCCGGCGGCACTGAAACAAATATGCGTTATGCTTTTGTTCCAGGTTGGCTCGCAGTTCCGTTATCCGGTTGGACAAGGTTTCTATTTTTTTGGGGTCCGGATTTTGCTGGTCCCAGAGCACTTCCAGTTCCATCTGTTTGGCGCTTAACTCCTGTCTGAGGGAGAGGGTATCGCGCAAGAAATCAGCACGCATCCGCTGCCATTTCCCCTGTTGTTCAGGCGTCATGTTCTGCCAGCCCTGCTGGTCCGGCCCCATGCCTCGACTCATGTGCCCACCATACCCCATCATTCCGGAGCCTTGTCCGTGATAGCCCGATCCGGGTCCCATCATGCCGGGTCCCATGCGTTCGTAACCCGAATATGGATACGGTTGTTCCTGTGGTGGCTGGTTTTCGGCGGCCCAGAGAATGGGAACTGCGGTTAAAAATGACATTATCAGACCGATCAACAGTATTTTTTTCATGGGTGTGCTCCTTTCTATTCTTCAATATCTCTCTTCATTGCATCAAATTCTTGCTTTGTTATCTCGCCTTTGCCGTATCGTTTTTTCAAAACCTCCATGGGACTCTCCCGAGCGGATATCACACTTTTCTGACCGTTCTGCTGAATTCATGGTTTTTACTCCGAATCCGAAAAAAGTCTGAGAAACAGATCAGTTGGAAACACGTTTTTGATATTTCAGGAACCGGTCTGGAAGATGAGCCAGACTCTTGGCATCAGGGTAGCGGCGAAGTTGACTCTCACATTTCTGAATACGCTGAGAAAGGGGTGGATGGGTGGAAAACCAGGAGCCTTTCTGAGTGGAACGGGACTGAATTTGTTTCAGTTCTTTCAGCACTTCTACAAATCCATTGGGGTCGTAACCGGTCCGGTAGGCGGTTTCAAGAGCGCCGATGTCCGCTTCAAATTCCATGCCCTGGTCAAGTCCCTTGTCAAAGAGAGTGTCTTGCAGGCTGCCAATCATGTTTTCAAACTCTTTCCCTTTTTCACCTTCCATGGTAGCGGCGGTAATCTTTCCAACACCGTTAAAGAATTGCGCCCGCTGTATGGACTTCAGTGCATGCTTGTGTCCCACGTGGGCCACTTCGTGGGCCAAGACCCCCGCCAGTTGATCTTCGCTTTTGATGGTTTTCAAAAGGCCTGAGCTGATAAAAATGATGCCCCCCGGACAACTGAAAGCATTCTGCAAAGGACTTTCCACCACCACAAAATTATAGGGGATATTGGGCCGATCCGAATTCCTTGCCACGGCATTTCCTACCAGGTTCACATACTCCTGAAGCGCCTGGTCCTTTACCGGCAGCCCATAGCGGCGAAAACCCTCGAGAGCCAGGCTTTCCCCAATGGTTCTTTCAGACTGATAGCCCATTTCGGAAGTGGACCCCAAAATGGAGACTGCTCCGGACAGCATTTTGCTTTCTTTGCTTTCGGGATCCAAAAATTTGTCCAGAAGTCCGGCAACCTGCAAGGGGGCTGTGGTATTTTCTTTTGCTGTCTTGTGATCCGTGCCGGCAAAAACGACAGAGACCAGCATCATACAGATCAAGGGTACCAAAAATACGATTGCAATCCTTCTGTTCATGGCTGGGCTCCACTCTCACTCCGTTCATTAAAAATTGGTGGTGCTGACAATTCCCGATTTACGGCGCATATTCGCCGATTTTTCCTGATTTTAAAAAGACATCCACCTCTTTATCGGTGATATGGACCGCCAAAACCTGATCCAGGGCTTTTTTGTAAGCCTCCGGTGTTCCCCGCCGCTTGGCATACTGCTCCGTCTCTTTGGACAAACCACGAATGCTTCGCGAAGTTTGTGCCTCATCAGCGCTGATGCTGCTGCTCTGCATGGACCCAAACAGATTTCCGGATTCTTCGGTTTCCTTTGAAGGGGGCGTGTCAGAGAGTTTGCCTCGATACATCCACCCTTCTTCGCCGGAAGGAGCCCGTATGCGATACCACCGATTTTCGGTTTTCAGAACGGATATTTTGATCCCTACAGCAAGGGTGGAAACGGTTGAGGAAGAGGCTTTCGGCGCTGATTTGAGTTTGGCGTTTTCCGAGGCGACCCACATGGCGCTGCCAGCATAAGCCGAAATAACGAAAAAAAACGACATTGCAGCCACCACCACAGAAAAACAACACTTTTTCATTCCTAAAACCCCCGCGGCAAGAGTGAAAACACGCGCAACACTATTACTTTGGACCTTAAGATATATGATAGATATTTTAAACCGTTTTTTCAACCCATTCCCAAATAGATTGCCCAGGACTCATATTTGTGACCGACATTTATGGATAATTATTGAAATATTCTCTTTGCTGTGACATTTTAATATTTTGAATTTTATTATCGAGAATAATGGAATTCCCTTTTTCCTAAAATTCAAAGATCATGTGAAACACTTGAACAGCGAATTTAAAATGTGGCAAAAGACGCCAGGATTGAAGGAGTGACGTTCAAAGAATAAGAATCGAAAAGGTGATCGCCATGCTGGGACTTGTTCTGGAAGGTGGAGCCATGCGGGCCGGTTTTGTTGCAGGAGCGTTGATGGCCCTGATGGATAAGAACCTCGATGATTTCGATGCTGCTGTCGCCGTATCGGCAAGTGTGCCGACGCTTGCCTATTTTGCCTCTGGTCAACGGGAGGAAATGGAAAAGGTCTGGCGGCACGAATTGACCAGTCCAAGGCTCGTCTGTTACCATAATATCCCGGCCGCTTCCCTGGCGCTTTCCGCCAAAAGACCGATCCTAAACATTGACCGACTTGTCTTTGATATTATCAAAGAGAAATATCCTCTGAACAGAAATGCCTTCCTGGCCAGTAAAATGATCTGTCGTTTTGCCGCTGCCTCGGTCCCTCACGGAGAACAGGTATTTTTGAAACCGGAGGAGAACGATATTTACGATGTTATTAAAGCATGCCTTGCGGTTCCGGGCTGTTATCCCACAGCCGTTCCCATGAATGATTGCGAATATGTGGATGGTGCAACCGTAAACCCGCTTCCCTTGAAGGGTCTTCCCGATGATGAAACGCTAAAAGTCGTGGCCATTCTTTCAAAACCCATGAGTTGTGAGAATGAACCGCCGAATTTTTTAGAACGGGCTCTTTTCTGGCGGTATTTTAAGAAATACGATTGGATGCTGGAAAAACTCTGGGAGGCGGCGCAGATTTATAACACCCAGGTTTTTCAGCTGGAGCAGATGGCACAGGAAAATCCCCCCCGTGCTCTGATTGTCTGCCCGGACAAAATGCCCCCGGTTAAATTTGTGACCCTGGACCATAAAAAGATTAATCGGACCATAGATCTTGGGTACAGCAAGGTGGAAGAACTTGAAGACCAGATCGGATCTTTTCTCGAAGAAGCGCCTTCATAAAAGTCGGCATAATCGCTTTCAATTACCCCTTTTAAGACTATTTCACAGAACCTGTTCCAAAATCAGGGTTTGTATTTGTATTCTTGACGAATCCGAGCCGTGAACACTCCACTTTCGGATAAAATCCTTGAGTCCCAAATTATCGAAATATGCGTCTATAATCTTTACTTGGCATTTTCTTCATACAGGTCCATATCGGGGTAATGTCTTTTAGCACATTCAGGACATATACCATGGCTAAATTCAGCATTAGAATGTTTATGAATATATGATTCGATCTGACTCCAATACCCCTTGTCGTCACGAATTTTCTTGCAATATGAGCAAATGGGTAGAAAACCCCGCAAGGTTTTAACCTCTGATAGTGTCTTTTGAAGGTCCGCAATTAACTTATCCCGTTGTTCCTCCATCTGTTTGCGTGCAGTGATGTCCAGTATGCTCCCGGACACGGCAGGCTTTCCGGCCAATAGGATTGTAGATCCAAAAATTTCAACATGGATTATTTTTCCGTTTTTCTTTATCCCCCGGAAGGTATAATTAACGGAGTTGACTTTTCCATATAGGCGCTTGCTGATCTGCTCTCGCACCACGTCTAAGTCTTCCGGATGTACAGTTTGTCGAAAATGCATGTTATTGAGGCATTCCTCGACAGAGTAGCCTAAAATCTCCGCGAATTTCTTATTGACGTACATGAAAATGCCGTCTTTGATAATATAGACGCCGGCCAGTGAAATTTCTGCAATGTTGCGAAATTTTTCTTCACTCTCCCGCAATTCTTTCTCCGCCCTCTTGCGCGTAGATTCAGTTCCCTCAAATTCCTGAACTCTTTGTTCAAGTTCTTCATAGGTAGATTTTTTGGACACGAATATTACCAACACTTCCTTTAATTTCCTCAGTTACGCTTACTGCATAGACAGAAAGTATTTTCCGTCAGATTACTTTTTGACTATATTTCTAGTATCCTTAACGATAGCCGATCTAACCGAACGGCGTCAAAACATTTCCCAAACCCATAACCAAAGGAGACCCGTCATCAAGATTTCCCAGTGCGTAACACATTTTTTCAATTAGTAGCGGATGAATGTCAAAGAAAAATACGTTACGCAATTATGAGTTCGTCCTAAACAATTTCCAGAACCATTTCGGCGATATAGACCTAACATCCATCACCTCCGAGGAAATCTTGGCTTTCATGTCCACGGTCCCGGATGGCACCAAACAAAACACCAATAAACTCCGGTTCAGCCTCCTGTCTGCCTTTTTCAACTTTGTGAAAAATTCCCTTGATCATGATAGCCAGAACCCCTGTGATAATAAAGGACTGCGCAAACTGTTCAGCCTCGCGAAATTAACCCAACTCAAGATCCTGGAAAAGGATGTGGTCGATGAAATGATTTTCAGGACCCAAAATCAACGGAACCGCCTAATGCTCGAACTCATGGCCCTTAGCGGCATGCGGGTTGGGGAGGTTCCGAAGCTCCGATCCATGGGCATTGAAGACCGGAAGGCTATCATCCGAGACCCCAAGAGTGGGAAGGAAGCGGAAGTTGCATTCTTGCCCCAAAAGGTTGCTGATCGGCTCAGAAGTTATATTCGGGAAAATGGGATCAAGTCCGATGCAAGGATTTTCCCGTTGACATATGCAGAGGCCAGGTTGATCGTTAGAAAGGCAGGCAATCTGGTTGGCGTTCATGTCAGGCCCCACGAACTGCGCAGGCACGCTGCCACGTATGCATCTCGATCCGGCACGCCTCTTGAGATTGTGTCAAAGGTGCTGTTGCGGCATTCCAACCTGGCAACAACAAAGCCATTCAACTACGTCTCATCAGAATTTTGATAACAAAACCTTCCGGATCATTCATCCATTCCATCCCTATAGAAATACCGAATTTGAAATCGATAGCGTAAGAAGAATCGCAAGTGGGTGTCGCATTTTCTT
>JAJDOH010000044.1 GCA_022340265.1 Deltaproteobacteria bacterium | reverse complement strand
CTGTTTACTAATCATCTTGTATCAAATCAACGGCATTGATTTCCAGCATTTTAATGGTGCCCATGATTCGTTTTATATTATGAATATGTTCCGTACGAAAAGCGCTGCAGAGAAGTCCCTCCTCAAATTGAGCGGATGGCGTTTTTTTGCTCTATCAAAAATTGAAAAGCCAGAACCTCGCTGTGCCCTGCTGAGCAATGAAGCAGTGCTCACAAGGATGGTGGGAAAACTGCCCTGCTCGGGAATTTCAGGTTCAAGGAACCTGCTGGTTCCTGAACGGCTATTTTTGTGTGGGAAAATCCTGTGATTGCCGGGATGAAAAGATGAAGAGCTGTTGAATGTCTGCCCTTTATCTAAGGCCGACCTCTATACGCCCATGTCTGCCTTAAAAGCTGCGTCGGCGGTTTTGGTGGCTCGAATTGCCAGTTCCACGATTTACTGACCAGAAACCCCAGCAGCAATGTCGAAAATTGCCTCGGAGAGTGCGTCAAAACCGGCAACGATCGCAATATAATCTTCACCACCCGTGGCGACCGGAGAGCTCGGCGAACCTTTCGCAACCATTCCTCGGAGGTCAGGCGATAATCTGCCGTACCATCGACTTCCTGAATCAGATCGAAATAGCCCTCCGCACATCGGCGCAGCTGACCGACCTCCGGGTAATAACCACCCCAGCCGCGTTCCAGAACAGCCCAATGAAAGTTGTCCGAACCGCTACTGAAGGCGAAAGGAGATTTCAACAAATTCCTCGGATCCGCCGGCTTCCGTATCACGTGTAATGTCGTTGTGACGAACCGCCGCGCTGCTGAATTTGGATCGATTAAACGGTGGACCGTTGCGAACAGATGGCGGTAAACTTCGTCCGCTTTTCCGGCAACAACATCTGTCGGCTGCACAAAGTGTTCAATCGATCCATTGGCGATAACGCCGTCGAAAGTTCGGTTCCATCCGCTTGGGATCGCCCGATAATCGAGAACGTAGGTTTTCAGCTTTCTGCGACGGCAGTGTTTCGCTTGCTTGGCTGAAAGGGTGACGCCTACAGCCTCAGCGCCGCGTTGTTGAATGCGCTCCAGCAGTGTGCCGTATCCACAACCGATGTCCAGGACACGCCGCCCCGGTCCACACTGGACTTCGTCCATCAAGTATTCGTGCTGATTCGCCTGGGCCTGTTCAAGTGGTGTTTCGGAGTTACCGTGGTAGATCCCTTCTGTCAAGTCAAACAACCCGCAGGCTGGGAAAAACGCATCAACAGCCGAATAGCAATTAATAACCTTACCCCAATGCCTGGCTTTCGCTGCACCGGTATCGCCCAATTTCTGATAGTCTTCAACAGTCACGTTATACCCCCTTGCTTAAATCAGAGTCAGTGGACAGTGGACTCTTCTTGAGTACGCCCCGAATCAGGTGCGAACTTATGGGTTGTAAATCTCGTTAATATGCCTAGAATTCAATTAGAATCCGCAAGTTTACATTGAACCTCAAACCAGACAATTACGAAGCACTGAGGATGCCAACTCAAGAACAGGTTATTGCCGGACAAGCAGCTTATACGAAGTGGTTGCTCTCGGTCTACGACATTGCTGTGTTAGGCATATCCAATTCGTATGTTTGGAAGTGCCCCTCGTCGATTATTGAGGCTCATTACAACAGGCACGTTTCATCAAATCATCTGGACGTTGGTGTCGGCACGGGCTATTTCCTTGATTGTTGCAATTTTCCTTCTTATTCTCCGCGGGTTGCATTGATGGATATGAACGCCAGTACATTGGCTTTCGCGTCAAAGAGAATTGCTCGTTACAGCCCGGAAATTTACCAGCACAATATCCTTGAGAAAATCGAAATCAGTATGGAACCGTTCAATTCCGTGAGCATCAACTATCTTATTCACTGTTTGCCCGGAACCATTGCCGAAAAAGCCGTAGCATTCGACCATCTGAATACCATCATGAATTCGGGAGCGTGCATCTTTGGTTCGACGATTCTTCACGATGGCGTGCCGATTGGATGGCCCGCCCGGATACTGATGGCGATCTACAATAAGAAAGGCATCTTCGCCAATACGAAAGATAATCTTGAAGGGTTAGAAATAGCTCTTTGCCAGCGCTTCAAGAACGTAAGGCTAAAAGTTTTTGGTTGTGTAGCCCTATTTTCCGGCGAGGTTCGCTAGCAATTGTGAGCCACAGGATTTTCGACTTAACCTACGGAACTGCTGGGGACGACGGTTGGTCACTGTCCATCTTTCCTTCTAACTGATCAATAGAGACAATCTCGAAAAGGGCCCCTGGTGGCGCTGAGCCAATTTGATAACGTCATTGAATCATGGCTCACAGGTTCGTGAGCATCTATGGTAAACACAAAACTTTATGGGTTCATGGAGGAACCATTTTCCTCGACGAAATAGCCGAATTGCCGCCAGCGGCCCAGGTGAGGCTGACTTCGGGTGCTCCAGGCCAGGGAGATCGAAGAGGAGCAGAATGAAAAAACCGGGAATAGAATATGGAAGAAGCAAGAGGTATTGAACTGTTACAGATCACGTTTAGAGCCACTACCGTCAGAAAATAGAGATTGCCAGCCGACTACTGTTTTTTCCTGGTCAGTTGGCAAAAGGAACACTTGGGTTCTGAAAATTTTTCCGGTTACGAACGGCCTTTTCGGCCAACTCGCTGATTTTTTCCTGAAGGATGCTATAATTAGAAGTCTTGAGAAAGCTTTCGTCACATAACTCACGATAACTCTTTTGGCTAAACTTGTCCAGCGGGCACAAAATAGCATTAATACGGGGCTGAATCGTCTTAATTGTTCTTAATAGTTTTTCCGCACAGTTATCCGGCGAACTTTTATCGATCAGGACCAGATCGATATCATTATTCTGTGCAATATCTTTGGCCTCCTTGCAACTGGGCGTCACAAAAACCTGATGTCCATCGTCGGAAAGGATCTCACGATACAAAAAAGCCAGATTGGGGTAGCTCTCCACGATTAATACGTTTGCCATGAGGACACCGCCTTTCTAACCTAATCAAAAGGATTTCTAAACGAGACATTTTGATGAACCATTCCTCATGCGTATAAACCAAAAAACCTGCTAAATCCTGCAATGAAATTTCAAATCACCAATGTTGAATGCATTTCTCGCTGCTCTTCTTCCGAAATTGATGGAATTTCCGCTTTGTTCCAATTAATAACCCTCTTTGATTCTCTTAATATAAAAGATAAACATTTTGCTGATATTGTCTATCATCATTCAGATGGCCAACCGGTAACCGGATGGAAAACAGATAGAGGTAACCGCTCCAAATGGCGCAAAGCACACGATTCTTTCTGTTGATCTGAAACTCAAATTTTCTTATAGTTCATCGAAACATCCGCCAGGTATGTTTTGGCGTCAGTTCGCGCAATCTCGAATCATCACCGGGATAGCGACGACACGTTGCCCTCAAGACTTCAGATCTAATCAGCCTGTGAAAACAAAAAGAGACCATCAGAACGCGCAAACCGGATTCAAAAAGGTTGAAGCAGCCTTTCATCACCTTAAAACGGCCACCATTCCCAAAGGAGAGTTGTGGCTGGGTGCCGATATCATCCAAATGGCCGGTTATGAAGACAGTCTTGAAGGACGTATCAGACTCGTAAAACATCTTGAACAGGACATGCTCTGCCTTCCCACGGACAGGAATTCCTACCGCCACAAAATGCTCGGATACCGTTACTTCACGGTTTCTGCGATTCAAGAAGCGCTGGCAGCAACCGATCTCTTCGTGATGGCCGTCATCGACGGACCCTTTCAAAGACTCGTGGAAAAGGAGGGGTTAATGGCGGTTTTTGCCGGCTGGGTCCAGGATCGGGAAAATGTGCTCAAAGCCTATAAAAATGAGCAGAAGCATGTCCTCCATCTTCTGGAGGATTGTCTTGCGCATGCGGTTCACGGCGTTGTTATTGCCGACGACCTGGCGGGAAACACCGACACATTCCTGGATCCTGTCGAAATCGAGCAATATTTTTCACACTTTTACATTCACGCCGTATCACAGATTCATTCCGAGAACGCATTCGCCCTCTTTCATTCCTGCGGAAACATCTCCAAACTCATACCCCAACTCATGAGCCACGGCTTTGACGGTTTGGCGGCGGTTCAGGATAGAACCAATGATCTGCTGCGGCTTAAAACGAAACATGGATCTCAGCTGGTTTTGATGGCGGGTATTGAAGGAGAAATATTGGCGCAGAACAGACTTTCCCTTTCCGGGCTTGAAGAATTGAAGAAGCGATGCCGTTTTCTGGCCCGAAACGGCGGGTTTATTCTCTCATCCGCTTGCGGCCTTTATTCAGGAGAGTTTCTCGAAAGGATAGAGAAAATTTATAATATGATAGACCCCCATCCCTGAAACCATCATTCAAACAAATTGCCCATTTTCAAACCGTCTCCCGCGAGTTCACGCCGCCTTCCGTTTATGGGACCAAATCCCGGTTGTCAACAAAGGTTTCAGGGCACGGGCCTGCTCAGGGGAAGCGTGAATGCCCACTTCATTCAGCAGCTGCCGAATTGCGGCAACACCCGAATGGGTGCTCAAAACAAAACAACGGGACGCATGCCCTGCAAGCTGTGGAGTGAAAGGTTCATAGGTGCGGGCATCCCGAAACATGGCGTGGCAGTGGATGCCCGATTCATGGGAAAAAACCCGTTTTCCCACCACCGGTTGCGAAGGCGGAATGGGTTGTCCGGCGGCATCGGCCACCATGCGGCACAGCTCCAGGAGCTTTTTTGTGTCCACTTGACAGTTCAGACGGGGATGTTGCAGCAGCACCATGGCCATTTGTTCCAGGGCCGTATTACCGGCCCGCTCCCCCAGGGCACCAACCGTCACGCTCACGGCTTCCGCTCCCGCCTCAAGGGCACAGAGTGCGTTGGCGGTGGCCATGCCCAGATCATTATGGCCATGAAACTCCACGGGCAGTCCCGGCACGAAAGCCTTGATGGATCGGATAAGGTCCGTAACGGTTTGGGGCCTTGCAATCCCCACCGTATCGGCAATTCGTAGTCGAAGGATGTCGGCGGCCCGGGCCCGGGCTGCAAATGCCAGCAGAAAATCCCTGTCCGCCCTTGTGGCATCCTGGGCCCCCACGGTGACTTGGTCAAAATAGGACCCGGCCCTTGAGACGGGACTATGAATATAAACGCTTAGGCACTGTGTCTATACTTGCGGCCTTGGATCTTCACAAGGGCAACATTATTCCTCAAGTTCACGACCGTCACAGAAGTTGTGAGTTTATCTCCTTGCTCAAAGAGTTAGACGAATATTACCCAGCTAACAGCGCGATACGAGTGGTTCTCGACAATCACTCTGCCCATATTTCAAAAGAAACAATGAAATACCTTGCCTCCAGACCGGGGCGGTTCATTTATGTGCATACCCCAAAACACGGTTCATGGCTGAACCTTGTTGAATCAGCATTTTCTAAAATGGCCCGAACATTTTTGCGCCATATACGGGTTGAATCAAAAGATGAATTAAAAAAGCGTATCTTGCTTGGCATTAAAGAGTTCAATGAAACTCCTGTTGTGTATAAATGGAAAAAATTTGATCTCTCTATCGCTTAATGTAAATATTTTATTGAATCAAAATACTAGCCCACTGATGGCCTCTCGATTGAACAGGCTCGATCAAAAGGGCGTTTTCTGAAATGTCAACAGTTTTTCATTGATTCTTCAGCGGTTTTCCATTACTTGAATAATTGGTTTTGAGAAAATGAGAGGGACAATGAGATGATTGAAAAATCATTTAAATTGATCACATTGGGCCTGTTGATATTCGGATTGAGCGGTTGTCAAAGCGATAACATCAAACAATACAAAGAAGCCCCAAAAGTATGGAAACAGGTAAGCAGGGAAGAAATTCTCTCCCAAAATACCATACCTGTATTTACCTACAACATAATCAAGACATACCCCCATAATGTGACTTCCTATACGGAAGGTCTGCTAATGCGCGATGGCTATTTATTCGAAGGTACCGGTCGATATAATCAATCAAAGTTGTTGAAAATAGACCTTAAATCAGGGAAGACAATACAACAGCATACGTTAGGCCCACGCTATTTTGGAGAAGGCGTCACCATATTCCAAGGCCACATTTTCCAGCTCACGTACAAATCAAACATCGGGTTTATATATGACAAAGATAGTTTTAATCTAAAGAAAATGTTTCGCTATCCGACTCAAGGTTGGGGACTGACCACGGACGGCAGTGAATTGATTATGAGTGATGGTTCCGCTGCGTTGATTTTTTTGGATCCGAAGACGCTACAGCAGAAAAGGTACATTAAGGTCTCAGACGGCAAGAGCGAAGTAGGTTTTCTTAATGAACTGGAATATATTAATGGAGAAGTTTTTGCAAATGTGTGGAAAACAAATCTTATTGTGCGAATCTCTTCAAAAACGGGAAAGGTAACAGGGTGGATAGACTTGACGGGAATCAATCCAGATCCGGCAAAGTTGAAATTCCCATATGTTCTTAATGGCATTGCCTACGATAATAAAAGTGGCCATTTGCTTATAGCAGGGAAGTGCTGGCCCGACCTATTTGAAATTGAACTGGTTCCGATAGAAAACAAATTCGATAATTGATCGACAGACCCGACAAATGACGGCTAACGTCTGGGATTGTGTTGGCCTGATAAGGTCGATTGCTTTTTTGTGACACAATCCGATCAACGTGAAACCTTAAAACGGAAAGGAGTTTTCACTATGCAACTGGACATGCACTTTTACGGCGTATACGCCATGGCGCGGGCTGCCGGGCTCAAGCCTGAAACGGCCAGGACCATCGCCTATGCCTCGCAGTTTGTAGATGATGCCATCGATGACGACCATGTGCTGATTGCTAACAGCCATGCCATCGTACCCACGATCACAAGTCATAAACCGGTCGACTACCAGAACGCCGTACCGGGCGACCAATGGAAGATCTGGGTCCCTTTCCATTTTCTGCCTGGAAACGATCCTAACGCAGGAACTTTTCTGGAACGAATGGTCTGCGTTCCGGACAGCCGACCGGCCAACCAGATGCTCCTCGATGCCATCGACGAGAAAAACAAGCCTTACTGGCCTCACCTCATCGGTATTGTTGCCCACGTATACGCGGATACTTTTTCCCATTTTGGTTTTGTGGGGTTTGCCGATGCCTGGAACAGGGTCAATGAACAACACATCCAATTTGTGAATGTGAACAAAAAGTCGGGACCCTTTCAGTATCTCTGGGGGAAATTCGAGGAATTCAAGACGCGTTTCTTGAGCCCTCTGGCCGAATTGATCCCCGTAGGCCACGGCGCCGCGGGCACCTTCCCTGATCGGCCCTATCTGGCGTGGAACTTCAAGTATGAGACCCATAGCGCCAAACCCACGTACATCAACCGCAATAACACCGACTATTTCCTCAAGGCCTGCAAGAGACTGCACGGATATTTCCATAAATTCGCCGTGGCGGAATCGGGGGACGCCAAGATTAAGCCCAATCGAACCTGGAACAGCATTCAGGATGCGGTGAGAGCCTTGCTGGAACGGCAGTTACCGAAGGATGAAAGGATCGCCCACTGGAAAAGGGCCATTGCCGAAGGTGTCTTCTGCCAGGCCACCGAAGCGGACAAGACTGTTCGATACGACGAAACCAGGTGGCAGCCAAAGAATGTTGCCAATGATCGCGGTCCGGATCAGGACGTCATGGACACCGATGTGTGCAAATTCATCCGCGCTGCATGGAGACACCGAAATTACGTGCTCCATGAGCTGCTCCCGAAATTTGACCTGATCATGCCATAGAGAGGCCCCCGCTTAAGGTCCGGGGCCAAAAGTATCTGAAAGGCTGGGTTCCGGCTTCCGCCGGAATGACGTTCCTTTGTAACGACAATTTGTTTGGGTACTTAAGTTAGCGGCATTGGTGCTGTTCTTTGAAAATGGACGGATGGTTAAAGTTTTCGGGCGTCAATGGCGTATTTTTTCATGCGGTAGGTCAATTGCCGCGGCGTGATGCCCAGGAGCCGGGCGGCCCGCTGTTTAACAAACCCGCAGTTTTTAAGAGCGTTGATGATCTCACGCTTTTCAAACCGCTCAACTTCTTCGCTCATGCCTTCTCGATCAGCAGAAAAAACGGAACCGGGTGTTACCGATGAATTCTTTGAGGCTTTTATATTGGCCGGCAGGTCTGCCACAAAAATGGGATCCTTTTCAGCCATGACCACCAGCCGCTCCACCGTGTTGGCCAGCTCACGCACATTGCCCGGCCACGGATAGCGTTTCAAGCAGGATACGGCGGACTCGGTGATCTGAACCCGCAGACTGTATTTATCGTTAAATTTTTTGACATAGAAATCCAACAGGAGGGGAATATCGGGAACCCGTTCCCTTAAAGGGGGCAGAACAATGGGAACCACGTTCAAACGCCAGTACAGATCCTCCCTGAATTTACCTTTCCTGACCTCATCGAACAGGTTTCGGTTGGTAGCGGTCACCACCCTTACAGCCACACGGATGGGATCGGAGGAACCAATCCGTTCAAAGGTTTGTTCCTGCAGAAATCGAAGCAGTTTCACCTGAAGCGAGAGGGGCAGTTCTCCAATTTCATCCAGAAACAGGGTTCCATTGCTGGCGGTTTCAAATCTTCCGATGCGTCGGGACACCGCGCCGGTAAAGGCACCCTTTTCGACCCCGAAAAGTTCCGCCTCAATGAGGTTCTCAGGAAGGGCCGCCAGATTGACGGGCACAAAAGGACCCTTTGCCCGGTGGCTTTGATAGTGAAGTGTTTGAGCGATCAGCTCCTTTCCGGTGCCGCTTTCGCCCAATAGCAGCACGGTTGTATCAGTACCTGCCACTTTACTGACGGATTTGAGCACCTGCTGCAAGGGAGGGGATTCCCCAACAATGTTGGGAAGGCTGTATTTTTCTTCCAGTTGAGAGCGCAGATCGCCGCACTCTTTTTTGGTATCTCTAAAATTTTTCCAGAGCGTAACAAACTGCGCAATGAATGATGCCACAATGTGCAGAACCCGCAGATCATCATCCACGCTTCCGCGTTCTTCGGCATAGATCCTGTCGACACTGATGACGCCCAGAATTTCCTTGTCCAGTGCAATGGGGACGCAGATAAAGAACACGCCGCTTTTCTGGGGTCGCGAATCCGTTTTGTTCAGGAATTTTGGTTCATCCCCGATATTGGGAATGAACATGGGGGATCCGCATTCAATCACCCGGCCCACGATCCCTTCCCCGATACGATAGGTTCCCCGCCGAATTTCTTGAAGCGTCAAACCATGGGCGGCAACAATGCGAAGATCACCCGATGATGAATGGGGCAGAAAAACGCAGCCCCGCTGCATCTCAAGACCCGTAAAAAGAATCTTCATGACGGACATGAAATTCCTATCCAGATCAAAGGAACTGGTCAAAACCCGGCTGACATCCAGGATGGCGCTCAGTTCATTGTTCTTCCGAAGCAGCTTATCCATTTTACAAATAATTTGTTGGCATTTTTTTCTTCTCACTGGCTATGAGCATAAAGTTCGCCTCCATTGGAGCAAATTTGATGCCAGCAAAAACTTATTAATATAAATAAGTCTAAAAATACTTAAATTATGTCAAATAATTCCCTAATGGTATTAAAATTTATACAAATTCGGCACACATATATCCATAAACTTCATTTATGTATTTTTCAACAAGGACACAACGGATTTTGAGGTTCCTGGTTAAGAAAAGCTGGCAGGTGAAGTCATGGGAGGTGCCATTGACCAAAAAAGTGTCATTACCGGTTGCACTTCCCTTTGTTTTTCTGCTTAAATAGGGGCCTATTCGTCCAAGATAAACCCAATTCTTGCGACGCAAGCGTCGGGCCTGGAAGAATCGCATTTTCCAGGGAACCCTTTACCGTAATAAAATCTAAATCCGGGAGCCCAAAAGGAGATTAAAATGGTCGATTTCAGTTACCAGGAGATGTTTCCCCTGGGAGAGGATGCCACGGAGTATCGTCTGCTAAGCCACGAACATGTTTCCATAACATCTTTTGAAGGCAGGGAAATTATCAAAATTGAACCCGAGGCGCTGACCACACTCACCGAAACGGCGTTCAAAGACGTCGCCCATTTGTTGCGACCGGCACACCTTGAAAAAGTGGCCGCCATTTTGGAGGATCCGGAAGCATCCAAGAATGACCGGCTGGTTGCCCTTGAAATGCTCAAGAATGCCGTCATTTCCGCCGAGATGGAATTCCCCATGTGTCAGGACACCGGAACCGCCATTGTTATGGGCAAAAAAGGCCAGCAGATATGGGCGGATTTTAATGAAAGCGAGGCCATTTCAAAAGGGGTGTATAACGCATACGTCCAAGACAATCTGCGGTATTCCCAAAATGCCCCCTTGAACATGTTTGAAGAAAAAAACACCGGGTGCAACCTTCCGGCGCAGATTGATTTGTATGCCACTCCGGGCGATGCCTACAAATTCCTGTTCGTCGCCAAAGGGGGCGGATCCGCCAACAAAGTCTACCTCTACCAGGAAACCAAGGCAGTGCTAAACCCGGATACCCTTGAAAAATTCCTATTGGAAAAGATGAAAACCCTGGGGACTGCCGCTTGTCCGCCCTATCACCTGGCCTTTGTCATCGGTGGTACCTCGGCGGAATTAACCCTTAAAACCGTCAAACTGGCCAGCACCGGTTATCTGGATCACCTGCCCACCACCGGCAACGAGGGGGGCCGCGCTTTCAGAGACATCGAATGGGAAGAGAAGATTTTAAAGATGTCGCAGGAGACCGGCATCGGCGCGCAATTCGGCGGCAAATATTTCTGCCTGGATGTTCGGGTCATTCGAATGCCCCGCCACGGCGCTTCCTGCCCTATGGGAATGGGCGTCAGCTGTAGCGCGGACCGCAACATCAAAGGGAAAATCACAAGGGACGGTATTTTCCTGGAACAACTTGAAACCGAGCCCGCCAAATACCTGCCGTCCCTCGACAGCACTTTTGAAGATGCCGTACGGGTTGACCTGAACCAGCCCATGGACGACATTCGGGCCATCCTGACGCAGTATCCCGTCGCCACACCGCTCTTGCTCACCGGAAAAATTGTTGTGGGCCGGGATATTGCCCATGCCAAACTCAAGGAACGTCTGGACAGCGGTGAAGACCTGCCGGATTATGTCAAAAATCATATCATTTATTATGCAGGACCGGCCAAAACGCCTGAAGGATATGCGTCCGGCTCATTCGGTCCCACCACCGCCAGCCGCATGGATCCCTATGTGCCGATTTTTCAGGCCATGGGCGGTTCCATGGTGATGCTGGCCAAAGGGAACCGTTCCCGGCAGGTGACCGATGCCTGCAAAAAGTACGGCGGGTTCTATCTGGGGTCCATCGGCGGTCCGGCCGCACGCCTGGGGAAAGAGTGTATCACCCACATGAAAGTTCTGGAGTATCCCGAGTTGGGCATGGAAGCCATCTATGAAATCACCGTCAAGGATTTTCCGGCCTTTATCCTGGTGGATGACAAAGGGAACGATTTCTTCAAAGACCTGCTTTAAAAATTCAGATAACCGTTCGCTTTTTCATGCACGTGCACCACCTTTATGATAATCACAAAACCCCGAAACAGATCATTATTTCCAAACTCATCCCCATCAAAGAGGTACTAATCGAATGAAAAGCGAAAATGGTTACAATTACTCCCCCCTGCGAAGGCCATCTTTTTCTTTTGAATCTTTCCTGCAAAACATAAATTTTGCTAATGCCACCGCTGTTACGCCAGCCGTTAGTTTTCCACATATTACCGGAAAAATCATATGCTTATCAATGCCGGCGGTAAACCCTAAATGATCTCCGAACACAAACGCCGCACTGACAGCAAAAGCCACATTAAGTACTTTACCATTTTGATCCATCTTGCTGAATATGGAAAACATCGCAATGTTATTGGCAAGGCTTGCTATCAAACCGGCGGCCGCATGATCATTAATCCCCAGTTTTCTGCCGACACTTAGCAAAGGCTTTTCAAAATTTTTGGTTAGAAAGTGTACGAAAGGGAAAGCTCCCGCAAGTGTCATGGCAATTGCGCCTACAATTTCGATTCCTTCAGAAATTGGCGCCATTCCCGGAATAATGACTAAATCCGTCATTGTTTGAACGACAATTGCTGCGAGAGCCAGCGTTATTATAATGACAACCAATTGTCCGAAAATGTTAAATCCATAAATCATTTTTTTCGGAATCTTCCAAAGTCCAAGACATATCAACACAGCAAAAATGATGATGGGTACAAGATTTGATAGAATCATTTTAACATTGTAACCTGCAACAATTCCTCCCACAAAACAGCCAAATGGAATTGTAATCATCCCCGCCAAAACACCTTTCGCCAAAAAATCGCGGTCTTCTTTGCCTATCATACTCAAAGCGACCGGAATGGTAAAAACAACCGTTGCCCCCATCATTGCACCCAACACCAACCCGGCAAAAGTTCCCGCTTCCTGAGTCTTTGCAAGTTTCATCGCCAAAGAATACCCCCCCATATCATTTGCCAGAAGTGTCGTTGCAAACATCGCAGGATCTGCACCGAGGAACTGATAAACAGGCGCTATTACGGGACTCAGTAATTTCGCAAGAACCGGCGCCAATGAAATAATCCCCACCATGGCAAGCGCCAAAGCGCCCATTGCCATGAAACCTTCCTCAAATTTAGCACCGTAGCCATATTTGTTACCAAGGCATTTATCCAATGCCCCAATCACCATAAACAGCACCATTCCATACAGAAAGATTTCATTAATGCTCATATTTTCTCCCATTAAATATATTTCTTTTGATGGGTATATCACTTTCTCAAAAAGGACACGCATTTTTGTTCAAAAAATGTAACCTTTTTCCCATTCACCTCTTTAGAATCTTAAGAGGCGGCCGGCATTTTCGCGGATTTTTCTGAAAAGTTTCGTCAAGAAAATTGAGTTGTTAGTAATTAAAAAATATTGAAATACGGCCTTTTATGAGATACTGTTAATATCATGAATTACTATTGGTTTTCAGCGGGTGAGGTGAAATCATGGGTCATAAAAATACAGGCACTGAGGCTTTTTTCGAAACATGGATGAAATCGGTAACCGGATTCTGGGATATGACGGCGAAGACCTGGACCGGCAAGTCAGATGCCTTTGAGACACCCTTCTCGCACAAGGGAGCTGATAGGAACCGCACTCAAGATTCGATCAACTCAGTTCTAAGAATGTGGCAAGCTGCCACTTCAATGATGAATGAGCCGGGAGCCATGGATTCCTTTGTTGAAGGGATGAATGCATCTCCCGAAATTCTTCTCAAGGTAGCCCAAAAAGGATTTGAAAAATCTCTTCAGTTGCAACAGCAGTGGATCGAAAAAGCGGGCAACATCGGAAAGCGGACCGAGGCTTATTCTTTTGAAAACCTCGATCAGGACGTATTTCATGCATGGTCGGAGATATATGAGGAAGAGTTCAGAAAGTTTTTTAATGTACCACAGCTGGGACTGAGCCGGTCCTATCAGGAGAGAGTGGGCCATCTCCTGGACCGATTCAACCTGTTTCAAAATGCTGTTGCCCACTTTTTGAGCGTCCTGTATCTGCCCATGGAAAAATCTTTTAGAGTCATGCAGGATGAAATTGAAGCCCTGACTGAAGGGAAAAAACTTCCCGAAAATTCTCAGGAATACTATCGGATGTGGATAAAGATCCTTGAAGGGCATTACATGACCCTGTTCAAATCGCCCGAATATACCCGTGTCTTCAATAAGGCCCTTGAAGCAATGGAAGATTTCATAAGCGCCAGGCGGGATGTGCTTCAGGATTTCATACAGTCACTGCCTATCCCCACACAGAAAGAAATGGATGAACTCTACAAAGAGATTTACCTGTTGAAAAAGAAGGTCAGGCAACTTGAGAAAAAACCTCAGCCGAAAGGTCTCAAGACGTAAGAGGAGGGTGTTTCCATGACCCAGCAAAAAATCCCTGTAGATCTCATTTTGAAACAGTTGTCGGAGGATGCCGACAAAGCCCAGGAACGGGCCCAAAAGGCCTCTGATGTTTTATTGGGAGCGTTGGATACGACCATTGCCGCAACGCCCTATGATGTGGTTTTTGAGGTAGACCGGGTGAAGTTGAAACATTACCGACCCCTTCCCACAATAGACCGCACCCTTTCGAACAGCCTGCCCGATGTTTTTGGCGAAGAAGTAAAGCTCGAAACCCCGCTTCTGGTGGTCTACGCCCTCATCAACCGTGAAACCATGCTGGACCTTCAGCCGGGCAGAAGCGTGGTGCAAAGCCTTCTCAAGCGCGGGATTGATGTCTATATGCTGGATTGGGGGTATCCTACCCGTAAAGACAGATATCTCACCATCGACGACCACGTTAACAGTTACATGGACGACATGGTAGATTTCATTTTAGAACGCCACAACCTTTCCAAAATCAACCTCATGGGCATCTGCATGGGGGGAACCTTCTGCGTCATCTATTCGGCGCTGCATTCAAATAAAATCAAGAATCTCATTACCACGGTCACGCCAACCAATTTCGATACCGATCAGGGCCTGCTCCATATCTGGATGAAGAACATTGACGCGGACCGAATGGTCGATACCTACGGCAATATGCCGGGTGATCTCATGAACTTTGGATTTCTGTTGCTGAATCCCGCCCGCCTGATGATTGACAAATACGTCGGATTTTCGGAACACATGGACGACAAAGCCTTTGTGGAAAACTTCATCCGCATGGAAAAATGGATCTTTGACAGCCCGGATGTGCCGGGAGAAACGTTTCGGCAGTTTTTAAAAGACTGTTACCGGGACAACCTGCTCATAGACAGTAAAATGGAAGTGGGAGGAAAACGGGTCAACCTCAAGAAGATCACCATGCCACTGCTCAATTTCTACGGAAAATATGACCATTTGGTTCCGCCGGCAGCCTGTGAACTGCTGACCAGTCGCGTGGCAAGCAAGGATACAGAGGACGTGTGCCTCGACACGGGGCATATCGGAATTTATGTCAGTTCCAAGTGTCAGAAGGAATTCGCTCCGAAGATTGCCGAATGGCTCAAAAAGCGGGACAGGCAAGATCGTGGCGCCTCAAAAAAGCGGATTTCCAAAACCCGTAAGGCCAAAACCGCTGCCGTCCCCAGAAAGAAACCCGGCAATGGATCGCGTTCACCCAAAAAGAAGACTCAAAAATAACCTATGCGGATTTTCAGGAGAATCTTATGACCAGAAGAGATGACTATTTTAAAACGATCTGCGATATCAGCAGGGCCTTTGGCACCGCCACGGAAAAGAAAACGCTTTTAAGTCTTGTTGTAGAAAGCGCCGTTGACACCATGGTCGCAAAGGCTGCCTGCCTTTGGCTTGTGGATGAAGAAGAAAACAGGTTTGTTCCCGCAGCCCAGAAAGGATTGTCGGAAAGCTATTACAACTTGCTTTTCCAGGTGGAAAGCATCGAACTGGTTGTAAAGAAAGAAGGCTATCTTTACGCCCGCGATGCCGCCTCAGACCCCAGGCTGGAAGCCCACAAAGCCAAAAGAAAAGAGGGTATCGCTTCCATGTTGATTGTGCCCGTCAAAGTCAGGGACCGGGATATTGGCGTTCTATCGCTTTACACCGCTGAGCCGAGGGATTTTTACGAAGACGAGATCAATTTCCTGGTGGCCCTTGCGGAACAGGGAGGAATGGCCATCCAGCAAGCCCGGCTCCTTGAAAGAATAAGGGAAAACACCAAGCTTTTTTACGATCTGGCGGTGGGCATCAATTCCTCTCTGGACGTAAAAACAATTTTTCAGACCCTGACCGCTGACATTGCCAAAGGTCTGGGCGTAAAGGCCGCCTCCGCTTTGATTATTGACCGGGAAAATCAGACCCTTGAGTTGATGGCCAGCTATGGGCTAAGCGAAAAATATCTGGACAGAGGGCCGCTTTCCGTGGGTGAAAGCATGGCGGAAACCATTCAGGGCAAATCGGTGCTGATCAAGGATGCGTCAACGGACGAAAGGGTTCAGCACAGAAGCGAGAAGGAAGATGAAGGGATCGTGACCATCTTAAGCGTCCCCCTCAAAGCCAAGGACGAAATTATCGGAGCGCTACGCCTTTACAGCGGTGTTAAAAGAGATTTTTCAGAGGACGAAATCATGCTGGTAAACGCTTTGGCGCTGCAAGGTGGACTTGCCATTCAGAACGCGGGCATGTATCTGAAGCTCAAAGAAGATATGAAGGATCTGAAAAATGACATCTGGAGTCACAAATCCTGGTTTTGAAAGGAGCTGGAAATGATCGGAAAAACCATTGGAGAGATACACTTGGGGGACACGGCAGAGTTCACAAAAACCGTTTCCGAATCGGATATATATCTCTACGCGGGCATCACGGGTGATCAGAATCCCGCGCACATCGATGAAGAATATGCCAAAAAGACCTTTTTCAAAACCCGGATTGCCCACGGCATGCTTTCGGCGGGATTCATTTCCACGGTATTGGGAAATAAACTCCCCGGGGCGGGGACCATTTATGTGAAACAGACTTTGAGTTTCAAGGCACCGGTTCACATGGGCGATACCATTACCGCCCAGGTCGAGGCAGTGGAGATCGACGCCGAGAAAAACCGTGTGAGGTTCAGAACGCTTTGTGTCAATCAGGATGGAACAACGGTTTTAGACGGGGAGGCCATGGTCATGCCTCCCAGGGGACCGAAAAAGTAGACAGGCCCAATGAAAAAGCCTTAAGAGTCGCTTTCAAGGAATGCCCCGAAGCCTTTGAGTAAATCCTGAAACTGATCCGTCTGTTTCTTTATGAGATTCTGGAATCCTTCTGCTGCATCTCCCTGTGCCATACCTTTATCGTTTAGCAGCATTCTCAGATGTTCGATGGTTTCTTCCTGATCCGCCGCCTTTTTTTTGAGATTTTCGTATTTTTCAACCAACTCAAGATGCCGGGTTTTGGGAACCACGCCCATTAAGTTCAGGTATTGCTTTAAAGACGTTTGAAAGTCACGCACTGCTTTTTCCCATTCTTCCGTATCAACCGGACGTTTCTCATTGGCATCACCCAGTCCGTAAAACTTCCTGAAAAGAGCATTTTGCGCCTCAAAACCTTTTGCGCCCTGGTTGGTCAGTCGGTTCAGTTCCTCCATCTGCTGCTGCCCCTTTGCCGCCTGAATGAGCAGGTTGCCCCAGAATTCCAGAAAATGAGGGTCCATCAGCTCTTTTTCCTTTCCTTGTTCAATTCTGCCTCCAGATCCAGTTGGTAGCGGACAGGGCCGCGGCATTCGTCTCCGAAACGGGTGTGAAGAGCGCATTCCGATGAAGGGAGCGACCAGGATGTGGCGATGGCCCCATGACCTTTAGGAAAAACCGAAACCTCCGCATCGATGTAATCCAAAGGTGCCAGCGCCGATGCCTCATCCACCAGATCGTCTTGTTCCGCATAACAGATCAGAAACCTTATTCCTTTTTCTTTCAATCGCTTGAAATTGAGTTTTCGATCAAAGAGCTTTACGGGAAGGGTGCCATCTTTGTCCACGGGAATGGTATAGGAGTCAAAACTCATCTTGGTAATGGCCACCGGCAGGTCGTTGCGGTCATAGATCAGCCAGTGGTTGAGGGCTGCCGCCGTCTTGCTGATCTTTGCTTCTTTTCCGCCTTGCCGGTTAAACATCATCAGGTCACGGTAAAAGGCGAAGATCGGGGCCTCTTTTTCCATGCTTTTGAGCTTGTAAACCCAACTCATGACTTTGCCATCCACCACCTGGTTGCCGTTGGGCAGGGTCTTGACAGCATAGCCCAGATCCCTGAATCTGGGCGGCAGGTGCTCCATGTACTCGACCAGCGATTTGCTTCTGGTGCCATCCATGGGCGTGACGCAGGTAATCAGCGCATCCACCAAACCATCCAGTTCGCCGGAGAGAAGATTCAAAACGGCGATGAACCCACCCTGGCAAAAGCCGTTCAAGGTGACCTGCCGCCGGTGCTTCTTTTTTAGCGTTTCACAGAAAAACCGGGTATCCAACGCATCATCCTCCCCCGTCATGATCTGTACGGCAGGGGTTTCATCAATATCTTTCATGATCCTGATGTAGGTAGGAATGCCCTCGTTAGCGAATGCATGCACGTAGCTTTTGTTTTCCCCGGGCAGAAATGCCAGAATGTTGGCCCCCAGCACATAGGGTGGGATGATGATGATCGGTTTTCCGTTCTTTCGGGGCTTGACCTTCTTAACGTTGGGAAGCACCTGGTAGAGCAGAAAACGGTCTGTCTCGGCCGTCTTTTCATACCCGGGGCTGTCAAAATGAAAACCATATTCCGATCCAATTTCCAGAATTGCCCTGGGATAGGCGTAGACCACTTGCTCCAAGGCTTTGGACTGTCGACCCATGAATGTCTCTATGTCTTCACCGCCGCGATCAAATACCGTATTGAGCCACGCGGAAAAGGCTTCTGTGGCTTCTTTGCTGTGGTAATCACTCATCAATCCGACGCTGCTGTTCAAACCCTTTTCCGCCACCTGAAGGTTAAACTGCAACAGCTCCACATAGTCCCTCAGACTTTCGTACGGGGTGTGATTTCGCAGTTTATCCTTCTCGGTTTCTGAAAAAGCGTTCAGTGCAATCCGGAAGGGGGTCATGAAATCGTTGAGGTAGGTGGTAAGGCCTTTGCAGTAGGTCTGTGAAATTTTCATCTGCTCACGGGTCGCCCCCATGAGCTTCAGGTTGATTTCAAAAAGCCTTTCCAGGGAATCAGAAAGGGATTTATAAGAGGACAGAACCAAATTGGTCATGTTTTCCATGTGTACCTCCTACCCATCCGCAAATGGCCGACTTGGCCGATTTTGGTGTCAGCTCAAAACGCCATCTTCAAAATATGGTAAATGAAAAAGGGGCGGATTTGGCTACCGCCCTCAAACTCAAAAGGCCTATTTTTTCGCGGATGCAAAAAAATCTTCAACCTTCTTAAAGTTTCCATCCACGGCCTTTCTGAAATCTTCTGAACCTTTCTTACAGGCATCGGCCCAATCCTGAACGGCCTTTTTGCCCTCTTCGGGCAGCCACGTCGCCTGATCCATCATGGTGCTGACCATTTTCTCCGTCTGTTCCTGAACCATGGCCATGGCGCTGAAACTGTTATCAAATGTGGCTTTATTAAAATCAATCATCTGTTTGAATATCTGATTTTGATCCATTTTAGTGCTCCTTTATTCCAAATATTATCAATTCGTTACGATCCATCCGGATCATTTCTTCTTTTGTGTTTTTTCCGTTCCCGCAAAGAACTGCTCAACCCGCGTGAAATTACCATCAACAATTTTTTTGAAATCCTCGCGCCCCTTTTTATAGCTCTTGAGCCACGCGTCGACCACCCTTTTGCCTTCCTCGGGCAGCCAGTTGGCCTGATCCAAACCCATGTTGATCATCCTTTCGGCCTGCTCCTGGACCATTGACATGGCGTTGAAACTGTTGTCAAAAGTGGCTTTCTGAAATTCAACCATCTGTTTTGCAATTTTGACCGGTTCCATTTTATTACAACC
>JAJDOH010000314.1 GCA_022340265.1 Deltaproteobacteria bacterium | reverse complement strand
ATTTTATAATCCACACCGAACCGTTCCAGCGCTACCTGTTGGAACAACTGTCACAGGCCACCGGCTATGAACTTCGCGCCGAAAAAATAACGCTCAGCTTTGCGGGCGGCATCGGTATCAGAGCCCGCAATTTCAGAGTGTACACTTCTGAAGGCCATGAAAAGGCAGGGGCTGCCAGAATCCGAATGGATTTCAGTCTGAGGGATCTTTTGAGGGGACGGATGTTCCCGGAAAAGCTGGCGATTATTGAACCCAATATCCATTTGGCCGCCAGGAAAGACCGAGGACTTTCCGTTCAGGGAAAAGGGCCGGTTCTGGAAAAATCTTACGTTCGCCTACTGGCGGCATTTCCCCTGGTTTCGCTGGAAAACGCCACGGTAACCATGGAACCAGCCGGATTTACCTTGAAGGATCTGAACGTCCAACTGACCAGGAAATCAAAAGAACCGGTGGTTCTGAGAGGAACATCGGTTGGTACCGCTTTTTACCAGGGAACAACAGCACCCTTTTCCGCCAGTGGCCTGCTTATGGAAGACCCTGAAAACGGCCTGTCCATTGACGGCCGGTGTAACATAAAGGAAATGCTCCTGACCCGACTTTTACTGCCGGAAGCACTCACCGTCAAAAATGGAACCGTGGGAATCAATGCAGAGGTCAAAGGTTCCCTGGACGGAATTTTATCTATTGATGGCAAGCTGATTTTCCGGGGTCTCAATTTTCTTTTGATCAATGATGGGGACAAGAAAGCCTTTTCTTTTGATCAACTCGCCGTTCCCTTCAAGGCATCCTATGCAGATGCCCTTTTGAAAATCCCGTTTTTTCAGGTGCAAAACAAGGCCTTCACGTTGAACGGCGTTTCGACGCTCAATTTCACCAAGCCCCATGATCCTCACCTGGACCTGAAGGTCAAAAGCCCTTTCATGACACTGGCCACATTCAGACGGATCTTTCCCTCATCGTTGCTGCCCATCTGGCTGGAAAACCGCATCTTCCCCATTTTTTCCGGTGGCGATGTCCGCGTAAATCTTTTTTCTCTAAACGGTCCATGGCAGAGGCTGGAAAATCTTGATCTGCAGGAAAACGCTGAACTGCTGAAAATGAATCTCACCTGCAAAGGGCTCAAGGCTTTCAAGAATGAACAAGCGTTGGTAGTGGACCGGGTTTCAGGAGACCTGGAAATCAGAAAGGGCGAAATTCACGTTTCCGGCGTGAGGGGCCGCTTCGGAGAATCACACATCAATTCAGGAAGCCTTTTTTTAAAAGATCTCTACGTAGACGACCCCCAAATTCGTGTGACGGCTTCTGGTTCATTCCGGGTGGAAGACCTGCTGGCTCAAACCCATCTGAAGCTGATGCCACCGGATGTGGGTTCGGGCTTCCGACAATTGGCAGGTGCCACAGGGAAACTGGATGCGGACCTGACCGTCGTGTATGAACCGGGGTGGCATTTTCCAAAAATTGAAAAGGGCATGATTACATTCATGGATTGTGCCCTTGACGATCCGGATATTCCTTTTCCCATTCAGATCAAAGAAGGCGCCCTGACCATCAACGCTGAAAATGGCAAGAATTTTGTCGCGGAAGGAGAGTGGGGTAAAACAAGACTCAGTATTTCGGGCAATCTGGGAGACAACTGGCAAACAGGTAAAGCCCATCTGGTGGCCATGGCGGACATGGATGAACTGCTCGGCTACTTCTATCCGGACCTTCACGCGTCCACTGCCTTCAAAAACAAAATCCCCTGCCAGATAAGCCTTTCCAAGAATAATGTCTGGAACTTCCACGGAGCGTTTGACTTGAAACAGGCGTATCTGGAAACGGAATCCGTCACCGTTAACCCCTTTGCAAGTGAAGGAAGTGTTCTTTTCAGCGGCAGCATTTTACCCAAAAAAAAGTTCACCTTAAGGAATCTGCAGTGCAACCTGGGGAAATCATCTTTTACCCTGAGCGGTGCCTACGACCTTGCCGCGAAAGACGCCTTTAACTTCAATGTCTCCAGCAAGAAGCTTCGGCTTGAGGACCTGGGGATTCGGTACAAGAAAGTCGATTTCACCGCGGGTGGAGAACTAAACGGCAAGATTTCCGTAACCGCATCCCGCAAGAATCCCTCTCAAACCAAAGTGATGGGCTATATGGAAGGAAAAACCCTCTCCTTTGCCGCGGAGGCTTTTCCCCATCCCATAAAAAACTGTCATTTTCAACTGAAATTTGCAGGCAATGACGTTTTGATCGACGCTTTGGCACTGAAACTGGGGAAAAGCCCTTTTCAGCTGACAGGTGAGTTTCAGGGATGGGAAGGCATGAGGGGTGACATCACCCTGCACTCCGAGCTTCTGGATTTAAACGACCTGATCCCTCCGGAAATGGCGGAAAAATTCAAGAAAGGGGATTTTGAATCGGTCAGCTTCACAAAGGGCAGAAGCGACCAGATGAAGCCCGGCTGGAAAAAAAGAGCCCACCATTTCGTCGAAACCTCAGACGTCCATTTTAGCATAACGGCCCCAAAAGTGAAATGGGAGGAAGCTTCATTCGGCCCCCTGGAAGTTGAGTGTGCGTTACGTTCTAAAGACCTTTATTTGAGCCAATCCAGCGTACGGTTTAAACGGGGCAGACTTTTATTGCGGGGCCATGTGAAGCGGGGGAAAAATCCGGAGATGCTTTTTACCAGCTATCTTGAAATGGAAAAGCAGCCGCTTGAAGACTTGCCTTCACCCCTGGCTTTCGTCAAAGACCGAATCGAAGGAAGCCTGACAATGGAATCCCTGCTGTATGCCAAAGGCAATACCAAAAAGGAACTCCTTTCAAGCCTCACCGGAAGCACCAATATTCTTTTGGAAAAGGGGGTGATCAGAAGAAGCAACATTTTCATTAAAGTCCTTGATTTTATGAGCCTGACAGGGGCTTTTGAAACAAGACCTGCAGACTTGCCAAAAGATGGACTCTATTTCAGCCGTATCGGCGGACACCTGGACATTGACAAGGGAATTGCCAAAGTGGACAACCTGGCCATGGAAAGTCCCGTTTTCAACGCGGTGGCAGAAGGAGAGGTGAATCTCGCCACTGGTTTCATGGACGCCGAAATTGCAATTCAGCCGCTAACCACAGCAGACCTTCTGGTCAGCAAGATCCCCATCATCGGCTATTTGTTAAGAGGAGATGATGACACCCTGACGGCTGAATATTTCAAGGTGGATGGAAAGATGTCCGATCCCAATGTTCATTACATGGCTTTTAAAAGCATGAGCAACGGCACATACAGTTTTTTTAAGCGATTGCTCCTCTCTCCTCAGAGGCTTTTTCAAAGCATCAGCGAAGCTGCCGGTGACTTTGAAAGCAAGGGGCTACCCTTGCCGGATAAAAGCCTTCAACCAGAATTCGATATGGCCAATTGAGCCTTTTTCACTTCAGTACTCCCCATTTAAGCCAGCATCCATCAACTTCAACCATCTTTTTTTCAGGCTTTCTCTTTTCCACCGCTCAACGATATCGGAAATGACTCGATGATTGAAAAAACACACATTCATGGAAAGGAGTTCTGAATTGACCTGAAATCCAGTTTCGCCTATAGTGTCTACCAGAATTCTCATCTTTCTTCACTGGAATTGCACATCTAATTTTTAGGATAATTCATCATGCAGGGGCCGATGTGAAAAAACAGATGCAAACCAAACAGGGTAAAAATAACAAACAAAGAAAATCGGAAGAGCGCTTCTCAAAAAAGATGTTCGGTCAATATAACGAACTTTTCAAGGTCGGTCAGATCATCACATCGGAAATTGATTACAATATACTGTTTGATCTCATTATCAAACAAACCAACAAAGTCATGAATGTTGAAAGATGCTCCATATTTCTGTTGGATGAAAAAGGTGAAATGTTGAACGCATTCGCTTCGTCCGGTGTTGGAGGATTACCAATCCAAGTGCTCAAAACTGAAGGTATCGTCGGGTGGGTCTTTGGCAACCGTAAACCTGCAATCGTAAACAATGTGAGGGAAGACCCGCGTTTCTATTCTAAAATTGACGAAAAAACCGAACTGCAAACAAACAGCATCCTCTGTGTTCCGCTCATTAATCGAAGCAATGATTGCATCGGTGCCCTGGAAATCATTAACAAAAGGGAAGGTGAATTTAACACCGATGACCAGTACATCTTGAACCATCTATCCAATTATGTTGCCATTGCCCTTGAAAACGCCACCCTTTATAGAGAACTGAAGATGATGGACAGGGCAAAGGAAAGAGCGATCAATCACCTCGCCCACGAACTGAAGACGCCCATATCCGTAGTTGGGGGCGTTATTATGAACATGGCAAAGAAGTTGAGAAGGTACGATAGCACCAAAGCGGATAAACTGGAAGAAATGGGCCGGCGAAACGTCCGAAAGCTGTTGACCCTACAGGATAAGGTGGATGATATCGTTTCGCATCGGCCGGTCAAAGAAAAAGATCTGATTGTAAACGTCGTAAAACAAGCGGCAAACATTGTTTCGGATCTTATGACGGAAGAAGAGAATCAAAATGTGATTTTGGAGAAAATCCATGATCGCATTGCGTCTATTTATGAGGTGGGTGAAACGAAATTTGAAAAAATTTATCTTAGGGGTTTTATTGAAAATGTCTTCACGAGTGCATTATCCCAAAGCCATCGAAAAACCTTTATGATTCAAAAGGATGTGGATGAAACCTTAACGCTTCATATGGATAGTGCTGTTCTCGATAAAATCCTGTTCGGATTGCTAAAGAATGCCATCGAAAATACGCCGGATGAAGGTAAAATCGAAATCAGAGCCTATGCCACGCATAAAGATATCGTGATTGATTTCACGGATCATGGCGTCGGCATAACACGCGAAAACCAGGCGCAAATTTTTGGCGGCTTTTTTCATACACAAGAAACGGAGATGTATTCCACCAAAAAGCCATTTGCTTTCAATGCCGGCGGGGCGGGTATGGACCTGTTGCGAATGAAGATACTTTCCGAAAGATTCGGATATGTTGTGGACTTTGTGAGCAAACGGTGCGAGTTTATTATGCTTGAATCCGATCAATGTCCCGGAAAAGTCTCCGGTTGCGAACACATAAAAGTCAAAAGCGAATGTTATCATTCAGGCGGGAGCACATTTTCCATCCGATTCCCGAAAGAGAATTTTGGTCATAAAGCGCCCGAAAAGTCATTCTGATGATCCTCAAGACAAGATATTCTGCTGGGAATACTGCCATGGAAGGGAGATTTATCAAAGGCCAAAGAGCAAACGACCGGGGCTAATGACCTGTCTTTGATGATCTCCACATGACAAACGATTCAAAGCCTCAAACATTTTCCGGGTAGAACAAATCCATCGTGACCAACCTCC
>JAJDOH010000299.1 GCA_022340265.1 Deltaproteobacteria bacterium | reverse complement strand
ATAGCCTGTTTTTTTTCAACCCATTGAATAAACACTGAAATTTACATCGGTTTGAACCTGTGTGAATTTTCTGAAGCATGGTTGAAAAGGAATGTCCGTATGATTATGGTATGACTATGTTTGCTGATAGCCATCTGTGCTGAATTAAATGAATCTGACATGAGCCGCAAATGCAAACAATAACTCCCGTTATTCACGGCCAATGTGTCCGCCCCATTGATAGACGGCCACCGAACCGCTGCTGGAAGGACTCAACGCTAAGTGTACATCCGGCGATGTTTCGTTTATTGATCTGTTGCTTGATAGACAGCGCCCTGATGATACCGGCGTTGCGGCAGCCCGGCATCGGCAATTTTTAATTATACTTTTCCACGCCTGAAAGAGCAGCTATTAAAAGCCGTTTAATTTAATCATCCTGCGGTCCAAAAAATACTTTGGATTTACCCTGTAAATCTCTGTTTGTTCATCCTGATATTGTAAAAGCATGTTTTTTAATGGATTTTGTTGCCTTTTTATCCAGCATCAAGGTTCATGGCCGGTATCAAATGACAATTTGAAAAAACCAATTTGCGATTATGTAACGTATTGAAATCAAAATGCCCGAATTTCTCATTCTTGCCAAAGACATCACCAAAAAGAGTTTTTCAACAGCCTGCTAAGGTGGAAAGAAGCCAACAGCAGGTTTTGGGACTGCTTCTATGGATATGGCCGCCCCCGTCAGCGGCAATGCCGTTGAGGCCTATTCAATTCTTCGTTTGTCCAAACCTCGGGTCCAACGATAGGTCGGGCATAAACTTTTATTCAATTGGTCTAAAGTATTATGAATTCAAATGACGAGAAAAAAGCATTCCCGCAACAGGAAACGCCCCTGTTCAAAATCAATGCGACAGAATCCAATGCCATTGAGATTCCGCAGATCAATCTTCCCAAGGGGGGCGGCGCGTTAAAAGGCATCGATGAAAAATTTACGGTAAATGCCGCAAATGGCACGGCGACCCTGAATATCCCCTTACCCATAACGCCTGGACGCAACACGTTTGCGCCGTCCCTGACCCTTTCTTACAACTCAGGCGGCGGTAACAGCATTTTCGGCATCGGATGGAACGCGGACCCTCCGTGCATTTCAAGGAAAACAGACAATCGGATACCCACATACGATGACGAAAAGGACATTTTCTTGTTCTCCGGCGTGGAAGATCTCGTACCGCTCCTCAATGAAACAAATGCCGGCTGGAAAACGGACTCTTTTACCCACGGAGAATATCGTGTCAAACGTTACCGCCCGCGAATTGAAGGCGCTTATGCACGAATCGAAAAAATTTACCACCATGCCACTGGATCTTATTGGAAAGTAACAACCGCTGACAATGTGGCGACCATTTTCGGCAGGAGTGCCGCGGCGCGCATCGCAGATCCCGAAGAGCCGAATCGAGTATTTAAATGGCTGCCTGAATTGGCCTATGACGGTAAAGGGAACTGGATCCAATACGAATATAAATCCGAAGACCTGAGCAATGTCCCCTTTCAATTGCATGAAAACAATCGAATCAAGGGGGTAGCGGCATTTGCCAATACCTATCTCAAACGGGTGAAATACGGCAACCATCAACCCTATTTTGCGGATCCCCTTTTGCCGTACGACCCACCTGTCCCGCAGGATCAGGCGCATTTTTTTGAACTCGTTTTTGATTTTGGGGAACATCATGAAACCAATCCGAAAGTCACCGAGGCGCCTGGTCTATCTTGGCCCGCCCGCATTGATTCTTTTTCATGGTACAAGGCCGGATTTGAGATCAGAACATACCGGCTCTGCAGACGCATTCTCATGTTTCACCATTTTGAAGAACTGGGGTCGGCGCCCTGCCTGGTAAAATCTTTGGACGTTGGCTATCAATCCGCCTCCCAAGAGTCATCCCTGCCATTGGAAGTCACCTATCTGCAGTCGCTGACCCATCGAGGATGGTTGCAGAAAACCGATGGCTCCTACAGTGTCAAATCATTGCCTCCAATTGAGCTCGACTATCAAGAACTTGCTTGGGACACCCGAATCCGGGAGGCCGATCCGCAGAGCCTGGCAAATGCCCCCACGGGATTGTCCGGCGATTACAGCTGGGTGGACCTATTTGGAGAAGGGATATCCGGGATATTAAAGGAATCCGACCGGGAATGGTATTATAAATCGAACCTCGGAAGCTCAGTTGACGGAAGCCCTTCCTTTTCGGTAGCCATGCCCGTCCTTTCGAAGCCGTCCTTCTCGGGGTTTTCAGACGGCAGCCTTCAAATACAGGATCTGGATGCAGACGGGAAAAAGCAAATCGTTGTGCACACCGCCGATATGCGGGGTTATTTCGAGTTGGATCGGGATGCCTCGGCCTTTGCACCGTTTAGACCCTTTGAGCAAACACCGAATATCGACTTTCAGGATTCCAATGTGAGGCACATTGACCTGAATGGCGACGGACAACCGGAACTCGTAATCTCCGAAGACAATGTGTTCATCTGGTATCCCTCCAAGGGGGTCAAGGGATACGACGGCCCCATGACGACGGCAAAGCCGTTTGATGAGGAATCCGGCCCGGCGATTGTGTTTTCAAATAATACCGAATCCATTTTTTTGGCCGATATGACAGGGGATGGGCTCACGGATATCGTGCGGATACGCAACGGCGAAGTCTGCTACTGGCCCAATACGGGGTATGGCCGTTTCGCGCCGAAAGTGAACATGAGCAATGCGCCCCTATTGGATACACCGGACCTTTTTAATACAAGTTTTCTGCATCTGGCCGATATCAGCGGCACGGGCACTACGGACATCATTTATATCGGCAAAAACATTTGCCGCGCATGGCTCAACTGTTGTGGCAACTTCTGGAGCGCTCCGGTGGATATTGAAACTTTTATCCAATCAAGCCCTCCGAACCAACTGGATGTCATCGATTTACTGGGGACAGGCACATCGTGCATTGTCTGGTCGTCTCCCTTGCCGGCAAACGAGGGCGCATCGCTCAAATATATTGATCTCATGGGGGGGAAAAAACCGCATCTTCTTCGAAAATATATCAACAACCTCGGGATGGAAAAAACCCTGCACTATCGCAGTTCTGTCCATTATTACCTGGCTGACAAAAACAACGGCACCCCGTGGATCACCCGATTGCCTTTTCCGGTGCAATGCGTCGATCATATTGAAGTGCTCGATCGGATTTCCAATCAGCGGTTTGCCTCCGAGTACAGTTATCACCACGGCTATTACGATTATCCGGAAAAGGAATTTCGAGGGTTCGGCATGGTTGAGCAGTTGGACACCGAGGAATATGAACACTGGGTGAAAAACCAACAAACGACCAACCAGGCATTGGAAGCCGCGATTTTCCAACCGCCGATGCTCACAAAAACATGGTATCATGTGGGGGCCTTCCTGGATGAATATAAAATACTCGACCAATTCGAAAAAGAATACTGGTATCACAATCCGGAATTAATTGATCTTCTGAATGCTGGCGGACCATCGGGCGCCATCTCCGAACCCGCCTTACCGCCGGCGCAATTAACAGCCGCTCAGAACGTCACCCCAGCCAATATCAATAAGCTATCGGCCGATGAATGGCGTGAGGCCCTGCGGGCCTGCAAAGGCATGGCCCTGCGCCAGGAAGTATTCGCGCTGGATGCCGGCAGCGGTTCAACACCTGAAGAGAAAATACGGGCTTTGACACCCTACAGTGTTGCCACGCACAATTGCCGGATCAATTTATTGCAGCCCCGGCAAAACAATGATTATGCCGTATTCTCAGTTTTGGAAAGCGAGAGCCTGGCTATATCCTATGAGCGCGATAGGACCGATCCGCGCATAGCGCACTCCTTTAACTTGCGAGTGGATGAACTCGGCAAGGTGCTGGATGCCGCCCATGTGGTCTATCCTCGCATAAGCGCGGACCTGTCACTTGATCAACAAATGCAGGAGGCGCAAGCCAGAACCTGGATCACTTATACCCGGGACGCCTTTTCCAATGATGTCATTTTTGATTCGATCTATCGCCTCAGGCAACCTGTTTCCTCTAAAACCTACGAAATAACCGGATTGACCAAAACGGGAGATTTGTATGCGGCATCGGACTTTCAGGCGGTCATTGACGGCGTCGTCACAGAAATACCCTACCATGAAAAGGCCGCCGGACCGAATGTGGAAATACGCCGGATCGAACAGGTGACCACTCTGTTTTTTAACGATGAATTAGTCGGCCCTTTGCCTTTTGGAACATTAAACACCACCGGCATCATATTTGAAAATTACCAACTGGCGTATACGCCTGAACTGATACAAAAAATTTATGGCGGGCGGGTGAGCACAGCCATGATGGCCGCGGCAGGATATGTGGATTTCCAAAACGACGGCAATTGGTGGATCCGGTCGGGCCATCCCTGGTTCATCGACATGTCATTAGGGGAAAACAGTGTCGCCGCACGGAACCGCTTCTATGTCCCCATTGCTTATGAGGACCCACATGGCACTGTCACAAAAACGACCTATTACAAAAATTATTATCTCCTGCCAGACAGCTTGACGGATGCGCTGGGGAACCGCACTGCCGCGCTTGCTTTCAACTTTCGCACCCTTGGCCCACAAAAAGTCAAGGACATGAACGACAACTTGTCCGGGGTTGTTGTGGATGAGTTGGGCCTTGTCAAGGCCATGGCCGTAATGGGCAAAGACAAAAATAATGACGGTATTGGAGAAGAAGGAGATCATTTATCCGGTCATGCAGACCATGTTGAGCAAGCCGAACCCGGCCTCATTGATGCTTTCCTGCAGACAGATGACTATGCGCTTCAAACCATACACGCAAGAGACCTGCTAAAATCAGCAACCGCCCGTTTTGTATATGATCTTGACCGATACAAGCTGAGCGGCAAACCGGTTGTGGCCGCCACCATTTCAAGAGAAATGCATGCTGTTCAAGAGACGACAACCAATTTGTCAAAATTGCAATTTGCATTTGAATACTCGGATGGCATGGGCCGCGTCGCCATGAAAAAAGCCCAGGCCGAACCGGGCAAGGCGAAAAAAGTGGTCTATACAAATGACACCGATTACACCGTTGTGGAACTAGACACGCGCCTATTGCCCGATGCCCCCATCCGTTGGATCGGCAACGGGCGGACCATTGTGAACAACAAAGGCAATCCTGTAAAACAATACGAACCGTATTTTTCAGGGTCTCACCACTATGAAAACCTGAAGGATTTGGTGGAAACCGGCGTTACGGCAATCATGTATTACGATCCACCGGGCCGATTGATCCGAACGGAAATGCCCGATGAGACACACACGAAAGTTCTTTTTGATGCATGGACGCAGACCACGTATGACGCAAACGACACCTCGCTTTCAAGTCCATGGTCCACCAAACGCCTGAGCCAGACAATGGATGCCGAACTGCTGGCGGAAGGAAAGGACCCGATAAAAGAAAAGGAAGCGGCATCAAAAGCGATCGTGCACGCCGACACTCCCGCCATCGTTTACCTGGACACTTTGGGCCGCCCGGTGATGACGGTAGCCGACAATGGCGCGAGTGGCCGATACCGGACATTTATCGCGATCGATTCGGAGGGCAATGTCCGTCACGTGTGGGATTCCAGGCAAAATCCGGTAATGGAATACGATTATGACATGTTGGGTCACCGCGTTTACGAAAACAGCATGGACGCCGGGGAGCGATGGATGTTCAACGACGTGACAGGAAAACCATCCCGCTCCTGGGACGGCCGCGGCCACATGTTTTCATTTGAGTATGATCTTCTGCAGCGTCCGCTCACATCCACCGTATCGATTTCCGGGGGCACACCCAGGATTTTTGCACGTGTGGAATATGGAGAAAGTCTCCCGGATGCCAAGCAGCGGAACCTGCGCGGCCAAACCTATCAGACGTTTGATACGTCGGGAAGATCTGCCACAGTGGCAATGGACTTTAAAGGCAATGTGATTTCGGGTGAAAAACAACTGTTGCAGGACTACAGCGCCGAAGTGGACTGGGGGCAGAACCCATCGCTGGAATCGGACATTTTTACCACCCATTCAAAATTCGATGCACTCAACAGAGTCACCGAGTCCACCATGCCTGCCGTCACGATTGCGTCCGCCTCCAAATTGGTGCCACAGTATAACCAGGCCAGCCTTCTCGAAACGCTTGATATATACCTGAACGGCAGCAATACAGCCACGCGATTCGTGGAAAATATCGACTATGATGAAAAAGGCCGCCGGGAAAGCAGCCGTTACGGCAACCAATCCACAACCCGCTATTTCTACGATAAAAATACCTTCCGTCTGATTCGCCTGCTGACTGCCCGGAATAATGAAACGGAGATTTTGCAGGACTTAAGGTACACCTACGATCCTGTGGGCAATATTACCAATATAACCGATGCGGCCCAGCAGATTCTCTATTACAACAATCAGGTGGTCCCACCGTCATCGGATTATACCTATGATGCGATTTACCGTTTGAAAAGTGCCTCCGGCAGAGAGCACATCGGCCAGAATATGGCGCCGTCACCCTGGGACACCGAGCGCACAAACCTGCCCCATAAGGGCGATGGCGGAGCCCTTCAGCGCTATGAGGAATCCTATTCCTACGATGAGGCCGGCAATATTCTGAAAATGATACACCGTGCCGGCAACGGCGCCCTAACGGACCGATGGACGCGCACCAGCGAATACGAGCCGGCCAACAACCGCCTGAAAACCACCCGTGTCGGAAATCCCCAGACGCCTGACACCTTCACGTACGATGTGCATGGAAACATGACGTCCATGCCGCATCTGCAGGCAATGGCCTGGGACGCAATGGACAGGCTAATGCGCATCCAAAAGGGGACGCAAATCATCTATTACCAGTACGACGGCAGCGGACAAAGAACGCGAAAGGTTGTCGAAAAGCAGAATGGGCAACTCGAAGAAAGACTCTATCTGGGCGGATTTGAAATTTACCGGAAATATCAGACGGCCACCGTGACCCTGGAAAGGGAAACCCTCCATGTCGCGGACGATCAGGGGCGCATCGCCCTGGTCGAGACCCGTACCTTGGGAAGTGATGCCGTCCCCCGT
>JAJDOH010000269.1 GCA_022340265.1 Deltaproteobacteria bacterium | reverse complement strand
TGAGGTTTTAAAAGTTGAGAGTGATTCCTCCAGAATCATTGTTTTGTCATCCAAGGAAATGGCGGGAGAAGCCGTGATGGCGGTGAAAGCGGGCGCTTCTGATTATCTCACCTATCCACTGGACCCGCTGGAAATCCGGCATGTTCTTGAAAACATCCAAGATCAGATAAGTCTGACATCCGAACTGGACTATCTCCGGGATCGTTTCTGGCAAATTGAATCTCTGGAAAACATCCGAACCCGCAATGCAAGAATGCGCAAGGTTTTTGAAATGATCCGATCCGTGGCGCCTACCAAGAGCACGGTATTACTTTTAGGAGAAACAGGAACCGGAAAAGGTCTTTTGGCAAGGATTATTCACACCCACAGCAACCGCGGCGATAACCAGTTTATCAGCGTTCACTGCGGTGCCATTCCGGACACCCTGCTGGAAAGCGAACTCTTCGGGCACGAAAAAGGAGCCTTTACCGGAGCGGTGCGAAAGAAACTGGGCAAGTTTGAAATGGCCCATGGCGGCACCATTTTTCTGGATGAGGTAGGTACGCTGACCGCAGCAGCGCAAATCAAATTGCTTCAGGTACTACAGGATGGCACCTTTCAGCGGGTGGGCGGCGAAGAAACCATCCACGTGGATGTTCGCGTGATTTCGGCCACCAACGGTGCCCTGGACGACATGTGCTCAAAAGGCGAGTTCAGAAAGGATCTTTATTATCGCCTGAATGTGTTCCCCATAGAAATCCCGCCCCTTAACGGAAGGGTGGAGGATATTCCACAACTTGCCATGCTGTTTCTCAAAAAGCTGGAGACCAAAGGCCAAAAAGGGATCATTAACGTCGACAAGAAGGTCATGGAAGGGCTTAAACGATACCCATGGCCGGGGAATATTAGGGAACTTGAAAATCTCATGGAGCGGGCCTACATCCTTGGCAAAGGACCCACGCTTTGCAAAGATGAGTTTCCTGACGAAATCTCGCGCTTTGGTGATTCCTCGTCGGTCTCACCCATTGATACTTCCCAAACACTGGCCGAGGTGCGGCGAAACGTTGTGGCGGAGGCGGAAAAGGCGTATTTAATGAAGTTGCTTACGGATTCAGCTGGAAAGCTGAAATCCGTGGCCGAAGTGGCAGGTATCACAACCCGCCAGCTTCACAAACTGATGAAGAAACATGGTCTTCAAAAAGAAGACTTCAAGGTTTTCTTATCTGCCGGAAAACGGGAACCGCAAGGATCCCTGCCGAAGGGGGGCTGAATCGGCCGGGCGATCTGTTCACCGGCATAGCCGGGCCGATCACCGTGCGCTTCGATGGTGGCTATGTCATACGCTTCCTGAATCAGCCGTTTGGCCGGCTTTAGACCGATGTCGCAGAGACCCGAGATCAGGTCCTTAACCCATTTAGGTGGGGCGAAATCATTTGATTTCAAGTATGTTATTGTTGCTTCCGAAACAGTTACTACAGATCTTTTCGTTGGCAGGATCATTGTGCCACCTGCCGTCCACCAGGAATCGGTATTCATATCTCCCCGGCTGAACCACGATGATCTTTTCCCATATGCCGTTCGCCCCTTTTTTCATGGGATGTTTTTTCTCATTCCACTGATTGAAATCACCCATCAGCAATACGCTTTCAGCATCGGGTGCCTCAAAATTTACGGTCACCCGTCTCCGTTTGGCAGGGGTCTTTTGACCGGACATCTTCTTTTTTGATACCATTTCAAATCCTCCTACTTGATAACCAGGAAAGCTAACTCAGTAAACATCTGTGTTTCCTTTGTCAAGAAAGAACCATCAAGTCAAAAAAGAACGTCTTGAAATTTTAGGGTTGGCCATCATCGTCCTCCTTATGGGAAAAAAATTGTGTGATTGCCATTGTTCAAATGGTAGGCAAATGGCTGTCGTCTTTCAATGGCCCTGCGATAGAATGGTGAAAAAAGGGTGTGAATTGAATTGGGAGAGCGTGAATCCAAGAAATCCGAGTTCCGGTCTGACTTGCATATTTTAATATTTCGCTATTTTTAATTAAAAAATCACTTTCATATGCTAACAAAATACATTATGATTTCAGTATATGTAATGCCATGACGGGTAGAACCGGTATGAATCGCGGTCTTTGCTTGTGGGAATTTCCAATTTTGGTTTTATGATGCATCTCATTTGCGGAGGTGAACAATGGAAATGAACTATTTCTTATTTCTGCCGTTTGTTTCCGTCCTGATCAACGTTTTCGCTTGGTCTTACATTTATGCTCAGAAACATTATACAGCCGTCAACAGGACCTGTCTAATTTTTCTGGCCAGTCTTTTGGGATGGGTTTTCTGTGATTTTCTTGCCTGGATGCCGACACCATCCACGTGGAAAGTTCCCCTTTTCAGGATTGCCTGTATTTTTTGGATCCCAAGCGGATTTCTGTTTCTCAATTTTATCTATGCCTTTCTCGGAAAAGAAAAGGACCTTTTCTATAAAATCATGCTGACAGCCTGCGCTGTCACTATTTTTCTGTCTCTCATAACTAATTTAACCATTTTCGGGCATGAGAAAACCTACTGGGGCGAAATGGTTGTTCCTGGAATAGTCTTTGTGCCGATCATCCTGTTTCTCGTTACACCGTCGACGCTTTATGCTTACTATCTGACCTTTAAAAGGGCACTAAGAACGGAGGATGTCAATCAGCGACGGCAATTGATGCTGCTGCTGCTGGGTGTCACCATTTCATTGTCTATCGGACTAATTTGCGATGTTATTTTCCCCGCCGTTTTGAAAGTGCGGGATTTTATTCGCCTGGGTTCCTCCGGCTGCGGTGCCATCAGTCTTTGCGCGTTTCTGGCCGTCGTCAAATACAATTTTTTATCCGTTGGAGTGGAAAAAGCCGCCACCAACCTTTTTGAAAACATTTTAGATGGGATTATTTTGATTGATCCCAATGGGAACATTACCAATATTAACGAATCCGCAAGAGCAATGTTCTATTTGGCAGATTCTGAACTGAGGGGCTTAAGTATTTCAGACTTGCTTAAAAACCATGACCCCACAGAAACCTACCAGAATCGGGAAATCACCATCATGCGCAAGGGGAAACAACGGGTTCTTTCGGTTTCGCAATCGATCATTGAAGCCTATGAGGTCCAACTGGGAAAGCTCATCATCATTCGGGATTTCACGGAGATACGCAAAGCGGAAGAAGAAAAGAAAGAACTGCAGCATCAGTTGCAGAAAGCGCAGAAGATGGAGGTTGTGGGAGTTCTGGCAGGCGGCGTAGCCCACGATTTGAACAATATCCTTTCAGGTCTTATCAATTATCCGGAATTGATTCTGCTTCATTTGCCCGAGGACAGCCCACTTCAAAAACCCGTCAAATCCATACAGGCGTCAGGCTTGCGGGCGGCCGAGGTGGTTGAAGACCTTTTGAGCATTGCCAGAGGCGTGGCCACCAACAAAGAAATTTCCAATCTGAACATGATCGTCGAAGAATATCTAACATCCAGCGAACACCAACAGATCAAGCAAACTCATCCTGCCCTACGGTTCAAGAAAGAACTTGATCCCGATCTGCTCAATGTGAACTGTTCCGGAATACATGTCACCAAAGCCCTGATAAATCTTGTTATCAATGCATCGGAATCGAGAAACAGCTCCCTGGGTACGGTGACTATTGCAACCAGAAACTGCTACCTGGACAAGCCGCTGAAAGGTTATGATCAAGTTCGTACCGGTGAATACGCGGTACTCAGCGTTTCCGACGACGGCCCCGGCATTGATCCGATGGACCTGGAGAGGATTTTTGAGCCCTTTTACACCAAAAAGAAAATGGGAAGGAGCGGCAGCGGTCTCGGTCTTGCCGTGGTCTGGAACACTATACAGGATCATCAAGGATACAAAGATGTGAGGAGCGATGAGAATGGAACGGTGTTTGAACTCTACTTTCCTGCGGAAAGAACCGCCTTGGATTCTCAGAAAAAAGCGGTTTCTCTTAAAGAATATACCGGACACGGGGAGAGTATTTTGGTGGTTGACGATGAGGAACAGCAAAGAGACATCGCCTTCAGACTCTTAACAGAACTCAACTATAAAGCTGCTACCGCAGCTAGTGGCAGAGCGGCCATCGAATATGTCAGAAGAAAACCCTTTGATCTCATTCTGCTTGACATGGTTATGCCCGACGGCATGAACGGGCGGGAGACATATGAGGAGATCATCAAAATTCATCCGGGTCAAAAGGCCATTATCGCCAGCGGCTATGCCCGAACAAAAGAGGTGATGGCTGCCCAGGCGTTGGGTGCCGGCAAATATTTAAAGAAACCGTACGTACTTGAAAGGCTCGGCATGGCTATCAGGGAAGAACTGCAAAGATAGATGCCTTTATGAGGCAAACAACCATTGGGACCCATACACATCTTTTTTACAATGGCACTCCCGGAAATTCCAGGCGATACGCCTCGCATCGCCCAGGAAAACGCGTCTGGATGCCTCCCGGCAGATACTTCATTTAAGGCAAATATTTTGACAGACAAGGGTTTCATTGTGAAAGCGGTATGGCTGCCCTATTGACAGAAATTGTGGAAAAATATAAAAAACTTTAAAAGCAGGACGAATGCCATTATAACCAAATATAAAGAAATGTATAGAAAGGAATATATATGGAACTTTCCGATCCCTTCAAAGCGGAAGATTTTAAGAAATGTGCTGATTTCCACGGGCATGTCTGCCCAGGGTTGGCCATCGGTTATCGGTCGAGCAAAAAGGCCATGGATTGGCTCCGGGAAAACCGGGCTGATGATGAGGAGGTAGTTGCGATTATTGAAACCAATGCTTGCGGTGCCGATGCAGTACAGGTACTGACGGGCTGTACTTTTGGCAAAGGGAACCTTATCTTCAAAGATTACGGTAAGCATGTGTTGACTTTGATCAGCCGCAAAACCGGAGACGGAGTGCGGGTCTCTTTGAAAAACGATGCGCTTGCAATCGGTGAAGAGCACCAGCAGCTCATGGGCAAGATTCGAAAAGGAGATGCCACTGATGCCGAAAAAGAGCGATTTAAAGAACTCCATTGGCGGCGAAGCCGGGAAATTATGGAAAAAACCGAAGAAGCGCTTTTTGATGTTCGTGAAGCCCATGAGGCGTTACCTCCCAAAGCAAAAGTTGAGCCGTCAAAGCCCTGTGATCGATGCGGCGAACCCACCATGTCCACAAAGTTGATTGCACAGGACGGGATGATGCTTTGCAGGGAATGCTCGAAAGGGCAGGGTGCCTGAAAAAAAGAAGCTGGCGTGCTTCGCATGATAGAGATCTGGTGAAACCAATTGATAATCTTTAAACAGGAGTAAGAAATGGAACCCGTCAAATTAGCGGAAGGCATCTTTGCAGTTGGAGTAACAGATTGGAATATAAGAGATTTTCACGGTTATTCTACCTACGAAGGGACCACTTACAACGCTTATTTAATCCTGGACGAGAAGATTACCCTCATCGATACGGTCAAAGCCTCTTTTTCCGATCAACTTTTGGCCAATATCAGTGCCATCGTTGATCCAAGAAAAATCGACTATATGATCAGCAATCATACCGAAATGGATCATTCCAGCGGGTTACCACGGGTGATGCATAGAATCGGTGAAGACAAGCCGCTTTTCTGCTCCAAAATGGGGGAGAAGAATCTCTCCAAACATTATCCCCAAAAATGGAATTACAAGGCCGTTGAAAATGGTGAAACACTGTCTCTGGGAAAAAGAAGCGTCACCTTCATGGAAACCCGTATGCTTCACTGGCCGGACAGCATGTTTACCTACGTCAATGAGGACAAACTGCTTTTTTCCAGTGATGCTTTTGGACAGCATTATGCGGGTCCTGAAAAATTTGACGATCAGATGGGTGATGACATTTTTCCCCATGCCAAAAAATATTTTGCCAACATTCTGATGCCCTATGCTCCGCTCATCCTGAAACTGGTGGATAAGGTTACGGAGATGGGTCTTCAGATAGACACCATCTGCCCGGACCACGGCATCATTTGGCGCAAGGATCCCGCCAAGATCATCAAGACCTACGTCAAATGGAGTAAGATGGAACCTACACGGAAGGCCCTGGTGGTTTATGACACCATGTGGCACAGTACCGAGGCCATGGCGGAAGTCATCGCAGGTGCACTTACTGAGGAAGGGGTGAATGCCAAACCGATACATCTCAGGAAATGTCACCGCAGCAACATTATCACCGAGGTCCTTGATGCCGGCGCCATTCTGGTCGGTTCTCCAACGCTGAACAACGGTCTCTTTCCAACAGTCGCCGATTTTCTGGTTTACATGAAAGGCCTGAAGCCTCAAAACAAGATTTCAGCGCCCTTCGGCTCTTACGGCTGGAGTGGTGAATCGGTAAAGCTGATTACCAAAGAGTTGGAGGAAATGAAATTTGATATCATCGATCCGGGAGTCCGGCTTCAATACAGACCCGACGCGGAAGGGCTCGCAGCATGTGCAACGTTGGGAAAGAAAATAGCGCAGGCATTGCCTGAGGAATAGGGAGCAGCATGCTGTTAATATGAAGAAAGTCGCGCCATTCTCCTGGGAACTGTCGATGACGAAAAGGCACACCTGAAAACGCCGGGAGGATTGGTCGACGCTGTGCAGCAATAATCGTTGTCCCTGGCGGCGCTCTTAATTAGGCAATCTTTTTAAATTTGCCCTTTACGGCGCCACAGACGGGGCAGTTGTCTCTGGGTGTATCTTCGGCCACGAACCCGCAAACCTGACATACATAATAATCGGTTTCACGTTCTGCGAGCATGTCGTTCATGGCCTTTTTGTAAAGGTCGGCATGCCCGCTCTCCACGTCTCGGGACCTTGAAAAAGCCTTGGCAACGGATTCCTTTCCTTCGTCGGTAGCATCTTTAATGAGTTTGGGATATTCGTTTACATTGGCATTTATTTCGTTATTGAAAGCCGTTTCCAGGTTTTCCTCCGTTGATCCGATTTTGCCCCGCATGAACTGCAGATACCGGCGTGCATGCACGGACTCGGCTTCGGAAATAGCACGAAAAAGACGTGCAATCTGGATATACCCTTCGGCTTCGGCTTTTCTGGCAAAGGCTTCATTTCGAACGGCAGCTTTACTTTCCGCTGCAAATGCATATGCCAGGTTTTTTTCCGTCAGTTCCGACATCCTAATTATCCTCCCTGAAATTAAAATTCTTCAAAAGGCTTCAATGTGAATACAGCAAAAGCATCGATCGTGAAAATTGTGCCACAATATGTCATCAAGTGGAAGCCAAGTCAAATATTCCCGCAAAAAGTTTGCGCTTTTGAAAGAAATCCATTCTAATAAAAACGGTTCTGATCATCGGATGGTTTTTTTGGAACATCATTTTTTGAGGTTTATATAATGCCCATTCCAGGCAATTTGCTCACCACGGCCATGGCTGTGATGCCGCACCGAAATGTGGATAGAGCCCTTGCGTTGGCGCTTTCCCTGGATATTCCTTTCTGGCCCCAGCTGCCAAAGTACAACTATTATGAGGACATGTATGTTCAAGCTTCTGAGCATTTCCCGGGCATCCTGCTGGATAAGGGAAAGCGAACCCTTCGCTTTTCACACGAAAAATTTCTGGCTGAGTTTGAAGCGTGTATGAGCCGTTTCGATGAACCGGCCTATTTTGACATCAGCGATACCTATTCGGTGGTTTACAAACGGTTTCTGGAGATGGATTTATCCCGGAAACCAGCCATTCGAGGACAGTTGGAAGGCCCCATTAGTTTCGGATTTAATGTGGTGGATGAAAATGACCGCCCGATCCTCTTTGACGACACGGTTCGACCATTCATGATCGAATTCATGGCCAAACGCGTTAACATTCAGCTCAAACGCCTCAAAGAGAAA
>JAJDOH010000258.1 GCA_022340265.1 Deltaproteobacteria bacterium | reverse complement strand
AGCCAGCTTTTCCTCAAAGGCTATCCTGGACTCGGTAATACGGGTCTGTGCCGAAACGAGCATACTCTCTTCCAGTTTGTCGGCATAAAAGTTTTTTATATTCATGAACGCTACTCACACCAATTCATTTCCGAACATCATTTGCTTTCATCATTCACATGACCAGAGCGTGTATCATCTCTGCTACCCGCGAAGTCGCCATTCCATCATTGCTGCCAATAAATCTTTCGACGATCTTTTGTCTTTGCTCTCCATCCTTTTCGGGTTGCGTTAAGTATCCATTAACTGCTGAGATGAGATCGCCCCCTGACTTTGCTATCCTTACGCCGCCCGTCTCAATCAAAGGTTTCAAATGAAAACACTCTTCGAATTGCCGGACGGTGTTTCCGCCATTTCGTCCATCAAACCCAATGGATATGTTTGGCCTATCCAAGGCGGATGCTTCCAATGCGATTGTAGAGTAAAAATGAATGACCAAATCAGAAAAAAACATGTTCTCGCTTCTGGCAAAGGCATCTCCCTTTTGCATACGGGCTCCCTGAGCATCCAACATCATTTTAGGTTGCTCGATGTGGACATCCTTTGAGAGGCGCTGAAAGTACCGCAGGTCTTCCATATTTCCAGGCCCCTTGCCACTATTAATGACGTTCGGATGTGGCCGAATGAGCAGCTGACACGGAACCACCAGACCATTAGCCTTCATTTGCTGAACCAGTAGTTCAATAACATCTTTCAGCATCCAACCGGAATTTTCCACAGACCCAAGAATATAAAGAAGACGTCTGTCCTGGTCCAATCCGTTGCGTGAGCAGTAATCAGGCCAGCCCTCGGACTTCTCCATTCTTCTAAAGTGACTCAAAATATCAAAATGTGGTACACCACAGACAAAGATTCGTTCAGGACTTATTCCGTGCAGTTGGACCAACTCAGATTTATTGCATTCATTCCAGACGATGAAAAAATCGGGTGGTTCAAACAGATGCCCGCGACTGGTAATATTGTCCCAACTTCTTATGACCCTTATGGTTCTTACCCCTAAACGTCTTGCCTCCCTAGTAACCATCCTATGTTGAAGTGTGAAGTCTGTGGTCGTAACGACTAAATCAGGTTTATGTTTCATAAACAAATGCTTATAAGGATTGTTTCTGTTGACAACCCGCCGGTCCACACCCTTAATCAGCAAACGAAACTTTTCCTGATCCGTAAATATTCTGTTCGGTATGAGTAATAGGCGCCTTAAACCACGCAATTTTTTCAAATCCCTGCGCAACACGAATGCAAGCAACTCATCTTGAGAGGCACGCCATAGAATGGTTAATGCCTCGTTGAGTATTGAATTGCCGATAGAGGGATGGGTTTCAAAAATGATCCCAGGATAATCTTTCTCAAGGAGTTCTTTGTAAAAATGGGGGGAGCATACGATTATTTCATGGCCCCTGGTTTTCAAAAGGTCCACAACCCCGGATGACAGAAGAAGCCTCTCATCGAACATATCGGTAATTGAAACGAAAATCGTCTTTTTCATCACAATCTGAAGGCGGGGTATTCAGTCGATAAAATTTGGCAAAATTGACAAATCCGGAGCGTTATTCCCATTGTCTTTTTACATGTACCTTCACCATTTTCGATGGGGCAAGTCCTATGTGGGGATGCGTGATGCTGATCATTACCTGATTAATCACCGCCCACAGGGGGGAGGTTCTCGGGAGATCGCTTCTCCCTTTTCAACAAACATTCACTGAGGAAGAAATCCAGCTCTGTATCAATGTCCATGGATGCTTCAGGCTTCATATAGAAACCTCGGGTCTCGGCAGTCAAGAAGGTCCGCTTTTCTTTGAGCCAACGGGAGCAAGCGAAGTACAACGCACCATTCAAAGCATATACAGCTGGCAGTTCCTGCCTACACATAGGAGGCGGCCCCTCACAAAAAGGCACGAGCCTGTTTTTTTTATCCAGTCTAAACATCCACATGGGGTGTTTAGAAGGTGAAGTCACAGAAACCATACAGTTGGCCCTCTCAGCCCGAGCGGTTTCAATAAGGGAATCAATATGCCCGACAGTCCTGAAAGGCGATGTGGGTTGCAGCAACAAAACAAATGAGTATCCAGGGCATTTGTCAATAGCGTGTAACACGACCTCGGTTCCCGAAGTATCATCCTGGGCGAGCTCGGCTGGACGAACAAACGAAACTTGGCATCCAAATTTCTTTGAAACAGCCATAATTTCTGAGTCATCAGACGAAAGTATAAGCCTGTCAATATATCGGGATTTACGTGCTTCTTCTATTGTCCAGGCGATCAGGGGCTTTCCTGCCAAATTCCGGATGTTCTTGCGGGGGATTCCTTTTGAACCGCCCCGTGCGGGTATGACAGCTAAGACTGTCTTGCCGTCTATCATTAAAGCCCCTCTATTGCTTTCATGGCCTTACGATACTCAGCCCATTGTCCCACATCAATCCAGGCGTTTTCGCTGACCGGATAGACCCCAATTGTCCCCCCTTCCTGCATCACCTTCTCGATAAGTCGGGTGATATGGAAGAAGTTGTCGTCGGGGATGAGGCTCAACACCCTGGAATTCAAAAGGTAAAGACCTGTATTCACCAAAAAGTTATATGCTGGTTTCTCGATTATTTGCTTCAAACTTCCAGCGCCATTCAGTTCACATACTCCGTAAGGAATGTCGAATTGCTTGGCTGAAGCCACGAGCGTTATATCATTTTTGTTTTCTTGATGAAAATCATAGATGTCTACGTAATTCGCATCGACGATGATATCACAGTTGGATACAAAAAAATCCCCATGCAGCTTGCCTTCTAAGTATTTGAGGCTGCCGGCGGTTCCCAAGGGCTTCGCTTCTTCTACGAATCTGATTTTATAATTGGAACTCTTTTCCTCAAAATAGGCACGGAGGATCTTAGACATGTGATGAACGGTCAAATAGAAATCGCTGACGCCATGCTTGACAAATCGGTCGATGATATGATCGATTACAGGTTTGTCTCCAACTGGAACAAGTGGTTTCGGCAGGACCTTGGTAAATGGCATAAGCCGGGTCCCGTGACCGCCCGCCATAATGACGGCCGTGATGCCAAGATCTTGAAAAGTGTCTTTCTTGTTGTTTCCAAAAGCTTTTTCCCAGGTGATGAAATCGGCTATCTTGCGATCCTGTTTAAGAACAGGGATTAGATCGATCTTGTTTTTCCTGAGCAACTCCTTGACCCCTTCCGGGTCATCTTCATTTTCAAACACAAAAATGGGATTTCTGAAATATGCGGTTTCGATGGTACCGATCAGATTCCGCTCTTTCAGAATATAACGTCTTATGTCTCCATCAGTCAGTGTTCCGATCAGCCTGTGGTTTTCATCAACAACCAAGAGAACCTTTTCAGCTGTTTTGTCCAAAGCCTCCATGGCCTGCCTGATGGTTGCCGTGGGATTTATGGTGATATCTTTCATCTTAAGCGGGGGTTTGTCTTGACCATCTAAAGGTTTTCATGGACACTCAAAAGAGATGTCAA
>JAJDOH010000212.1 GCA_022340265.1 Deltaproteobacteria bacterium | reverse complement strand
TCCTCCTTGCACTCGGCTTTGGCAATGGATCGCCAGAAAAGCGGGACCTTGGTGACGGCACCGCCGATCTCGGCGTGGCCGATTTCCCGCATGGCGGTCACCTGGGCTTCTTTCGAGGGGACGGTGAAATTGATCCATTTGATCCGTTTCTCAGGCAGTGCCAGGGCCGTATTGGGCGAAATTCCCGTGGGTTCAAGCCGTTCAGGCTGGAACGGAAGGGTTTTGATGGCCATTCGGGTCACAATGCCCAAGCACCCCCGAAGGCCGGTATAACCTCTGAGCAACCCTCTCAGATCCGGTCCCGGGCTTTCACCCCAAAAGGGGTCTTCGCTGGTGGCCAGGGAACCCATTCGAACGATCTCGCCGTCGGGCATCACCATTTCCGTGCCCAGGATGCGGCGGTGGGGAAGTCCGATCCGGTGGCTCAAGGGGGACCATCCATCGCCGATGAGGTTGGCAATGGCGGATGCCTGCGCCCCGCCTCCGCCGATGACCACATAGGCCCCATGGTTCATGCATTCCTCCTGAATGGGCGAATAGACCATGCCCGGGCCCACTTCCACATAAAAATGTTTTTCGTCCAGTATGAAATCGTTCATGCGCTTAAGGTCGATGAGGAGCGCATCTTCCACGTGGGGATGGGAACGGGGTCCGTAAAAACCCGTGCTGTAGGGCACATAAGGAATGTCGTTGCGGTAACAGACCTTGACGATCTTCTGAACCTCTTCCGTATTGTTGGGCATGATCACGCAACCCGGAATGGTGGTCATGACACGTTCATACCCAAGCCCGTTTTCATACCCCCCGGGACCGCTGCGGTATGATTCGCAGATGACCGGGTCGTCGGATATGTTATTGGAGCCAACAACGGCTTCCATTACACGATATATCTCTTTTGATATGGCCATAATGTTCCTCCTTTCACCTAACCCTCAATGGATACGCAGATGACTTCCGAAATATCCAGAACCTGCACATCGTCGCCACCTGCCTTAACCGCGCCGGCGAAATTATTTTTGCACCAGGGACAGGTGGATACGAGCGTCTCGGCGCCGATTTCTTTAACTTCTTCCAACCGATGTTGTGCGGCCCAGGCGGCAAAGTCGGGAAAGGCGGCCTGGGTTCCCCGGCCTGCGCCGCAACAGAAAGCGTTTTCCTTCATCCGCGGCATTTCCACCAGATTCACACCGGGAATAGCGTTTAAGATATCCCGGGGCTGTGCATACACCCCGTGCTGGCCTCGCCGCCGCTGGAGCCTCGGTTCCACACACCCCATCCATCCCCGCTTTCCTTCGTAGGGGGTCCAGGGTTCGCTCAAGCGCGTCAGGCTGCACGCATCATGGTAGGTCATGCGCGTATTAACAGGCTTTTTCAGCTCCAGTGCACCGCTCTTCACCATTGCATCCGCATATTCCACCAGATGGAGCACCTCAAATCCCAGTTCAGCGGTTGAGATGTTCAACAATTTCGGATAATCCACCTTCCACATGCGGTACCCTTCGGCGCAACTGGTAATGAGGGTTTTGGCCCCGGTTTTGCGCATTTCATCCACGTTCCGTTGGGCCAAGGACTTGGCCTCGTCGTAGAGTCCCACTGAAAAAACCGTGTTACCGCAGCACCATTCGTCGGGCATGAGCATGAAATCCGTTCCCGCACTTTTGAAAATCTTCACCGTGGATCGGGCGATCTCCTTATTAATATAGGAGGCCGTGCAGCCCACGAAGTAAAGCACATCCGCTTTTTCGACAGGCGTAATCCCTTCGGGCAACCAATCGGTCCGTTTCTCATGGGGGGATCCGAAACAATTGTGGGTTTTGTTGATCTTTTCGGCCACCTTTTTGTGGGCCCGCATGGGACCCACGCCGTCCTGCACCGCTTTCACCCGAAGGGATTCCAGGGATAATCCGATTTCAAGATCCAGGTTCCGTTTGCACCCCACATCACAGGCACCGCAAAGGGTGCAGGCATACATCACTTCCAGGGCCTTTTCGTTCCACTCCAGTTTCCCTTCGGCCATGGCGTGACCGATTCTCATTTTGCCGTAAGCGCCGTAAGCGTCAAATTCGTACTTGGTGGCGCTTGGGCACCGGGTCATGAATTTGGCGCCGGGCATGTAGGTGTGTTCCACCCAGGTGCATCCTTTGCATTTGATGCACCGGCTCATATCGTATACAAAGTTCTCCATATCGGTAATGTCGAACTTGAATTCTTCTTTTGGCTTGTAATATCTGAAATTTAATTCATTGGCCATTGTCGCGCCCTCCTTAGAAGCACAGTTTCCCGGGATTCATAATGTTGTTCGGGTCGAATACTTTCTTCAACCGCTTGAGATGGGCCGTGTACGACGCGGCCTTCTCGTATACGATGGGTGCCAATTCACCGTAGGGTCTTGTAAAGACCGCCCCTTCGCCCAGCAGCACCTTCGCCAGTTCGTTGTACAGCGCGCGAACGGCGGCCACTTCAGCATCATCATCGGGATCATAGAAGAAGTTGAATTCGGGCCGGCAGGCACGGTTGTGTTCAATGGGCTGAATGTACATGCCGATTTCGCTGATGGGGTACCCGTGGCGTGCGGCAATCTCCTCCACCAGGTAAACAAACTGTTGGGCCAGAACGGGCCGGGTGTGGAAAAACAGGCTCTGGCAGGCGCCTTTGACGCTGTTCTTCCAATAGGGCTTGTCCGCGGGCCACGGTTTTCGCAGCATGGGCAAAATTTTGTTCCGCAGACCGGGAAACCCGGGAAGGCTCTCCCCCAGTTTCAGGTCGGAAAATTCGTTTTTCAACACTTCCGCCAGGAAATTCTCCTCATAGGCGATTTTTTCCTCCGGGCGTCTCAGAAGACCGCTGAGCACCAGAATGAGCGTCCAGGGGGGGAGCGTGTTTTTCAGTTTGTCATAATCGGAAGGCCAATCTTCCGCCAGCATGGCGGCCAGGTCCACATTGTTTAAGAGGACCACTTCCTGGCCGATGCGGCGGGGAAGTATCCGATACAGAAATTCGGTGACGTATTCCAGATCGTCGACGGGTGCGAAGAGGACCTTATCCATTTTGGGAATGGATTCGATTTTCAGGTTGGTCCAGGTCACCACGCCGAAGGTCCCCTGGGCACATTGAAAGAACCGGTAAAAGTCAAGGCCCGGGCCGGAAGGGTTCCCGCCCTTGGACGGGGAATCGGGATAACCGTTGACGCTGGCGGATCCCATTCTGAACTGCTCACCCGTGGGCCACACCACTTCCATGGCCTCCAGGGGCTCGCCGTAATCGTAAACCTGATTGGTGGGCTCCTCGCGCTCCATGAAGTCCGTCAGAACCGACCGCTGGGCGGGCGGCGTCAGGGGCATGATGACCCTGAACCCCTCTTTGGCCAGTTCCCGGGTCAATTTTTCCCAGGTCACGCCGGCTTCGAATCGCACACGGCGGTTATCGGGATCAATCTCCAGAACCCGGTCCATCCGGGCCATATCGAGAATCACCCCGCCTTCCTTGGGAATTGCCGCGCCGTAAAAATGAATCTTTGAACTGACGGGCACAACGGGAATTTTGTTTTCGTTACAGAATGTCACAATCCTTGAGACCTCTTCGGAAGATCCCGGTTTCACCACATAATTGGGAACTCCTTCGGGCGTGTAGCTGAAATCGGTCGCATAGGCTTGCAACTGATTCGGGTCATCGGAAAAATTTTCCGCGCCGACGACTTCGGACAGTTTGGCTTTAACGTCCATGGTTAACCTCCATCTTTATTTTTCGTTATGGGTAAAAGCTATAGACAAATACACTGTTAATGCACTGACCGTATGAACATTGATATTTAATACATTAAGCATATTCATTTGATATGAGACATGACCCCACTTTGTCAAGCATTTTTTGAAATTTTATTCAAAATTGCTATGAAAAGGCGTGAAAAACCGAACTCCGGAAGGTGGACTGAACTCAGTAGTCGCAAAAAAATCGTGTTTCGGAACGGATTTTCTTATTTAATGTATTGACAGTTCATGGTATTTTATTTATTGTATTAACAATTTTACAATAATATAAACTGAAAAGGGACTATAATGTTTAACGGCGGGTATCAAAACGATTTAAACCTGGATGAGAAGGTCATGATGGTCATTGTTCGACTGGCGGAATTTTTCAAAAAGAATTCCGCTAATATTTTCAAAAATTATGGCCTTACATTTCCTCAATACAATGTCCTGCGGGTTTTAGACAGCTCCGAGAACCGGCAGAATACCATCAGCAATGTGGGTAAAATCATGCTGGTCTCGGGTGCCAATATGACGGGAATCGCCAAACGGCTGGAAAAAAATGGGTTCCTTTTAAGAAAAAGCGACCCCAATGACGAACGGATAACCCTGCTGGAAATAACGCCCAAAGGGCGGGAGCAATTAAAAAACATATCCAGTGAAAAGGATGCGAACATTGCCCGTTACCTGGAACATTTCTCCGATGAACAGAAAAAGGAGGTTTTGACCCTGCTCCGGTCGGTCATTCGGGAAAACGATTTCTATTAGTGCGGCACGGAAGAAATCAGAAGATCCTGTCCTCAGTGGCCCAGGCGGGAAACCATTTATAGTAATCCTTTGGAAAGGCCCGTTCAAGGCCGTCATAGGTGGCTTTGGCCAGGGCGATCCCCTTTTTGTCACGATTCAACTGGACCCATCCTTTCTGCTCCAGAGATAAAAGCACTTCATCCAATTGTTCTTCGGGCACATCAAAATAGAGCAACATGTCTTCCCGGTTCATGTGCAGCCCGGGATTGACCCGATAATCCTCGGCCAATACTTTCAACAGGCTTTCCTCGTCCACAAGGTCCGCTTTTCGGGGATCCTCCGCCGCCGGCACCGGAACGCCCAGTTCCTCATGAATGACGCGCCGGGGTTGCTTGAGTTCTTGGGCCATCTGCCGCATGGCGGTTCGGTGAATCACCATTCTGCAGGCCTCCATGGTACCGCCCGCGATGTTTTCCACCTTGGCCACATGCATGATGGCCGAAAGGGGATAAAAGGGCGTAAGCCCGTCTCCGCCCATCACCTGTATGGCATCCAGGCTCGATGCCATGACGCTTTCGGCATTATAAACCTTGGCCATGTTGGACTCCAGGGTAATATCCCAGCCCAGATCCCACAAATAGGCCGTGTAAAAGGTCAAGAGTCTCGCGATTTTCAAGCGGCTCACCAGATCCGCCAGCTTGAACTGGTTGTTCACAAAACTGATGGTCGGTTTGCCGAACTGCAGCCGGCGCTGACAATAGGGAACCGTGTTTCGCAGCAGTTCCTCCATCCATCCGGCTGTCTGGGCGCAGATGAGGGTTCTTTCAAAGTTAAGACCCGCCGTCATTACGGACCACCCCTGCCCTTCCTCGCCCAACATATTATTTACGGGAACGCGAACATCCTTGAAATCCAGGACCCCGTTTTGAATGTTTTCAAAACCGATGACCTCATTGATTTTCTCCACGCTGAACCCCGGCGTGCCCTTTTCAACAATGAACGCCGTGAGATGCCGGTATTTGCGCCGGTCTTCCGGATCATTGCCGGTGCGGGCATACACCATGTACCGGTTTGCAACACCCGCCGAGACG
>JAJDOH010000166.1 GCA_022340265.1 Deltaproteobacteria bacterium | reverse complement strand
GGAATACGCTTTTTTTGAGCGGTTCATTGGTATCAGGCAAAAAGATTAAAATACCATAATGATATCTGGCGACCAAAGAAAAGATAGGCAAGCGCGCCAATTGATAGAAAAGGGCCAAAGGGGATCTGTGTGCGGACACCTTTTCCGCCTGACAGGATAAATACGGAGCCGATGACGGCGCCTGAGAGTGAAGACATGAGAACGATGAGCGGGAGAGACACCCACCCCAGCCACGCCCCAATCATGGCCAAAAGCTTTATGTCGCCGCCTCCCAATCCCTCCCTTCCCGTAATGCGTTCATAAACGGTGGCCACAAGATAGAGTGATCCTCCCCCCGCCACCAACCCAATGAGAGAATCGATCCAGGAAATGCCGCCCGGCAAAAAGGATACCAGCCATCCCGCCAAAATGCTCGGCAGCGTCAGAACGTCGGGCAGAATTTTGTGATCAAAATCGATAAAACTGAGAATCAACAAGATGCCTGAGAAAAGCATAAAGAGGAGGTATTGCAGCTGAAAACCAAACTTCATGAAGAGCGCCAGGCTCAAAAGTGCCATTAACATCTCAACCAGAGGATATCGCAGGGAAATGGAAATGCCGCATTGTCTGCACCGCCCTTTAAGCAGGAGGTAGCTGATCACGGGAATGTTGTCATAGAATCGAATTCCAGCGCCGCAATGGGGACATGAGGAAGCAGGATGAACGATTGACTTGTTCTGTGCGATACGGTAAATACAAACATTTGCAAAACTGCCCAGGCAAAGACCGAGCAGAACGGAAAAAAAGTACAAAACAAAATCCATGCTCACAGGAAAGACTCCAACAGAGGTTGAAAAAAGATGCCGCCCTCCAAAAAATCAGGCCCCAAAAAAAAAGTGTTGTTTCTTTCCATTCACTCGGATAATCCCCAACAGAGACACATTGATCGTGTTAGCGAAATTCTGGAACAAGGGGGGGTGATTGCCTATCCAACGGATACATTTTACGGAATCGGTTGTGACCTTTACAACAAGAAAGGAATACAACACATTTACCGGTTGAAAAACAGACCACTAAAAAAACCCTTCTCTCTTGTTTGCGACGGCTTAAACGAAATCAGCAAATATGCACTGGTTTCCAACTACGCCTACAAAACCATGAAACGGTTGCTGCCTGGCCCCTATACCTTCATTCTGGAGGGGACCCGTCTGGTTCCCAAAATTATGTTGACCAAAAGAAAAACGGTGGGCATTCGCGTTCCGAACAACAACATTACGCTTGCCATCGTCCACGCACTGGGCCGCCCCATCATCAGCACCAGTGCCGGCTTCGATGAACCCCGTGCCATAGAAGATGCCTACGGCGCCAACCTCGACGCCATTATTGATGGCGGTCTGCTTTACCCCAATCCCTCAAGTGTCGTAAGCCTGATGGACGATGAGCCGGAAATCATTCGGGAAGGCAAAGGAGATGTCAGTAGTTTCCGCTAGAGGGGGTTAGAGATCCATCCCATCGGTACAAAACGGTGCCCTTTGCACCTTCGCCAAACGCCTTCATAAAATGCTTCGCACTAGACTCCAGAAACAAATCCCATAATTCACTGGTGCTTTTTTTCGGATAAACCAGGTCCACATCTCCCGTTATGCCAACGGCTTTTTTGGTAATTTCAACGGCATCCTGGAAGTTTCCCATGAAATCAACAAGGCCCAGTTGTTTGGCTCGTGCACCCGAAAAAATACGCCCGTCAGCAAATTTCTGAACTTCCTGAACGGAAAGATGCCTGCCTGAGGACACTGCGGAAACAAACTGTCCCTGTAAATCCTTTATCAATGCTTCGATAATTTCCCGGTCTCTTTGGGTTAGCTTTCGATCCGGTGAACCCATATCTTTGAACTCACCACTTTTGACGATCTCAAAATCGACACCAATTTTTTTCAGTAATTCCTCCAGACGAACAAATTGAATAAACACACCGATGCTGCCGGTAATGGTTCCTGGGTTGGACACGATTTTGGTCGCTGGCGCCGCCACGTAATACCCCCCGGATGCGGCAACCGAGCCCATGGATACAATAACCGGCTTTTGCGGGGTCGTCTTCTGAACTTCTCGATAGATCTCCTGCGTTGCACCCACACCGCCGCCAGGGGAGTTGATGCGCAAAATGATGGCCCTGATGTTCTCATCCCTGGCAAACTTTGCCAGTTGTGAGGAAATCTTCTTGCCGGAAGATATTGTACCGTTAATCGTAACAACACCGATTTTCTCTTTGAAGAGAGCTGTCGTTGAGGGGCTGAAAAAGTGAAGTGTCAGAAGCAGGATGCCGCCCAGTAAAACGGCCATGATCAGAAGGATGCAAAGAACGATCAATAGTGGGCGGCTCTTTTTTGCCATGGTTGTAGGCTCGTTAACTCTTTAAAATCAACCTTTTTCAGAAGATGATTTTATGCTGCCGCTCTCACCCGCGGGGTCTTCGCTTTCACGATTCTCTTCGGAATCAATATCGTTCGGTATGGTCTGATGTCCCAGGTTCATCATTTCTTCCCGCAAAAGATCACCCAGGTTCGATGTGGCTTCTTTTCGGTTATTGACATAACTTTTGAAAATCTCCTTTTCACTGGTCTGCTCCAGTTTACGGATAGAAAGGCCGATCTTCTTTTCGCGTCTCGAAACATTGATGACTTTTGTCTGGATGACATCATCTATCTGAAATCGGGACAAAGGGTTTCCACGTTTATCGCCCGAGATTTCGGATACGTGGACCAGGCCTTCTATGCCTTCTTCCAGTTCGATAAACAGTCCGAAATCGGTGATGTTGGTCACTGTCCCGGTGACGCGTGTTCCAGGTTTATATTTTACAGGAATTTCATCCCATGGATCGGGGGTCAATTGCTTTATACCCAAAGAGAAACGTTCATTTTCCTTGTCGATATTGAGTACCACCGCACGCACTTCCTGACCCTTTTTATAAAGCTCTGAAGGGTGCTTGATTCGCTTGGTCCAGCTCATGTCGGAAATATGCACGAGGCCGTCTATTCCTTCATCAATACCGATAAAGGTTCCAAAGTCCGTAATGTTCTTGATTTTACCTTCAATGGTGGTGCCCACGGGATACTTCTCTTCAATGACATCCCAAGGGTTGGGCTCCACCTGTTTCATGCCCAGTGAAATGCGTTTCCGCGGCACATCCATGTTGAGGACAATGGCATGGACGGTATCCCCGACACCTAAAATCTGTGAGGGGTGACGAATTTTGCGGGTCCATGACATTTCAGAGACATGGATCAATCCTTCAACACCCTGTTCGACTTCTACAAAAGCGCCGTAATCCGTTAAACTGACGACACGCCCAGTGATTTTTTCGCCAATCGGATAATTTTCCGCAACCTGGCTCCACGGATCCGGCGCCAGTTGCTTTATCCCCAGTGATACCCGTTCTTTTTCCCGATCAAAATTCAATACCTTAACTTCGATCTCATCACCTACCCGATGCATTTCAGAAGGGTGTCCAACACGGCCCCAGGACATATCGGTAATATGAACAAGACCATCGATACCGCCCAGGTCGATAAAAAGTCCATAATCCGTGATATTCTTGACCACGCCTTTGAGAACCGCGCCTTCTTCGATAATCTTGAGGGTTTCCTCCTTCAAGGCGGCCCGTTCCGCTTCGAGGATGGCACGACGGGACAGTACGATATTTCCCCGCCGCTTATTGTATTTGACAATTTTGAATTCATGTTCGGTTTCCACGAGATTGTCCATGTCCCGAACCGGTCGTAGATCCACTTGGGAGCCTGGGAGAAATGCCTGAAGACCGATGTCTACGGAGAGTCCACCCTTGACTCTGGAAACAATTCTGCCTTTAACGGTGCCGTTGGTTTCGTATATTTCCTTGATCTGATCCCAGATCTTGATTTTAGCCGCCTTTTCTTTGGAAAGCTGAATAACACCTTCGTCATCCTCCCTTCGTTCAAGAAGGACCTCAACTTTGTCGCCCACTTTGGCCGAAACACGACCTTCTTCATCCGTGAATTCCTGGATGGGAATCTGCCCTTCCGATTTATAGCCGATATCGACGAGAACATATTCTTTATCGACCTGAACAATCTCTCCGGGAACCACTTCTCCTTCTTGAATGCTTTTCAAACTTTCTTCATACATCTTCATGAAGTTGTCCGAATCCATGTTTTCGCCTGTATCATCTTCAAGCGTCATCATGTCCTGTACATCATCCAAGCGCTGTTCGCCCTGATAGATCACTCCATCACCGTTTTGAGATACCACTTCATCCTGTGAATTATCTGTTTCGTCTTGAGTTAAGAAGTCAGTCGTCTTTTCCATTAAGCTGATAACCCCCCTGTATCTGCTTATCTCAGAGAATAACCTAATATTTTAACTATCAAACCTAAAACAGGATTTCAACTTATTTCCTCAAATAGCAGCAATATGGGCGATCAAACGTTTTAAAACCGCTTCGATTCCCATGCCGGTGGTGTCCAGAATGAGTGCATCGGGCGCAGGCTTTAATGGAGCCAACGAGCGATTTTGATCTTGATGATCCCGTCTTTTGAGGCTCTCCATTACTTCGCTCTTTGTAACAGTCTTTCCACGATCGAGCAGTTCCTTGTACCTTCTTGAAGCTCTTTCCTCAAGGGAGGCCGTCAGCAGAACTTTACATCTTGCTTCGGGAAACACCACGGTGCCCATATCCCTGCCTTCAGCGACCAAGCCCTTATCCACATGGCGCGAGATGCTTCGCTGAAGGCTGCTCATGGCTTCCCGGACTTCTTTGACGGTTGAAACACTGGACGAAAGCATGTCTATTTCCGGATTTCGAATCTCTTCCGAAATATCCTCATTGTCCATCAACAATCGTGGCGGATCCTGATCCATCACAAAACGCAAGTTTATGTTTTCGCACAAATGTTTCAATGCCATGCGATCATCAAGGGGAACACCCTCCCTTTTAGCTGCAAGAGCGATAGCGCGATACATGGCACCGGTATCGAGATAGGCATAACCGATCTTGCGGGCAAGCAAGCGGCTGATGGTACTCTTACCTGAACCTGCAGGGCCATCAAGGGTAATCACATCCAAATGGTTCATGAAATTTACCTTCATCTTTCTCTATTGATTTTTCCAGCTCAGCAATTCTTCGAGAGGATTTCAAGCACGCTACATTTTTAAAAAAACGGG
>JAJDOH010000139.1 GCA_022340265.1 Deltaproteobacteria bacterium | reverse complement strand
GCCTCAATTGAGACAGTATGTTTGAGATGTCTGAATGTCAGATGTTTTGGAAGCATGTCACCCAGCCACTTCATTTTCATAACCCGTGTGCCTGCATTATTGTGAGCGCGGGTTACGTGAAAACATCTCCAGAAAGAGTTTTTCATCCAGTTGCGCGATTTCTTTCCGGGCTGCTTCGGAAAGTATTTCCGAAGCCATGGTGTTCAGCACCCGCAGATTTCCGGCGGCATGCTCGACAAGGGTTTTCATGAGGTTACGGGTCATGAGTTGAGGCGCCCCTGCCTGAGAAATGGCATGATCAAGATATGTTTTCAGATCATCCCGGCTGTAGGGTTTTATTGTCATTCGGACGCTCATGCGGGTTCCCAGTGAAACGAGGGAGGCGTTTCTGAAACGCTCGGGCAGTCGCATATCACCGCAAAGTACGGACGTCAGCAGGCATTTGGAATCAAAATGGTCGCTTCCAAGAAGGCGTATTTCATTAAGGCATGGGGTCAGCATCTCCTGGGCCTCATCCACCAGCAGAACGGGTCGAAAGAGGGTGTTTTTGATATGGTTTTTCCACCGCTCTCTCAGGGCCGTAAATCCACCGTAACGGTTTGATGGAGACAGATTCACACCGAACAGGGTTCCCATTTCACGGTAAAAATCGCTGAGACTGCTCTGGGGACGTTCCATGACGCCCACCACCACATCTCCGATGCGATTGAGACGATGCGCCAGCAACTGGAGGTTTTTGGATTTTCCAAGACCGGGTTCTCCGCAAATGAGGGCAAAACCGCCATCCATGACCAGGTTTTCAACCCGATAAAAGAAAGACTCCATTGCGGGTGGCTGCCAAAGGTCATCTACCGGGATGTTGGGTAAAAAAGGATTGAATTTGAGGCCATAAAGGGCCAGGAGGGTTTTATTGTTCATGGCTGTCCTCCAGTTCGTCTTTTGGGATATATGCCGGCGGAAGTCCGGTTTCGGCATAATCGGCCATCAGTTTTCGAAGCAGCGGGGGAATGGGATCGGAATCTTCCGCGGGAGCTGCCGTCTCAACAGGGGATTGCAAAGTGCGCCGGCAGCCGTTGGCGTTTTTGGCCTTATCCTGTGGAAAAATGCGAACTAACGGATCGTCCGTTCGTGGATCCGTTAAATAGGCGCTGCTCAGATCCCAGCTCTGGTAGCGAACATAAAGATGCTGAAAGTGACGGAACCGTGATGGGACTTCAAACCGCACCCCATTGATGGTCAAGGTGCCGTCGCTTTTTCGCTGCATACGCCTTTGTTTGACGGTAAACGCAAACACAATCGCATCGGTGTCAGGGGATGGCCGGCTGACATTCGGGCCTTTAATAAGACGCTCAAGGGGTGGACACCCGATTTCCTCGTGAACACCGCGGTTGTATTCCATTTCCGCCCATGCGTGGGTGACCCGGTTCAAAAAATCCAACCGCAGGGGTTCCACTCTGTGGAGCATGGCCAGCAGACGCCCTTCCAACTGTCCCCAGAAAGATTCCTGTTTGCCATTTTGATAGGGGCTATATGGAAGGGTCTTATCGTGAACAATGCCCAGGCGTGAAAGACCGTTTTTTGTTTCATGAGCGATCATGGCGGAACCGTTGTCGCTCATGATCGCCCTGGGAAGGCCCCGTTTATGAAATGCCTGCATCAACCCATGGAAAAGGGAATCGGTTGTTTCACCCAGATACCACTGGATATGATTGCAAACCCTGGAGCGGTCATCGAGAATGGCCAGTACATGTGCGTCATGCCAGTCGCCTTTTGAATCCACCACTTTTCGCCATGCCTGATGAAAATCCAGGTGCCACAGGGCATGAACATGGGATGACTCGTAACTCCGCACCTCTCTTTGTTCCAGGCGCTCCTGTGCCGCTTTCTGTCCGGGGGTTTTATTTTGTCTGGCAGCTTTTTTGTACCAGCCCCGCTCTTTCATCCGTCTAAGCACGGTGCTGTAGGACGGCGCCGTCCCCAAATCCGGCTTCATTTCAACCAGCGCTTTCAGATTATCCGCATGAAGCTGATAACTCCAATGTTGATAACTCTGGTACTGCATTTTCAGTTTTTCCAACAGCTCGGGACTCATGGCCGTTGTTTTGCCCATATCCACGCGGGATTTCCGCCTTAACGCTTTAATGGGGTCATCCTGACCCAGTGCCCGATAATACCACCGCTCAATCGTTGAAGCGCCAAAGGTCACCCATGTATCTTCTTTTATGGGATGGACATAATGCTTTGTGGCCAGTTTCTGGATTTCCTGGCCCAGCTCTCCCTTGTCGGGAGGCTTTGCCAAAAGTCCTCCGATAATGGAAAACCGAAAATAGCCCCAATCACTCAATTGCTTTTCGGGTTTGTTGTTCATAGGGTTGCTCCTTTCTGATTTTGGGTTTTTTCCGCCACGGGGAGCACCCTATATCGCCCTTTCTGGAAAGGCGAATTCCATCTTTTGCGTGAGTAAATTATTCCATCAGCCTGCTTGATCTCAAAGTTGGGAAGTCCGATGCCAGAAAACAAAGACAATCCACAAGGCCTCCTTCTGCTGATTTGCAATTGTGGGTAAAGTATGTCAGGAGGTTCCCTGGCAAATGGTTGTTGCTGACCGATGAATGGACTCTGCCTCGAAGCTGCTGCCATGTTGTACTTAACGGAAATTCTTCCTGGAAATAGGTAATCCACCGGATAAGAGTCTTCTCCGATATTCCAAACATGGTCTTTAATTCAGCAGCACTCGCCCCCCCGGGTCTGTTTTGCATTAAAGCCATCACCACAAGAACAACCGCACCAAAGTAAACCCGCCGGCCCATAAAGAGACACGATGCAGGCAAACATCTCCGCCTGCATCCCTCACGACCACAACACAGGCTCTGACGAACCGAACAGTCATGAGGCAGAGTTTCCGGTCCACCCCTCGGCTTTCGCTCGTAATTGGCTTGGTGCAAGGGACCGTCGCAGAAGGGACATCCCTTCAGACGGCATTGGTTGGCAAGATCGATATCAATTCTATGAAGAAGTGTGAAAAGGCTTGATTTTTGAAGTAATTCCGTTATCATGCTCCTGTCCTTTTATGGGCAGGAGCCCTTTATCTTTCGTCGAGATATTTGAGGGGGCTTCCTGCCCTTCCATCAACTATCTTGCATTTTTTCCTCCATTTTTACATCAATTTACCTGATCAGGCTCATTGTAGTGGCAAAAGGGAACGGGCAAATGAGTCTTCAC
>JAJDOH010000107.1 GCA_022340265.1 Deltaproteobacteria bacterium | reverse complement strand
CCGGGGGGGCAGATTCTGACCACGGATTGGGTTGAAAATTATCCGGGCTTTCCCGAAGGGCTCTCAGGGTATGAACTGGTGGACCGAATGAAACGCCAGGCGGAAAATTTTGGCTTGAAAATCGAAGGCAAAGAAGTGCTTAGCCTTGACTTGACACCTGAGAAAAAGGTGGTTGTAACGAACAAAGAAACCATGGAAACAAAGGCCCTGATCCTGACCACCGGCGCATCTCCCAGAAAACTGGGAATCGAAGGGGAAGGTCTTCTGACGGGTCAAGGGGCTTCCTATTGCGCCACCTGTGACGGGCCTTTTTACAGGGATCAGCAAGTCGCGGTCATCGGTGGTGGTGATACGGCCGTTGAAGAAGCTATTTTTCTCACCAAGTTTGCCAGCCGCGTTTACCTGGTGCATCGAAGGGATGAATTGCGGGCCACAAAATTGCTGCAGGAACGGGTTAAGGCTGCTGAAAAGGTGACCCTGGTATGGGATTCGGTGCCCGTGCGGATTGTGGGTCAGGACGGTGTTGAAGGGGTTGAACTCAGGAATGTCAAGACCAACGAAATATCCACCCTTCCCGTTGAAGGCGTGTTTGTATTTATCGGTTATGACCCCAGCAATGATCTTCTGACCGACCTGCCGTTTCATTTTGACGATTTCGGTTTTGTCAAGACAGATGATAATATGCAGACGGCCATTCCCGGCGTATTTGCAGCCGGCGATATTCGTTCAAAAATGCTGCGGCAGGTCAGCACGGCTGTGGGAGATGGCGCTGTTGCTGCGTTTGCTGCTGAGAGGTATATTGAAGGCCACCCGGTATGATCATGAACTTCAGGCAAATTGCAGGGCCGATGCTGGCTGTTTGCTGGCTTTTTCTGTTAGGGGGCTGTTCATTCTGGAATGAGTTTTTTGGCCCGGAAGAGGAGCCCACACCGGCCGAGATCATGAATGAGGGCATGGCGGACTTTAACGACGGTAAATTTACGAAAGCGATTGATACCTTTCAAAAAATTAAAGACCGCTATCCCTACAGCACCTTTGCCCTCACAGCCGAGCTCAAAATGGCCGACGCCCTCTATGAAAAAGGGGAATATGATGAAGCCCGTGACGAATATGCCGAATTTGAAAAAATGCACCCCCGAAACAAGGACGTCCCCTATGTTCTTTATCGGCAGGGGATGTGTTATTTTAACAAATCAGCGGCCATTGACCGGGACCAGTCCAATACTTTCAAGGCCAGAGAGGAATTCGAGCGGTTGATCAAGCGGTTTCGAAAAAGCGACTATACGGAACAGGCCCGCAGGAAAGTGCGGGAATGTTATATCAAGCTGGCGGAACATGAGCTCTATGTGGGGAATTTTTATTTTACGAAAGGCAAATATGAAACCGCCATGGCGCGATATCTTTATCTGATTGATCACTATCCCGATGTGGGGCAGTACTACCAGGCCCTTGAATCCATCAAAAAATGCAAGGACAAAATTAAAGAGCTGAACGGCGCCGAGGAAACCTCCTGGCTACACGGATTTCTCTACGATTAGTGTTTCCAGGGAATTGAAAGCCTCCGTCAGCTTTTCCGGTCTGTCGCCACCCCCCTGGGCCATATCCGGCCTGCCGCCCCCTTTACCGCCGACAATACCGGATAACTCCCTGATAATCTCACCGGCATTAAACTGGTCCGTCAGGTCCTTCGTCACTGCACATATGAGCATCACTTTGCCTCTGGCTTCGGCACCCAGAAGGACAATGCCGGAGCCGAGCCTGTCTTTAATCCGGTCCGCCGCTTCACGAAGTTCTTTGGGTGTTTCAGCCTCAAGTTCTTTTGCAACCAGTGAAATGCCTTTTATCTCCCTGACATCCTGAATAAGGTCGGCTGATTTTTCTGTAAAAAGACGGCTTTTAAGGGTTTCGATTTCCCGTTCCTTTTCCCTGGCCTCTTCCAGCAGCCGTTTCAGTCTTTCAATGAGTTGGTCAGGCGAAACCTTCAGCAGCCCGGCAGCACTTTTCAACCTTTCATCTCTTTTTTGATCATACAAAAGGGCCGAAGCGCCCGTAAGCGCTTCGATCCGGCGAACATTGGCGGCGACGGCACCTTCGCTAAGAATGCGAAAAACGCCGATATCGCCTGTCCGGCTGGTATGGGTGCCACCGCATAACTCGCGGCTGACCCCTTCGCCGATATCAACAATTCGCACTTTGTCGCCGTATTTTTCTTCGAAAATCGCCATGGCGCCTGTTTTCATTGCAGCCTCTTTATCCATGATTCGGGTATCAAGGGGCAAGTTTTCGCGAATACGATCATTCACCCACCGTTCCACCTCCAACAGGTTTTCGGCGGAGACCTGTGTGAAATGACTGAAGTCAAAACGAAGTCGGCCGGGAGCCACACGCGATCCTGCTTGTTTAACATGGTCCCCCAGGATTTCTCTGAGCGCCGCATGGAGTAAGTGGGTGGCGGAATGGCTGGCCGCAACGGCCATTCGATGTGCCGTTTCCACGGCCGCCTGAACCGAGTCGCCCACCGATAGTTCACCTTCTTCCAAAACGCCTTCGTGAACAATGAGATCCTGCCCATATTTGAACGTGTTCTCCACGCGAAAATGCGCCGCGCCATTCATGATTTGGCCCATATCCCCCACCTGACCTCCGGATTCCGCGTAAAAAGCGGTTTGATCCAGAATCATTTGCGCCTTGTCGCCTTTTTGAATGGTGTTCACTTCCAGGTCCCCAAGAACCAGCGAAAGAATTTTTGATTCGGTTTCAAGGGTCTCATATCCTGTGAAACGGCTTGTGAGGCTGCGGTTTAACAGATCACGAAAAGTTTTTGGAACCGCCGCTTCACCGCTCCCTTTCCAGGACTCTTGAGAGAGGGAGCGCTGTCTGTTCATGGCATCTTTGTAACCTTCCAAATCCACCTCAAGGTTTTCATCGCGGGCCACATCTTCCACCAGGTCCACGGCCAAACCGTAGGTGTCATAGAGTTTAAAAACCACCTCTCCCGGTATGACAGCTTTTCCTTTCTCCTGAAGTTGTTCGATTTCTTCCAGAAGCACCTTCATGCTGTACCTGAGGGTGTCGGCAAAGCGTCGTTCTTCGTTTTCAACCACCCCTAGAATAAAACTTCTGGCACGAATCAATTCACCATAATCCCGGCCCATCAGTTCGATGACGTGATCACAGACGGCACGGAGGAAAATGTCCTCGAGGCCAAGCGCCTGACCGAAGCGACTGGCGCGCCTGATGATGCGTCTTAAAACATAGCCCCGGCCCTCATTGGATGGCATGATGCCGTCGCCGATGAGAAAAGAAACAGCGCGTGCATGATCGCTTATGACACGAAACGCCACGTCCATCCGATCGTTTGAACCGTATTTTTTTTGTGAAAGGGACTCGATGCGGGAGATAATATCCCGGAACAGGTCGGTGTCATAATTGCTTTTAACCCCTTGAATGACGGCTGCCAGCCGCTCAAGGCCCATGCCCGTGTCGATATTGGGCTTTGGTAACGGCGTTAGCTTACCGTCGGGGCTTCGATCGAACTGCGTGAAAACCAGATTCCAGATCTCCAGATAACGGTCGCAGTCGCAGCCGCATGCACAATCCGGTCGACCGCATCCCAGAGACGGTCCCTGGTCAATATGAATTTCAGAACAGGGCCCGCATGGTCCGGTGTCTCCCATGGCCCAGAAATTATCTTTTTCGCCAAGCCTTACAATGCGATCCGTCGGCAGGCCGATTTCTTTCTGCCAGATGTCGTAGGCCTCGTCATCATCTTTGTAAACGGAGACGTGCAGTTTTTTCGCGGGAAGCCCGTACCCTTCCGTCAACAGTTCCCATCCCCATCTGACGGCTTCTTCTTTAAAGTAATCACCGAAAGAAAAATTGCCCAGCATTTCAAAGAATGTGTGATGCCTGGGGGTGTAGCCCACATTGTCTAGATCGTTATGTTTTCCGCCGGCGCGCACGCATTTCTGGGCCGTGGCTGCCCGGGTATAACCAACGTTTTCTCCCAGGAATGCGTTTTTGAACTGGACCATCCCCGCATTGGTAAAAAGCAGGGTCGGGTCATCTCTTGGGATCAGTGAGGAACTCTCTACAATCCGATGGTCGTGTTTGCTGAAATAGTCCAGAAATTGTTGTCTGATTTCCCTGAAATTCATCGTGGCTCCTATGAGTTAAGCTGTTAGCCAGTAGTGTTTAGCTGCTGGTGGTTTTCCTCGGTTCAAATTTTCAAGCATGAAAATGAGAATGGCAGAAAAACATTACTTTTTTTCTGCCTCGGTAGGTGCTTCAGCTTTTTCGTCATCATTTTTCGGATCTTTCCTGAGTCCGGTTTGTCGAAGAACCTGGTCTGCAATTTTGTCTCGAATATCCGTGTTTTCCGCCAGAAACTTCTTTACATTCTGCCGGCCCTGGCCGATGCGGTCGCCGTCAAAAGAGTACCAGGCGCCGCTTTTCTCAACGATATCCAGTGATACGCCCATATCGAGAATATCCCCTTCTTTGGAAATGCCCTCTCCGTAGACAATATCAAACTCCGCGTTTTTGAAGGGCGGGGCCACCTTGTTTTTGACCACCTTGACCCGCGTGCGGCCTCCCACCACCTGATCACCTTCTTTCAGTGCGCCGATACGCCGAATGTCCAGGCGCTGGCTGGCGTAAAATTTCAAAGCGTTGCCGCCCGTGGTGGTTTCCGGATTCCCAAACATGACGCCGATCTTCATGCGAATCTGGTTGATGAAAATCAGACAGGTTCTGGATTTACTGATGGTCCCCGTCAGTTTTCGAAGTGCCTGACTCATGAGACGGGCCTGAAGTCCCACATGGTGGTCACCCATTTCTCCCTCAATCTCCGCCCGGGGGACCAGGGCGGCCACCGAATCGATAATCAGCACATCGATGCCACCGCTTCGCACCAGGATTTCAGCGATATCCAATGCCTGCTCACCTGTATCCGGCTGGGAAACCAGCAAATTGTCCACATCCACCCCCAGCTTTCGCGCATATACCACGTCGAGCGCATGTTCCGCATCCACAAATGCCACCATGCCCCCCTTGGCCTGGGCTTCTGCGGCAATATGGAGCGCCAGGGTGGTTTTACCGGAAGATTCCGGTCCATAGACCTCTACCACCCTGCCCCTGGGGACGCCACCGACACCGAGAGCCAGATCCAGGGCCAGAGATCCGGTGGAGATGGCCGGCACGTCGATGCGCTTGTCCTCACCCAGTTTCATGATGGATCCGCGACCAAACTGCTTTTCGATCTGCGAAATAGCTTGATCAACTGCTCTTTCTCTATCCATTTGTTTCCCCTTTTTCCTGCTAAAGTTCAAAAGATTTAGTTTCGGCCCCTCTAAGAGGCCAGGCATCCAGCTTGGTGTAGACGGCGCCGTCGGGTTTAAGATCGCTTTTAAAAAGGACCAGTTCCTTCATCGTGCAGGTTGGGCAATCCAGATCTCGATATTTTGTCACCATGTGATCCAAATGTGGCCACGGGTGTGCGCCTTTTCTGAATCTGCCCAGGGTCAGATGGGGTTTATAGGGCCTTCGTTCACTCTTGACGCCAAAGGGTTTCAATTTTTTTTGCAGGGCATCCCTGAAATAACCCATGCTGCGTACGTTTCCGTTAAGTCCCATCCACAACACGCGGGGGTGGCGGCGACTACCGAAAAAGCCCACAGGTCCTGGATTCACGTCAAAGGGCGCATATCTGGTGCAGACCTTTTTTACGGTGTCCCCCACGGCTTCAATTTTATCTTCAGAGATATTTCCCATAAAGACCACGGTGAGATGCACATTATCCGGTTTAATCCATCTTAAATCCAGGGGCAATTTCTTTTCGGCCAAATAAACCGTCAAAACAACCTTTTTAATGTCGGGGGGCAGTTCAAATGCCAGAAATGAACGGATCTCCATTAAGATACCTGCGAACCCAGTCCAGAGCCATCATGGCACTGTTTAGTTTAACCTGTTTTCTTTTTCCCCAGAAACGGTATTTTTCCGTAAAGATCTTTTTTTCGGAAGAAAGGGCAATGTGAACCGTGCCCACCGGTTTATCCCGGCTCCCGCCGTCGGGTCCGGCAATTCCCGTGACGGCCAAACCGATGTCCGTGTGCATGGCGGATCGCACACCCATGGCCATTTCACGGGCTGTTTCAGCGCTGACCGCCCCGTAGCTTTCAATGGTCTTTCTCGAAACCCGCAAAAAATCAATTTTCGCCTGGTTGCTGTATGAGACCACGCCCCCTTGAAAATAGCGTGAACTGCCGGCAACATCCGTTAGCCGGGTTCCAATAAGACCGCCTGTACACGATTCCGCCACGGAAAGGGTTTTTTCATTCTTCTGGAGTATGTGACCCACTACTTCTTCCATTTCGCGGCTGTCATGGGTGAATGCATAGGGCCCCACCATTTCTGAAATGATTCTTTCGGCCCGATCAAGGATGCTCGAAACACTGGGTTCATCCCTGCCCCTTAAACTGATGGTAATGTGGTTTTCGGGGAAATGGGGGTAAAACCCTAAAACCACCTCTTCCAGACGCCTTTCAATGGAGTTGAATATTTCCGCGATGCGCGGTTCATCCAGCCCGTAGACCTTGATGATGCGCTGTCGCATGACCGGCAGGGTTTCATACCGGCCCAGAATGTCCGGAAGCACAAAGGTATCGATGAGGTAACGGGTCTGATCGGGAACACCGGGAAGAAAATAAAAATGGACGTCTTCAGTGACAAGGGAGAAACCACAGGTGGCGCCTTTGGGATTAATCATTCGAGCCCCCTTGGGCATTCGGGCCATCTTTTTGAGGGATTCGGTCATTTGGATCTTGCGGTCCCTCACATATTCCTCGATTTTGCTGAGCATCTGATGGTCGAGACACAGTGGACAGTCCAGGGCATTGGCGGCTATTTCACAGGTCATGTCATCCGTGGTGGATCCCAGGCCTCCGGTTACGATGACAAAACGGGAGGAATTAAGCGCCCGTTTTAAAGCCTCACCGGTCCTTTTTTCATCATCGCCCACGGACGTTACCCGCGTAACCTTCAGGCCGGATGCAGTCAATCTGCCCGCTGCGTACCAGGAATTCAGATCCTGTGTCCTTCCGGATACCAACTCATTTCCGATGGTGATGATTTCTCCGTGCATGGTGTTTCCTTTAAAATCCAAGAAACAAAGCCAGTCTTAGCAACAGGTTCGCATACAGGCCGGCCACGAGGTCATCCAACGCAATGCCAAAACCGCCCTCAAGTTTTTCAGCCGACCGGGCGGGCCAGGGCTTCCAGATATCAAAAATTCGAAAGAGCAGAAAGCCGGCCACCAGGGTTTTCAGCGAAAGGGGGATCCACAGCATGGTCAACAGAAAGCCGGCCACCTCATCAATCACCACTTCCGAAGGGTCAACCTTGCTGAGCAGTCTGTGGACCACCTGTGAAGCCCAAATGGCAATCAGAATCATGAACAGCAGGAACACGGCGCTGATCAATGGTGAAAAGATGGATGACAGAGCCACCACGGGAACAGCCGCTACGGTGCCGAAAGTTCCCGACGCAAACGGCAGCAGCCCGGATCCGAACCATGTGCCCAAAATCAAAGCCGTTTTTCCATAAGCGCCCGTTTGTCTGAAAATGGTATTGAATCCTGAATGGTCAGGCGGTTTCTCCGGCATGGTCAGATGGCTCTAATGTGTGATGTTAAGGCTTTCTATCCACTGATAAATTTCTCGCAGTGGAATGTTATGTTTCAGCGCAATTTCCCTGCAGACGTCATATTCAGGTACCAGCCGCGCGACTTCGTTCTGAATGACCCGTTTGACACCTATCCTTCCCCAGGGGCTTTCAATTTCTTCGTTGCTTCTATTAAGAACGATCCGCTGACTGTAACGAAAACGAATGCCCAGAGTGGTGGTTTCCTGAACCATGATCTTCACCAGACGATCTTTCTGATCCGGTCTTGCGACCACCTGGACCTGCACTCCGGGACGGTTTTTTTTCATCTGGGCGGGAAAAAAAACCACGTCCAGAGCGCCTGCCTGAAACAGCCGTTCCATGAGGTAGCCCAACCCTTCAGGGCGCATATCATCCAGGTTTGTTTCAAGGACGATCACCGTGTCCGTTTGATTTTCTTCGGTTTCATGGCCGATGATGATGCGCAATAGATTCGGGCGGTCCGGCAGTTCCCGCGAGCCGACCCCATAACCAACGGTTTGAACCACCATGGGAGGCATTGCTCCAAAAGAGTCGGCTAGACCGGTTGCTAGGGCCGCGCCCGTGGGTGTGACCATTTCCTGCCGTACGCCTGAATTCGTAACCGGGATCCCTTTTAGAAGGGCCAGGGTGGCAGGCGCTGGAACAGGAATTCTGCCATGTGCGGTGTTGATAAAGCCGGACCCCAGGGAAAGGGGGGAAACCACCAGGCGTTCAATGCCCAGGGTCTCAAGGGCGAAAACCGTCCCCACAATGTCGATGATGGAATCAACGGCACCCACCTCATGAAAATGGACTTCTTCAGGGGGCAGGCTGTGAATGTGGCCTTCTACTTGCGCCAGGGACTCAAAAATCGCCATGGACTTTGCTTTGACCGAATCGGTCAATTCACCCCGGCCAATGATCTCTCCTATGGCTTCAAGTCCTCTGTTTTCATGTGCGCTTTTTGTTTGTTCAGCTTTTTTGTGTCCGTGCTTTCCGTGGGGGTTTTTATCCAGGTGAACTAAAAAACGTGTGCCTGAAATTTGTTGTCGCATCTCCCGTTTGAACTCAAGTTTGTAACCATGAAAAGGCAGCGTCTGAAGACACTGTTTTAACGTGTCAAATGAGAGTCCAGCGTCCAGCAGGGATCCCAGAAACATGTCTCCGCTCAAACCGGAAAAGCAATCCAGAAAGGCTGTTTTCATAGAGCACTCAAAAAAATAGAGAACCAGAACCACAAAAAGCCCTGCCCGGCAGGGCAGGGCTTTTCATTCGAAAAAACGATTTCTTACAGCGCCTCGGCAATCAATTCGGAGATATCTTTGATCTCGATTTCGTCTTCCTTGTTGACGGTTTTCCGGCTGTCCTCCAGCATGGAAACACAGTAGGGGCACGCCGTGGCAAGGATGGTGGCGCCGGTGTCAATGGCTTCGTGGATTCGCAAATCGGAAAAGCGCCATTCCGGCGGTGTTTCCATCCAGAGCCGGCCGCCGCCCGCGCCGCAGCAGAGGCTTTTGTTTCGATTCCGTTCCATTTCGACCAGGTTGTTACCCGTGACCGCGTTAATCAGTGCCCGAGGTTCGTCGTAAATTTCGCTGTGGCGGCCCAGGTAGCAGGGGTCGTGATAGGTGATCTTTTTGTCAAGGGTTTTGGAGAGTTTCACCTTCCCTTTTTCGATCAGTTCCGCCAGTAGCTGGGTGTAGTGAACGACTTCAAACTCGCCGCCGAATTCAGGGTATTCCTGGGTGTACGTGTAATAGCAGTGGGGCGACGTGGTAATGATCTTTTTTACACCCTTGTCCTGGTACAGT
>JAJDOH010000095.1 GCA_022340265.1 Deltaproteobacteria bacterium | reverse complement strand
GGGTCTCACAGCGAGCTATTTGAATAAGAAATAGGGTTCATCCGGTTTTCGCGTACTTATATTCCAGAAGGGTTGTAAATCAATAATCGTGGCAATCTGCTCTCTTTCTAAAATTCAGGCCGTCATTCTGGCGAAAGCCGGAATCCAGAGAATGAGGTGATAATGTGTGGATAAGCAACCAGCTGTATACATCTTGGCGAGCAAGAGGAACGGTACTCTGTACATAGGTGTGACCTCAGACCTCGTAAAGCGAGTATGGGAACATAAAAACGATATGGTGGAAGGCTTCACAAAGCGTTATCGCGTTCATAGCCTGGTTTGGTATGAGCTGCATGAGAGCATGGAATCTGCAATTTTGAGGGAGAAGAGAGTAAAGAGTTGGAAACGAACATGGAAACTCCAATTGATTGAAAGCGGTAATCCTAACTGGCAGGATCTATACCATGATATCGTATGACTGGATTCCGGCTTCCGCCGGAATGACGAATAAGAGCATGAGGCTAAGCAGACCAAAAGTTGAACTTATTCCTGTTTTCAGCGCAATCCGTCCTTTAAGAAGTACGCAAATTCCGGATGAACCCAATTATTATCCTTCCGCGGGGCCGAAGGAACGGATAAATAGATCGTGGAGGGCCTGACGGGCATCATCCGTGAGGTTGCGGGTTCCGGTACCGGCAAAGGTATCGGATTTAATCACCGGCGTGCATTCAACCCATTGGCCGTTCTCCCAGGAAAACCAACCCTTCCGGTCCTGATCATAGACGCTCAGCGGACGGTTAAACAGTTTTGCCAACTCAACGCCCCAGCCGGTCCCCCCTTTGACGGTGTTGTCCGCCTGTATCCAACCGACCGCGATGACATGATGGCCGTTATTGACCATGTGGAAAATGGATTGGATGATCTTTCGAATTTTTTTCGTTCGGGAGTAAGTGCGTTTCATGAGCTTGGACACAATCTCCATGCTGATGTCACCCTTCTCCAGCTCTTCGCGACTCAGAATCTGAACGCCCCGGATGCGCTCGGCATCGTGCCCCTCAAACGATATATTGACTTCTTTTATATTCCAGGCTTCGGCAAGTTTACCGAATTCAGACTCAGCCCCTTTGTGCCCGCCGCTGTAGAGCGTTATTTTTGAAATGTCCGTCATTTTTTTGTCTCCTTGGTTCAAAGGTTGTGGGATTATGGAAAAAAACACCCCGCCGCAATTCGGCAGGATGGGCGTAGAAGGTAATTCAGGTTTTCCCTATTACAACCCCAACCAACATATTCTTTTCAGGTGATGATAGTCCATAAAGGTTGCTAACACAAAGAAAAGACGTTGGAAAGTAATATTTATTTTTTGTAGGTTATTCGGAGTATCGCGATTATTTTGAATCTAAGCTCACAATAGGCGCACATCCCTTGACTCTATTCTGCTATCTGCCGTATGATTTCTCAGCTTACCCAATCGGATTAGCAAACCTTTTTTTGAGGAAGGCATATGAGACCTTTAGACGGCATTAGCGTCATTGAAATGGCGGGACTGGCCCCGTCACCTTACTGCGGTATGCTCTTGAGCGATTTCGGAGCGGATGTGGTCATCGTGGACCGGTTGACCAAAGGAGCACCCGAGATTCCCTACATTATGAAAAAAAGCCCTTTTGACCGGGGCAAAAGATCCATGCGGGTGAACCTTAAATCGAAAGAGGGCATTAAAATTGTAAAGCGGATGATTCAAGAATCAGACGTGCTGCTGGAACCCTACCGGCCAGGCGTCATGGAGGCCCTGGGAATAGGACCTGAAGATGCGCTTATGCTCAATCCCGAATTGATCTATGCACGACTCACCGGCTGGGGTCAGACGGGCAACTTCGCTTCCATGGCCGGGCACGACATCAACTATATCGCCCTTTCCGGCGCCCTATCCCTCTTTAGACGAAAGGGAGAACGCCCTCTTCCTCCCGCCAATCTGCTGGGGGACTTTGCCGGCGGCGGCATGCTGTGTGCCATGGGGATTCTTCTGGCGCTTTTTGAGCGCACTCGGTCAGGAAAAGGACAGGTGATTGACTCGGCCATGCTGGATGGCGCCGCCAACCTGTCGGTCATGTTTCACGGCTTACTGGCCCATAATCTCATGAGCCTTGATATCGGAACCAACCCCCTGGACGGGGGTGCACCCTTTTACCAGACGTACGAAACCGCCGACGGACAATTCATGTCCGTGGGGGCCATCGAGCAGCGGTTTTATGCTGAACTGCTGGCGGGACTTGAACTGGATTCAAGCGCCCTGCCCCACCAGTTTGACACGACCAAGTGGCCTGAAATGATTGAGCGTTTTAATGAAGTTTTTAAGACAAAGACCAGGGACCAGTGGACCGCCATTTTTGTTGGGAGAGACGCCTGTGTGGCACCTGTTCTAAACCTGGACGAAGTGAAAGAACATCCCCATAACAAAGAACGGAAGATCATGGTTGACCTGGATGGGGTTCCGCAACCCGCTCCCGCCCCCAAGCTATCGCGAACCCCCGGGAAAGCCCATGAGGCCAAAGGACCTAGAGGTGCCAATACCCAGGAAATTCTATTGGAACTGGGCTATTCCGATTCAGAGATTCACGCCTTTTTTGAAGCTAATTTGATTGAGTAATGACCAGAAATAAAACTGACCGGCCTGGTATTGGAACGTCTTGTACTGCCATTTTCCGCTGAGATCTCATGCTTCTAATTCGGCCTTAATCGTTGTGTATTGATCCGAATATTTTTTTGCCAACAAATCAACAATTCCTTTGGAATTAACCTGCTGGACAAACTGATCTGTTGTCAAACCAAGGGTCCTGGTACACTGGGCAGAAACTGTATTGTATCTCACATCCAATTCGAGAGCAACTTGGCGGAATGCCTTCGCATGTTTAATACCACTCCACATCAACTTGATCACCGGTATTAAATAATGTTCGAGGTTACTATACCCCTTGTTGCCCAAATGACAAGATAAGCAACCAGTTCTTTCAATACCGGCATGGCATGCACATCGATCAACAGCGTTCGGTTGGAAAGGCGATCGATGGGGGGTACATCACTGCCATGGCGCCAGAAAAGATCAAAATCCGACAAATCCCGCAGCACTTCTATGAGGCTGTCGTCCCGTTTGTTTTCCTCGTCATATATGGCGGTTTGGCTCCATACAGACAGAAGTTGATCGCTTCCATGATCGATGTTTTGCCGGCGCCGTTCATGCCTCCGATCAGGAAGATACTCCGACCATCCTCGCCAACGGGAAAATGGATTTCAGTAGGGAACTGAAAGGACTTGTAATTCTCAATGGTCAGCTTGCGGAATTTCATCTTTGTTCCTCACCAAGTTCCCAGTAGCCTCGCGGTGAATCGTTGCGTAGCGTCCCGTCCTGGGTCATATTATAACGTTCCCATTTGGTGTTGTTCTGCCAGGCGTATTCGTTGGTGCTTTCTCGCCATTCCCCGTCGCCGGGCAACAATTTGCCTTCCAGTTGGCGGCCCATTTCCTCGATCACTTCAGAGACTTTAGCCTTTCCGCCCAATGATCGCAGGGCTTTGATAATATGTTTCCGGAGGACCTTTTTGTCCGTTTTCGGAGTTCGTGAGCGTTTGGTGCGTGGTTTCTTGGGTTTGGATGTATTGCTGGCATCATGCCCCAATCGATCGTTCAAGCTCCTGACGATTCCGTCCAGTTCTTTTGCCAGGTATTGCAGAGTTTGTTTGGTTTGGTTTTGTGAGCCCAGTTCCACAGCCAAACGGGTTTTCTCTGCCCTCAAGCCGTCCGGCACCGGAACTCCTGATCTCTTCAGCTTTTCAACAGCTTTGGCAATTTCTCGCAGTTGAGCTTCCTTTTCGCTGGTTTTCACGTTGTCGGGGGCAGAATCGATCCGCTCAATGGCTTCTCGGCACAGTCTTATCAAGAGTTCGGGGGTTTCTACGAAACGGTCGATGTCGATATCTTGGCTCATGAGACTCTCTATTCAGTGGCTGGACGACTCTTCAGAATTTCCCGCAGGGCATCATAGACACCCGTACGTCGCTCCTTGAATTCATAGTCGTAGACCGTCTCAAGCAGTTTGTGCACCTTGGCCCGGCTTACCCCGTTCTGCCTGCAAAGTTCGTCGAGCAGTTGCCCATCTTCTTTGGATAGTTTCATTCTTGATTGCCTCGCTTGCCGTCAAGTCCTATATAGGTACTAAAGACTCTTTACTACCTATTTATTGGGTATATTCCCTATTTCTCCATTTTGCGCTGGGGCCACGACCTAAGCACTCCAGTTTACCCGATTTCTTCTCGTCTCTCAGTATCCTTCGAATCAAGTCAATTCCAACATGGGGGCAAATTTCCTGGATTTCCCGTATGGTAAAGTCATTCCTGAAGTGACCAATGGTATCCATCACCATCGCCGTTTTGGTCCCTCGGCCTCCCGTCAACAGTCCGACACGGCGTTCAAACTCCCGACAGGACCCAAACAGCATGACCCCCAGGAAATATTCCCACCAGGGCAAAATGGGGTGAAAACCTTCATGCCAGCCCTGGGAGGAAGCGTGAAGACTGTCATAATAACCTTCCTTGGTTTTTTCAACCATCTGTTCCAGGCTGATATAACGGCCCAATTCATACCCGGCCTTGTAGAGCAACAAAAGGGTCAGGAGCCTGGCCATACGGCCGTTGCCGTCCAGAAAAGGATGGATGCACAGAAAATCGAGAACATAGGTGGGAATGAGAAGCAGGGGTTCGATCTCCCCTGATTTCCAGAGTGTATCGAAATTTTCATGCAGTTTTTCCATGGCCTCCGGCGTGCGGTGTGCGGGAACGGGGTGAAATCGGACAACCTTGCTGCCGTCGGGTCGGTTTTCGGTAATTTCGTTATCGACCGGTTTCCATTTACCCCCCTCGGCGGGGAGGAATTGATACAGATCCCGATGGAACTGCAGCACGACGCCGGTGGTGAAGGGGATGTCTGCGTGGTTCGCGTGGATGGTATTTAGGACATTGCGATAACCGGCGATTTCCTGCTCGGAACGGTTCCGCGGGGTCGCTTTTCCAGCAACCAGGTCCTTGATCCGGTCCATGGGGGCGGTTATCCCTTCCAGGCGGTTGGACGATTCCGTGCTTTGTATGATCGCGGCCTGCCGGAGCGATTCCAACACCTGTGGGGACTGCTCCTTGTAAAGATCCTGCTTACCCTTGTATTCCGCAATACGGCGAATGGTTTGAAGGATGTTCTGGGTAATAACCTGAGTTTGAAGGTATTGGGAATTCAAGGATGTCGGCGGAAGGATGACGGCGGAATTGGGATCACCAGCGGCTTTACCTCTCTTTTTTTGTGTTCCCTTTTTTATTTTTTCATTCTTCATCGTTTCGTCTTCATGCTTTCGTTTTACTGCCTTCCGCGTTCATGTTTCAGAAGCTTCCTCGATGAGCTGTTCAACACGGGTTTTGGCTTGGTCGAGCAACGCTCTTGACCGCTGTTCACTTTCGGCAGCTTGGTCGTACAGATTCCGAATTTCTTTTTGAAACGACTCAGGGGCTACCCAGACAAGAAATTTTCGAATGTCGAACGGATACAATTCAAGCTGGCCGGACGTGCCCCGCTGATGCATTTCAACCTGAAGCTGACCGGGCCGACTGTTCAGATAAAATGACAAATAAGCCGGATCAAGTGTTGAAGAGCGCAGGATTGTAACATGATTGTCAGGAATGGCGAAATTTTCGGTGAAATATGGCGCCGCGCGGCCCAATGTGCCGCGTCCGGTGCCGTTCATTAGAAGGTCTCCGTATCGGATCAGAAGCTCGCTTTCAGCAGCGGGTGTAGCCGCTCGATTGTCATCCAAGTTGATTTTGTTGTTCCGGACATGCTTTGAGTTAATGACCAGTAGACCTTCGTTGGCGTATATCGGTTGCTTACCTCGCTGGCAGAAACTGAGTTGGCTGCCAAGGGGAGTCAATTCAATGTGTTGGGGGACATTTGCGATGAGATGTTGAAATTCAGGATAGAAGTGTTCAGGGTCGAGCCGCCGCGATTGCTCCAGATCCCTAAACCGAGCCATGTAGCCCATCGGTTTTTTGAACTTCAGCTTGTCCAGGCCAAGCTCGGATTCGAGGAGGGTCATGGCTTGGTTGTATAGAGAAATACCCTTTTGCCTCTCGGCTAAACCATTTAAATGGAGAGCTCCAATCTTGTCTTGCGGGCTATTTTCAAAAATTGGAATAAGTATACATCTTAGTCTCTCCAAGGTTATCATTTGTTGAACACCGCCAGAGGCCTTTTGAAACAGGGCGTTGATGCGATCATAGGTAATATCCGGATCCAGGTCCTTGCGAAACTCTACCACCTTGTCACGACGGTTCTCCTGCGCCTCTCGTCCATCCCAGATTTTGGCAAAGATAAGCTTGTCGTCAAATTGTTTCGGATAAGGCCGGTAGAGGATAATACTGTCGCTGCCATTGGACCAGACTGCCACCGGAGCCCCTTTGGCGTTCATGTAGCTCTTGAGCTGTTCGATACCGTCTTTGCGTTTGGGCTTCTTGCACTCAACGATGATTTTTGGGGTTTCCTTGGTATCATCGGTGTAGACAATGATATCGGCGGCCTTCGTGCCAACTTCGGTGCCGAATTGCACACTCTTTTCCAGATCGATTTCGCCGGATAGATATCCGTACTGGTGAATTAGCTTATAGACCCACAGCTGACGGACAATCTCCTCAGGCGACGATTTGCCACCGTCCACATGCACCTGGACTTCTTCTTTGCCCGAGGAAAAAGGGACGATGCTTTTAAGAAAGAACTTCGTCTCGCCGGCTTCGCGGCCGGCTTCAACGGTTTTTGAATAGATATGAAGAATATCGTGAATCGGCTTTCCCAAAGATTCAAATTCGGTGAGTTCGTGTTTGATGCCGGGCTCTTTGAAGATGCGGTCAATGATTTCTTTTGTAATCGTCGTCATGGTTTTTAATTTCTGATAAAGAATCTCAAGGAGATGCACTTCTGAAATTCATATCAAACAGCCTATTAAATGGGTCATCATACGACAACCGAATCAACTGTCAAGCAGCAATTGTTTTTTTAGCGAAATAAAGGTTAGTCTTAGAGATTAGATGGAAATTATTGGCCGGAGCATAAAAACGGGGCGATGATTGAAGAATCATCACCCCTTTTTTATTATGTGTTACATTATGTTATTTACGCAACGTTTTGAAATTCCGCGTCAACAACATCGTCGTCCTGACAACCGGAAGTGTCGCAAGATCCCTGCTGAGAACCGCAGCCGCCTCCCTGGCAGCCCGAGGCCGTTTGCTGCTGCCCCTGCTGCTGGTACATATTGGCCGACATTTTCTGAGCCGCCTGGTTCAGCATTTCGGCAAGACGGTTGATTTCGTCGGTGTTATCCCCCTTAAGGGCGTTCTTAAGCTGTGAAACAGCCCCTTCAATTTCCATTCTTGCATCCTGGGGCACCTGCTCACCCAATTCAGAGAGAGACTTTTCCGTCTGGTAAATCAACGCATCAGCACCGTTTCGTGCTTCCACAAGGGCTTTCTGCCGCCGGTCCTCATCCCCGTGCATTTCCGCATCGCGAACCAATTGGTCAATCTCCTCCCGGCTCAATCCGGAAGAGGCGGTGATGCGAATGGACTGCTGTTTACCGGTGGCCTGGTCTTTGGCGGACACTTCCACGATGCCGTTGGCGTCGATGTCAAAGGTGACCTCAATCTGCGGCATGCCTCGCGGTGCCGGATTGATCCCCACCAGTTCAAAGCGACCCAGGGTCTTATTATCAGAGGCCATCTCACGTTCTCCCTGAAGCACATGGACGGAGACAGCCGGCTGGTTATCCTCGGCCGTTGAAAACACCTGACTCTTCTTGGTGGGAATGGTAGTGTTCTTATCGATGAGCCGGGTCATCACGCCACCCAGGGTTTCAATTCCCAGAGACAGCGGGGTCACATCCAGCAACAGAACATCATTGACTTCCCCTTTTAACACACCCCCCTGAATAGCGGCGCCCAGGGCAACCACTTCATCGGGGTTTACGCCTTTACTGGGCTCTTTGCCGAAAACCTTTCTGGCACGTTCCTGAACCGCCGGCATCCGGGTCATTCCACCCACAAGGATTACTTCATCGATATCGCTGGGACTCAGACCCGCATCCTTTAAAGCGGTCCGACAGGGGCTTTCCAGACGATCCAGAAGTTCGCTCACGAGCGCTTCCAGTTTGGCCCGGGTAAGCTTTATATCCAGGTGTTTGGGCCCGCTGGCATCAGCGGTGATAAAAGGCAGGTTCACGTTGGTCTCAAGAGAACCCGAAAGTTCCATTTTGGCCTTTTCAGCCCCTTCCTTCAGCCGCTGCAGCGCCATCTTGTCATTTCGAAGATCGATCCCCTGATCCTTTTTGAATTCATCGGCCAGGTAATCCACCAGTCGAAGATCGAAATCCTCACCGCCCAGATGGGTGTCTCCATTGGTGGCTTTCACTTCAAACACCCCGTCGCCCAGTTCCAGGACGGACACATCAAAAGTACCGCCTCCCAAATCAAAGACAGCGACTTTCTCATCTCCCTTTTTATCCAGTCCGTAGGCCAATGATGCAGCCGTGGGCTCATTGATGATCCTTAAAACGTTCAGTCCGGCGACTTTTCCCGCATCCTTGGTGGCCTGACGCTGGCTGTCATTAAAATAAGCCGGCACCGTAATAACGGCATCGGTGACCTTTTCACCCAGGTACTCTTCCGCCGACTTTTTGAGGTTTGTCAGGATGAAGGACGATATCTCAGCAGGGCTGTAGCTCTTGCCCCGAATGCTGATGCGAACATCCCCGTTTTTCGCCTTTTCAATTTTATATGGCAGAATCTTGACGTCATCCTGAACTTCCTTTGCATCAAATTTTCGTCCAATGAGCCGTTTCACGCCAAAAACGGTATTTTCAGGGTTGGTGATGGCCTGCCGCTTGGCGGTCTGCCCTACCAGTCGTTCGCCTTTTTCCGTAATGGCCACGATAGATGGCGTGGTTCGTCCACCTTCAGCATTATTCAATACAACAGGGTCCCCGCCTTCCATGATGGATACACATGAATTGGTGGTTCCCAAATCAATTCCGATAACTTTACTCATTCCCGCTTCCTCCCCTTTATATTTTTAATATGCAAAATCGGTTACGCTGTTTTTGCATTCATAAAATCTCCCATTGGGTGATAAACTAAGGTTAAATTTCTTTATGTCAATAACATTTTTTGTTCCATTACTTTTTTTATTAATAACATAAAGATAATATGAATAAAAATCTGATAGGATTATTCGAGATTTAATTCAGGGTAGAGTTTTTTAGTGCATTCGGGACAGATGCTGTGGCTGAAACGGGCATCGGATCGCTCTTGAATATACTCTTCGATCTGTTGCCAGTAACCCGCGTCATCACGAACCTTTTTACAGTTGGCGCAGATAGGCAGAAACCCTCGCAGGGTTTTGATTTCTGAGAGGGCTTGCTGAAGTTCCCCGATCAGCTTCTCCCGTTCCCTCTCCAGTTTTTTTCTACTTTCAATCTCCTGCTGGGCCAGGGTCAGTTCCTTTTTAATTTCCGCAACCTGTCTTAAGATGGCCAACACCGGACGATTCTCAATTTCCATACCATTCTTTTTGCTTTGCCGTGTGAAGTAGATCCACAAAAAAGGACAGGCAAATACGGAAATGACGAGCCTGCTCAAAAACGTTCCTTTGATAATACGGATATATTCGGGGCCCGGGGCGAAAGCACCCGTGGCAAAAAGGATGACATCCAGCCACATAACACCCAGAAGCGTTACAAAGACCCGTATCCAAAGGTTCAGGTGCAAACGCTCCTTACCCAGGAATTCCCAGCTGACGGCCAGAAATATCAGGTCCAGAAGGGTCGCAATTACGGATGCCGCGTTGATCCGCAGACTGGGGATTGGAACAAAACCAATGGTTGAATGACCCGTTATTTTCATTTGAAGGTGCAGAACCAGCGCGATAACGGGAACAAGAATGGATACGCCCACAATGGTGGAGATGGCCACTCGTGTGGCCTGGGGACCGTCAAACACGTAAACCACGAAAACGCTCAATAGCAAAGAGGTGTAGAAAACAGTGGAGCCGACCATGAAAGTGATGCCCATGACCTCCACCCGGACACCGGCATCGGTAATCCAACTCATGATCGCAGTAAGCCCGCCAATCAGTGCATAAAAATGGGCCAGGCCAAAACGATGGCGCAATGAGTGTGACCATAGAACCAGGAAATAGATAGCCATGGCTTCTAAAATCAATATGACAGTCGCATTGTTCAAAACAACTCATCTCCACTTGAATAATTGAAGCGCTTCATCGGTTAACTGCCCATCGTCATGATCAAACATTTCCGCCAGATGGAACGTCAGCCTCTGATATACAACGGTAAGCGGAAAAATTGGCTGAAAACTGCTGAAAAGGCATCAGGCACCGTAATCGGGCCTTTCTTCCTGCCAGTTGGGAGGGCCTCCCTGATCTTTTAGCCGCCACTTGGATTCGTCAATACATGCTGAGAGGCTCATCGCCGCCGACAGCAGCAGCAATAGCGCCGTTATCAATCTCACAACCCTCTGTTTCATCCCAACCTCCGGATTCGTTTTTTTGCTTTATAACGCCCGATGATAATCTTCAAACAGGGTACTTCGATCATCCTTTTCGAATTAAATCACGGTTCAAAGGTGTCCCTTCCCATGCGTGGATTAATACCATCATGGCATCATCCATATCCAGATCTTCCGGATTGTAAAAAATAGATCCATCCCCCATGGCTTTCCGTGCGATCTCTTTCAGTTTGTCCCTGGGAACAAGGGCATTACCCGTTGCGTCGGTGACTTCCTTGAAACACCGGGCGTGTTTTCCCCCGGTTAACCGAAAGAGCCGATCATTCATTTCACGAATCAAAGAAATAACTTTTTCAGCACGTCGATGTCTGGGTATCCGCGCATATATCTGCTCACCCCCCAGCGGCAGCAGCAGTTCAGAGGTAAATTGCCCATTCCTGTGCAGATTGTACTCCAGGCCGTAGGGAAGCAGTATGGCCATACACATACCGTGAGGGACACGGCAGACCGCCCCCACCGAATGGCCCAGGGTATGGACCATGCCCACCATCGCGTTTGAAAAGGCAACACCTGCCAGGTTGGCCGCCACCGCCAGAGCGAGACGGCTCTCTTTGTCGTCCGGCTTTTCCATCACTTTGAACAGGTTGTCACGGATCAACGTCATGGCACTTCTGGCGTAGGCGTCGCTCAGCGGATTCTTTGCCAGGCAGGTAAACGCTTCCACCGCGTGGGAAAGCGCATCAATGGCGGTGGTGCTGGTGATGACAGGCGGCAGGCCCATCGTCATGCGGGGGTCCAGCAACGCCACATCCGGCAAAAGGAAATAACTGGTAAAAAGCATCTTCTTTTCTTTTTCATGATCGGCAATCACCGCCACAAGGGTCACTTCGGAACCGGTGCCGGATGTGGTGGGAATGGCAATCAGGGGCCTCAATGGCCTTTTGAGAGCGCCCGCACCCGTAAAAGCCATTAAATCCGTGGCGTTTTCCGACACCACGATATTGACACCTTTGGCCGTATCCAGAACCGAACCGCCGCCCACGGCGATAATGGCATCGCATCCTTTTTCACGGTACACGCGGGCAAGGCGATTGACCACCGTCAAATCAGAATCGGGAGGCACATCGGTTTCAACGGACCCGATCTTTACCCGGTCTTTCATGGAGGAATTCACCACATTAATCAGGCCCGCTTCAAAAACTCCCTTGTCCGTAATAATCAAAGGGAGTCGCACACCTAAATCATCCAGGATCTCAGGGATTTTTTCCAGGCAATGATGACCCGAAACGGTCTTAACCCTGCAACAGAATTCATAATAGGCAGGTATGTCCATCTTTCTTCAGTCCTTTTTTTGGAATATGCAGCGGTCCATTAATCAAAGTCAATGGGGTCCCCTTTGAGGGCCCGTTCAAGAATCATCAGGATGGCTTCTTCATTGACGCCGTCCCGCGTTTCATCCGACATGGAAGTAACCATCGGCTTCAACTGGTCCTTCTTGATACCCACATCTTCCAGGGTCATGGGAAGTTCCCGCTTTGTCGCTTCATAAAGCGCAAACTGAAGTTCCTGTATTAATGTTAGCACTTTTCCAACTCTGAGTTCGCCGGCGGTAATGGCATAGGTCTCAGGACCCGCCATGGGAAGCAGAAGCGACTCCACAAAGAAATCATCCCGCATTGAAAGATGGTCCAACACGTAGGGTAGCAGAACGCCCATGCAAAGCCCTGGCGGACAGGCGGTTTTTGAAGCGATGGTCAGCGCCAGACGATGGGTCAAACCCGGGCTCACATTGGAGAAAACACATCCGGCCATGGTGTCCGCGGCGGCCACTGCACAACGAGCGGTTTTCCATCCCCGTTCTCCATTGAGCGTGTTTGTAAAATGCAGCATGATCATCCGGATGGCCGTACAGCCATAAGCATCCGCAAAAGGATTTTTCCCTGGCCCAATAAATCCTTCCGCCGCATGGGTCAGCGCTGCCATAACACCCGATATGGCAACAAGAGGCTCTTCCGGAACAAATACTTCCGGATCCACAATCACAAGATCGGGCATGAGCATCAGCGATGAAAGGGCCAAATCTTCCACAAACGCCGTCGATGTGGTTTCGTATCCGTCACCCCACGTGCCGGGAATAGCCATGTATGGTTTAAGCTGCCCGATTTTCCGATTCCCTTTCACCGTGAAAGGTGCAAGTTCTTTTGTCTTTTCCGTTACCACCACATTGAGAGCCTTTGCCGTATGCATGACCGGACCGCTCCCCAGTGCCATAATGGCATCAAAACCACCATCCTCGAACAGCAGGGCAAGATCCAGAACGGTTTTCAAGCGCGCATGCTCTTCCACCGCATCATAAATGCCCAGCGACAACCCCGAATCCCTCAATCCATCAATAACTTTCGGGACCGCTCGTTTTTTTGCAAGCGCTTTGGTGGTGATCAACAGGGGTCTTTCGGCGCCCATGGCGGCCAGCTCAATGGGAACATGGGCAAGCGCTTTATTTCCTGCATTGATTTTCACCGGACTTTGAAATGCGGTATTTTCAGTTTCAATCATGTTTTTTGCTCCTGCTGAAGCGGACAGATAACAATAATGCGAACCCGACGGTTTAAGGCGTTCAACAAAAGGTCCTGAAAGAAGCTGCACCAGATCCCGGAAAAATCGTGCACCTTAAAATCCCACCACTGCGCGGACATAAACCATGAATCTTCCCAGATGTTTTCTCAGAGGCGACCAGGCGGGATAGCGTTTGACCGCAAGACGGGCAATGATTTTCGGCAGCAGCAACACTTCCACCATATCCAGGATGCGCACCACGGCACAAGCCATCGGTAACTCGCCTTCCACAACCAGTCGATCCCTGGCGGATGCCGTGGCAGTGGACTCCTGAAACGTAAAAAGCAGTATGGCGGCTTCCAGGTGTTTGATCTTGATACTTAAATCCAGGGGTTTGCCACCCGGTTTGGACCCCACATACTTGACCCGGCCCCGAGTGGTTTTCTCCATGACCATGGCAGGCCCTCCGGGCGCAACACCCAGCGAAAACCGAAATCCATTGGGGATGGTTTCGAACTCCTTCTTGACTCCTTTGTCTACCCTTGAAGCCGCCTGCATGGCCCGCCCCACAAACCACAGCATAATCGACAGGTACAGGCGTTTCATCGGTTTTCCCTTTGGCGTGACAAGCCGGAAGTCTTTGCGCTCCGGAAGGAAGCGCCCTGAATCCTCTATTTCAATTCCCAGCTTGCGCAGGGTCTTGGGAGATGGAATCCCCCGATGATCGTAACCTCGAAGCCTGTAATAATCATCCAGCATATCAAAAAGGGGCACCGTTTGGTGCTCGTCATCGCAGCTTCGACCTTCCTTCATAAACCGTTCCGGAAGCGTATCGTCCTTTCTTCGAATGCCCTCACGGGTGTTCATGAGCCGTTCCAGCGTATGAACACGCCTCCCGGCCTTAAGCATTTCCCACTGGCACATACGGATCCCTGTCACAGCGCTGAACAATTTGGCATAAAGAGAGACATCCATGAGCATGATGGCCACAGCCGGCATGTACTGCATGGTCATTGCCAGCATGAATTTGGGCGTATATTTGACGATGGGCGGTTCCAGCACGTAGGCGAAAGCTGTAAACTGGCATGTCTGAAGGGAGTTAACGGCAGCATATAAGTTTTCAAAAAAATAGACAAACCTCGGTTTCGCCCTTGCGGTATAGGGATTTAGAAATCCAAACAATACCTCTAGGGCCATGGTCAAAGCCGACAGATGGCAGGCGCCACGGTTGGCCACGGCGTAGCTCAAACCCTGGCCCCATGATCCCCTGGGATCGTAGGCGGCCATCTCCAACCCCTTTATTTGAATGGCAAAGTCTCGACCGCCGTACTTTTCGCTCAGCCACCGGGTGCCCTTTCCCATTTCCTTTCCGAAACCTTTTCCATGGGCCATGTCCTGAATGGCCTGTGTGATCCCTTCCGGAGATCCGAAGCGAAGCGGGGTATCAAGAAGTCCCTTCTCCCCGGCCTCCATCACCCACCCCAGAACGGCACCCGTTGAGATGGTATCCATGCCCATGCGCCCGCAGAGATCATTCCATTCAACAATAAGATCCGGATCGTAAATTCCCAGATTCGGCCCCAGCAAACCCACGGTTTCGTATTCCGGAACCGCGTGGACACTGCCGTCTTCCAGTGTTCCCCGGTGACCGCAGAGGATGGTGCACGGCGTGCAGGTATGATGGCGGGTTTGATAGCGTTCCTGCATGGTTTTTCCCGATACCCCGCCGGCTGCGTCGTGGCGCCCTCCTTGAAAATTGTTCACCGGAAGAATGCCGCCATCGTTACACCAGTCTACGTTGGAACTGGTGCCGAACTTGCGGTATGCTATTGATGGATTGTTCCGATTGATAAAGGCCGTCGCCTTTTTTTTGGCTTTTTCAAATTTTTCGGGGTTTTTGGGTAATATCTTGTACGTTCCCCCTTTGGCAACAATGGCCTTCAGGTTCTTGGCACCCATCACGGCGCCCATGCCGCCGCGTCCCAGAAATCGGTCCCCCGAGCGGACGTTGGCGATGGAAACCCTGTTTTCCCCGGCAGGCCCGATGGTCAAAATACCCCGTTTTTTATCCTTTTGGAGTGAGGTCTGCGCTTCTTCCGCATCCAGCCCCCAGAGTGAAGATGCGTCTTCAAAATGAACCTCCTGCGCATCAATCACCAGACATACGGGGTCTTGGGCGCGGCCGGTTACGAGAATCCCATCGAAACCGGCTGTTTTTAACGCCATGCCGAAGGGGCCGCCGCATGATGATGCCAGCATTATTCCGGTAAGCGGCGATTTGGTTAACGCCGCGAATCGCCCGGAACAGGGAGCGCCGGTTCCCATGAATACCCCCATCATGAAAGCCAGATAGTTCTCATCACCCAAGGGATCGATGCCGGGTTTCAACCGGTCGTAAAGAAGTTTCAGTCCGAGGCCTTTGGCGCCGAGATACATCTTTCGATCCTTTTCATGGACCTGAATCTCTTTTACATCCTTTTTCGTCAGGTCTATTTCAAGAATCCGGTCGCTCGTTCCTGTGATTTCCATGGTTCGGCTCTCCAGTGCTCTTTCGTTACACCAGCATTATTCTTTTTTCTCCAGGGTGCTCTTAATTTCCAATACCTTGCCACTCCTGAAAACGGTCAGGTCCAGTTGGACACCGGGGCTGAGAGAAAGCAGTTCCCTTCTTAGCAGCAAAAAACGCCCCACCGGATGTCCATTCAGCGCCATGATGATATCATCGGGTTTCAGTCCCGACTTTTCCGCCGGGCTTTCCTTTTCCACCGAGACGACCAGCACACCCCCTTCATGGGGATATTTCAGTTCAAAGGCCTTATCTGGCATCAGCGGCACCGCCTGAACGCCCAGCCATCCCCGTTCCGTTTTGCCAAGAACCAGCATGGGCATTACTTTTTTAACGGTATTGATGGGAATGGCAAACCCGATGGAGTGGGCTTCGCTCACCACCGCCGTATTGATACCCACCACTTCACCATGAAGGTTCACCAGCGGCCCACCGCTGTTCCCGGGGTTGATGGCCGAATCGGTCTGGATAAAATCCAGCAGTTTTTCATTGAGGCCGGGAGAAATCCGTTCCGTTGCACTGACGATTCCCGATGTAACGGAATGCCTCAATCCCAACGGGTTTCCGATAGCCAATACCATCTCGCCGATACGCAGTTTGTCAGAATTCCCCAGGGGCAGAACGGTCAGCAAATGATCCGGTTCAATACGGATGAGCGCCGTGTCGGTAACGCGGTCGGCCCCCACAATCCTGGCCGCATATTCTTTTCGCCCCTCTGATAAAACCACTCGGATATCCGTGGCATTATGGATCACATGGGCATTTGTAAGGATGTACCCCTGTTCATTGATGATAAAACCGGAACCGAGGCTGTATCCTTCGCTTCGGAAAGGAATAGGCACTTTGAAGGGTATAATATCGAACAGGTTCGACAGCAAGGGGATTCGGATAATGTCATTGGGCGAAACGCCCACGTGGGCTTCCTTTTCTTCCAGGTTGCGCGTGTAGATATTCACCACGCCCCCTTTGACCTGTTCAACAATGTCGGCAAAGGTGTTGCTGTGAATGACCACATCATCCTGATCCTCATATGATTCCCGTTCAACCCACATCTGTTCCATATCCAGATCTTTAAAAGAAAGGGCTTTAAAACTTTTGTCGAAAATAGGGTCGTCCTTGCTCACCAGATCAGTGTCCATTCCTTTGGGAGCATTTGAAACCGTACATCCCGGGAACAAATAAGCCACCAGCAGAACAAGTGCCACCAAAACCAAGTGATGCAATCGCCGTTTCATAAAAACCGTCCATCCGCATGGATCCGAATATTATTGTTTAAACTGTCAGGGAGCGACGACGGTGATCCTTTCACCACAATAAAATCCGCACGCCATCCCTTTTGAATACGCCCTTTTCGCTCAAGGCCGAGCAGATTCGCCCCATTTAAAGAAGCACACTTGATCGCCTCTTCTATGGAAAATCCTGCTTCAAGAAAGAGTTGCAGTTCATCAACGACGGCACTGCCATGGTGGACCCCGATGCTCCCTGCATCGGTCCCAACGGCAAGGGACACTCCCAGTCTTCTCGCCAGCGCCATCTGTTCCAGCTGATGTTCCAGATTTTTTATTGCAACCCGGCGCTCCCCTCCAATTTCATCCGCACATGCTCCACAGGCTTTCATGGCACAGGCGGTGGGAACCCAGAAAATACCCATTTCGGCCATGAGTGCCAGGTTTTCTTCGCCCATGAAAAAACCATGTTCAATGGAACTGCATCCAGCCAGAAGGGCAATTCTGACCGGAAGTTTGCCGTTGGCGTGCGCCATGGTTCTGAGCCCCAGGGCGGCAGCTGCCGCAACGGCTTCTTTCAGCTCATTTGTCTGGAATTGGGGCAAAGATTCCTTTCCAAAATGCGTAAGGCTGTTCAATCCGGATTGAATGATTTTGACGTGATCAATATGTTCAGTTTCTCTGTAAATTCCGTCCGCCAGTCGCCCTTTTAGAAGGGCGCGTCCCACGAAACTACCATACCTTCCCGGTTTATGCCACGCCTTTCCCGCCACACGAAGAGAGATGGGAGCGCGTGGCTCATCCATGGTATCCTTTTTGTAGCGCAGGGCATACCCATTCCGATCGCCGCCATCTCTCACTGCCGACACACCGTGGGCAAGCAATTGCGCCAAATGCCGGGAGATGCATTTTTTTGCCGTCTCGAAATCATCATCTAACTGCCGCTTTCGAATATTTTGATCAACCGTGCCGGACATGGAAAGGTGTACATGGGCATCCACCAGCGCAGGGAGCAGTGTGTATTCTGATAAATCCAGAAGTTCCGATGGGTTCACAGCGCCATCGGAAAACGGCCGGATTTCTTCAAACACGCCTCTCCCAATGCGCACAAGGATCTTTTCCCGTGCTGGAGCACCGGTGCCATCCATCATCCAACCTGCCAAAATTATTTTTTCAGCGGACATTCTCTATCTCTCCGAAGAAGCTCTTTTTCGACCACAGATTGCCGCCAAGGTCAAGCACAAAGCAGCGAAAGGAAGCAAAAGGCCCTTGGAAAGGTCTCACGTTTGTGTTATGAGGCATTGTTCTTTATCTCATTTGAGGCACAGGCATGACGGAAGATCACAATAAACATTACCTATCCACTGAAGACAA
>JAJDOH010000060.1 GCA_022340265.1 Deltaproteobacteria bacterium | reverse complement strand
CTTCTGGTTCCACCGCCTTTCCTGCATTTCGAGATATCCCCGGCTGAAGGGATAAGGGCCGTCTGTGAACTGGGTGCAGGGGAAATCATCACAGTCTTTCATGCAGTGCTGAACCCCTTTTTTAAAGGCGCAGGCGAGTATGGGACAGGGCGCACCCAGAACCCGTTCCTGAACCGCGATCTTCTCCATGGCTTCACGGCTCTGGCCCGGGCCGCAGGTACCGCAAAAGCCCAAGATTTTCAGCCGACACACATCACAATTAATACCACAGGCACCCGTTGGCAAAACTTTTTTCTCCTTAGAAATGAAACCGGCCCGATTCAATAACCGGGGGGTCTTCCACATCCAGCACGTGCACAATCTGTCGGTACATCCTTTGCTTCATTTCGGAAACGATCTCCCTCCGTTTGTTGAGTCCCCCGGCAAATGTCATCACCGCATTCATCAAGTCATCCAAATGATAAGCTTTGGTAATCACGTGGTGGGCTTCCAGCTCTTCAGCCGTCGCCCGCCTGCCCGTATATTGCAGTTCCTCCATTTTGTACCGGGGAATCGCCTTTAAGAGCAGAGCAATCATGCCGGGCAGAAATGGAATACCCAAATCAATTTCCGGAAGGCAGAAGAATCCGCGATCCGAACGCATGAACCGAAAATCAAAAGCGCAGGTCAGAATGGCACCTCCCGCAAAGGCATGGCCCGAAATGGCGCAGACCGTAGGCATGGGATAGATAAGAAGCCGCTTGAAAAGCCTATTGATTCCGTAAAAGAAGGATTTGGCCGTATCGGTATCCCCTTTTTGGATGTAGGGAACGAGCCAGTCGAGATCAATTCCATTTGAAAAAATCTTTTCATGGGACGACGTCACCACCAGCGTGCAGGCATCCGTTTCCGCCTCAATCCGGTCCAATGATTCCAAAAATCCTTCAATAAATGGCGGATTAAAGCGATTTTCACCATCATTTAAAGTAACCACGGCAATCTTTTCTTCCAACGCCCATTCTATGGCTGGCATTTCATCTCCTTTCATGAAAGTTTTTGAAGGTTCTTTTTAAACACCAGCGTTAACCGGTTTTCTCCCTCCGTATGCACATAACCCGCCTCATCGGCCATCTTTTTTACAAAGTGAATTCCCAAACCGCCCAAACGACGCTCCGACAAGTCCGAAGAAATATCCGGATCGGACGCCTTCAGCATGTTAAAGGGAATCCCGCGGTCCAGAATCTCTAAAAGGAACCTATCATTTTTATGAAGACAGCTGATGCTGACGTACCCCTGTTTCTCGGGATAAGCGTGGGAAAAAACATTGACCAGCACTTCCTCCGCCGCCAATCGAATCTTTGATACCCGGGCCTTGGGAAATTCAGCCGCATCAGCCTCATTATCAATAAAATCAAGAATCGCCTCCAGGTTTTCCATGCGGGCGGGCAGCTCAATTTTCGCCATGGTTTACAACCATCCTTTTGATAAAAGACCCCATATTGCCGCCAGAGTATTCAACTGGCCATGGACACCGAAAAGGTCTTTTCAAAGGGTTTCAAGGGCTGAATCTACCGATTCATGGATCGGAATAATCGTATCAAATCCTGAAATTTCAAATATTTCCTTAACCGTATCATGAAGGGATGCGACCAAAATTTCTCCGTTTTTGCCCTGTATCTTCTTGGCAATCACAAAAACGCTGCGAAGACCCGCGCTGCTGATGTAATCGAGGCCTTCAAAGTTCACAATGATTTTTAAAGCGCCTTCATCAATAGGATTCCCTAAAAATGTTTCGAATTCCGGTGCGGAAACAGCATCCATTCGCCCTTCCACAGCAACCAAAATGCAGTCATTCTTCTCACCGTCATGATGAATCTTCATCAAATCAGCCTCCACTTTTTCGGGTCATTTCCGCATTGACCGTAATCGGATGATAAAATTTCCAACCTCACTTTGCAGGAAGATATTACAGGGAACGCAGTATAGAGCATTGCCGTTTTTAAGTCAAAGCACCCCTTTTGAATTTCTGGTTGATTGTAGATATCTAATTTGATACTCATTTTTTTATCACCTATCTGGAGGCGGTACGAATGAAACAGCTGAATCCTGACCACGTGGCAGCCATTAAAGCGCAGGCGAACAACTGTCCCTATTTCAATCTTCTCTCCATGAAAATCGATACCCTGGAGATAGGCCGCTCTTTCATGGAAGTGGATGTTCAGGATAAACATCTTCAGCCCTACGGCATCGTTCATGGGGGTGTTTATGCTTCCCTGATAGATGCCGCCGCATTCTGGGCCGCCTATGCAAGCATAGATACCTCCGGCCTGACCACCGTTGAAATGAAACTCAATTTCCTGGCGCCTGCCGCATCGGGACGCTTCATCGCCAAAGGCAAAATTATCAAAGCCGGCAAGACCATCTGCCTGAGCGAGGCCACGGTCTTTGATCATAAGGAGAAAATACTGGCCCATGGCACTTCAACGCTCATGATACGCCATTCCCTTGAACTCGGGAAACAGGCCTCACTGCCACCCAAATATCTGGCGTCGTAGCCGTTGTGGCCTGAGAAATTTGCCGCCATGACTTCCAACGCTTCAAAAGAAATAAAATGCTTGTCACGCCCTTCAGACAACCAGAAAATAGATCTACCCTCCGGTTTTTCCGTTATTTATTCCAACCGGATGGAGAATTTGCGGAAAGTCGCCGTTGGGTGGATTAAGAAGCACCCTCTCGCGCCGCTGGAAGATGAAGTATTCATTGTCCAGAGTAACGGAATGGCGCAGTGGCTCAAGCTGGCCCTTGCGGAAAATGACGGTTGCGGCATCAGTGCGGCCGTTTCCTTTCAATTACCGGCGCGCTTTCTGTGGCGGGCATACCGGGCGTTTTTGGGACCGGACACCATACCCCTTGAATCCCCTTACGATATAGAACCACTCAAATGGCGGCTGATGCGGTTGCTGAGTAACTTGACCCGTGAAGATGGTTTTCCTGAGATTGCCGGATACTTGTCTGACGATCCCGACTCAACCAAGCGGTATCAACTGGCCTGCCGCCTGGCGGACCTCTATGACCAATATCAGGTTTACAGGGCAGACTGGCTTGAAGACTGGACCCGGGGGCAAGACCAGATCAGAAATGTCAATGGAAAGCCGGAACCCCTTCCTGCAACCCATCGGTGGCAGGCTGAATTGTGGCGTCTCATTCAACGGGATGTGCCGGATCTGAACCGGGATACCAGTCGTTTTCGTTTGCACCGGCGTTTTCTGAAAGCAGCCCGAACCGCACCGTCCCCCACACCTGCCTTTTGCCGTCGTGTGATTATTTTCGGCATCAGCACGCTGCCTGAGCAAACCCTGGAAGCATTGCATGCGCTCGACCGGCACACCCAGATCCTTTTTTTTGTCCTCAACCCATGCCGGTACTACTGGGCTGATATCCTTGAAAAGCGCGACCTGCTGCGGTTGAAGCAGCCCCGCCATCTTCAACCTGACGGGGATTTCAGTGAGACGCACAGTGAATCGCTTCATCATGAATTCCATCCCCTTCTCGCCTCCTGGGGAAAGCAGGGACGTGACACCATTGGTCTTCTCAACCAATATGACCGGGCTGGGACGTCCCGTAACGGTTTTGGTGAAATTGATCTCTTTGAAGATGTTGCCGCCAAGAAAAAAGATATCCCATTGTTACACCAGGTTCAGCAGGCGATCCTGGATTTGAAACCTCTGCCAGGTGTGAATGGAAACAAAAATACCGTGTCCTCAAGGGACCTTTCCATCACCTTTCAACTGGCTTACAGTCGCCAGCGGGAAGTGGAAGTGCTGCAGGACCACCTGCTCAGCCTGTTCAAGAAAAACCTGGAGCTAACGCCACAAGACATTATTGTGATGACGCCGGACATCGATGTCTACACTCCCCATATCGAATCGGTTTTTGGGAACCTGTCACGGCAAGACCCCCGTTTTATTCCCTTTGCCATTGCCGACAGGCCTGACTACGCCGGCGTTGCCATGTTGCGTGGGTTTGAAAGACTGCTCTCTCTGCCAGCTTCACGCATGGCCCAGAGCGACCTTTTGGACCTCCTGCAAATTCCGGCGGTTCGTTATCGCTTCGGCCTGGAAGAACAGGATGTACGAAAGCTTCGGCGGTGGATTGACGGAGCGGGCATTCGCTGGGGGCTAACCGGAGAGCAACGAACCGCCTTTGATCTGCCACAGGACATTACAGCAAACACCTGGCAGTTCGGTTTACGCCGTATGCTGCTGGGATATGCCGTGGGGGCAGGGGAACCCTGGAGAGGCATTGAACCCTATGACGAAATCGGCGGTCTGGAAGCGGAGTTGATCGGCCCACTGCATGTCATGTGCCGCCATCTTGAAAAACACTGGCATGCCCTCAGAAAACCCGCACCTCCCCAGGTCTGGTACGATCGGATGATGACATTGATCAATGATTTTTTTCTGCCCTCGGACAACAATGATCAACTCATCCGCAGCCTCCTGCAAGAAATACTGGAAACATGGCAAAAGGACTGTCTGGGTGCCGGCCTGAAAGAACCCCTTACCCTTGCGGTGGTTCGAGACGTTTGGCTTCGTGCCATAAAAGACCATAATCTATCTCAGCGTTTTCTGGTGGGCACGGTCAATTTCTGCACCCTCATGCCCATGCGAGCCATTCCTTTTAAGATCGTCTGCCTTCTGGGCATGAACGACGGCGAATATCCCCGCAGTCATTCCCCGGAGAATTTCGATTTGATGGCCCTTCCCGGCTTCTACCGGCCGGGTGACCGCTCCCGCCGGGAAGACGACCGGTATCTATTCCTTGAAGCACTGCTTTCCGCAAGAGAAAGGCTCTACATCAGCTACATCGCCCGAAGTGTCATTGACAACACCGCGCGTATGCCGTCGGTGCTGCTTTCCCAGTTGCGTGATTATCTGGCTGAAGGATGGCGGATTGAGACGGATCTACCCGGTGAGAAAGAGACGGACCCTGCCCGGGCGCTGCTGGATCAATTGACCTGCCTGTACCCCCTGCAACCTTTCAGCAAAGCGTATTTCATGCCCCATGACACCTGGAAACCCTTCACCCATTCCAGCGAATGGCGGAAAATGCTGAATCCGCCGGAACCGACATCGCACCTCCATAGGCTTCCGCCAGCCCTGATGGATACCGGACCGGGGTTGATGCAATGGATCCGATGTCTCAAAAACCCCATCAAGAGCTTTTTCAACCAGCGGCTCAATATCTATTTTGATGACGCTGAAACAATCAACCGAGACCAGGAACCCTTTTCCCTGGATGCACTCTCTCCGTTCAATCTGGGTCAACGGCTGCTGAAAGCGGGTCTCGCGGCTCCCGTTACGGAATACAAAAAAGCCGTTCACGAAGCAGCCCGAAGGCTTCAGCGAACGGGGGAATTGCCGCCCGGCGGTTTCGGTCCACTGTGTAGCGAAAAGCTCGAAGAACCCGTCCTTCAAATGCTGGAGCGCCATCATAAGCTGGTCCAAGATCACCCTCATACCTCTCCCCCGCTGGAAATCCGATTTCCCATTGAGATTCAAGAGTGTTACTGCGATGTGCTGGAGGACTGGCTGCACGGTTTACAAATCCGCCAACCATTGATCTCCAATGAAAAAGAAATCTTAAGTTATAGTCGTTGGACCTTTTACCCCATGGACATCCTGGACAGCAAAAGCCGGATAGCCCGGCCGGAAAGTCTGGTTGATCTCTGGGTCAGGCATCTGGCCGGATGCGCTCAAATGATGGACCTGACCAGCATCCTGATCGCCCCTGACGGCCTGGCAAAATTTTCGCCCCTTCCTCCGGAAGCGGCAAAGGCATATCTCACTGAAATAGCGGCATTCTGGTGGGAATCCCTGCACCGGCCAATGCCTGTCACCGCAAAAACGGCTCTGGCGTATCTGAAAGGTCTATCTGCAAACCGGGACAGAGAAGGTGAAATTCAAAATAGGGCTTTGGAGGCAGCCCGAAAGGCCTACGAAGGAGACGGTTACCATTATATGGGGGAACTGGGGTATAATGATGGCATTTATCTGAAAAGGTGTTATCCTGATTTTAAAGCCTTCCTGCAGGTCGAAAATGATGGTTTCGTAACGCTGGCCGACCGCATTTATGAACCCCTTATGGCCACCATTCAAACGGAACCATCCCCATGAGCCGTCATCTTGATCCACTAACCTTTCCCATTCACGGCAGGCAACTCATTGAAGCCAGTGCGGGGACTGGAAAAACCTATACCATCGGAGCCCTCTACCTTCGGCTGGTACTGGGACACGGTGGTAAAAACGGCTTTCACAGGGCCCTCATGCCTCCGGAGATCCTGGTGGTCACCTTTACCAATGCCGCCACCGAAGAGCTGCGTGATCGGATTCGTCAAAAACTGGTTGAAGCCGCCGGCTACTTTAAGGGGACTTGCGACGGAGATGGTTTTCTGGAAGACCTTGCCGCCGCATTTCCGAAAGCATCATGGCCTGAAAAAGCGCGTGTGCTTGAGCAGGCGTCCCTGTGGATGGATGAAGCAGCCATCCATACCATTCACAGCTGGAGCAGCCGCATGCTGCGGCAGCACGCCTTTTTGTGCGGCAGCCTCTTTGATCTGGAACTGGCGCCCGATGATGAAGATCTGCTGGAGGAGGCCGCATGTGATTACTGGCGGTCCCATCTTTATCATTTGCCGCCCCACCAGCTGGCGGATCTTTTGGATTTGATCCAATGCACCACGCCAGAGGCGCTTCTGGACCGGGTAAAGCCGATTCTGTGCCGGAATCTGCTCTCGGAAGGGGACCCATTTGAATTGCTGGCGAAACGGCATCAAGCCATTGAGACAGCACGCCGGGAATGGTCCTTGAACTTTGAAACCGCAGTCAACCAAATAAAAGATGCGGCATCCCGGAAAATCCTGAACGGCAGAACCTATGCTTCTGACTCCCTGAAAAAAGGGATACATCAAATGGTCCGCTGGGCTGCTGATAATGGCCCATTGCCGGATGCCCAAATCCTTTACAAATTTTCACACACGGGTCTTAATGAAGGTGCCAACAAAAACAAAACGCCGCCCACACACCAAGCTTACGAAGCACTGGATCTGCTCAACGACGTTTTAGGCCGATTAGACATTGAAAAGGCCCTACTGGTTCATGCAACTCGGGAAATTCATGCCCGTTATCAACATCAGAAAAACCTTCAGAAACTCGTGGATTTTGATGATCTCCTTGACCGCCTGAACGAAGCCCTGCACCGCGACGGCAATGAGCGTCTGGCTCAAATCATTTCCGGGCAATACCCGGTGGCAATGATTGATGAGTTTCAGGACACGGACCCCGTTCAATACGCTGCCTTTTCCAAAATTTACGGTGGCCGGGCGCAGACGGCATTTCTGATGATCGGCGATCCCAAACAGGCCATCTACGCCTTCCGCGGCGCGGATATTCACACCTATCTCAGGGCGCGAAAGGATACCGGTGACACCCCCCACACCCTGGACGCCAATTACCGTGCCACCGAAGAACTGGTGCGGTCGGTCAATCAGATATTCGGATTTGCAAGCAAACATCCGGAAGGACCCTTTCTCTTTAGCAACCGGATCCCCTTTGAACAGGTTGTGCCGAAAGGCCCTGAAGGTGAGCTGGTCATCGGGGAGAAACCGTCATCAGGCATGCACATCCGGCAAATGCCGCAGAAAGAACCGGTCCCAAAAACAGGGCCCAAAGGATACCTGGCTAAAATGGCGGAAGACTTTGCCGGCGAAATCGTTCACCTTCTGAATCTGGCTGAACAAGATCCTCCCAGAGCCGGTTTCCGCAATACCCCTGACGCGCCATTAAAGCCGCTTCGTCCTGCAGATGTAGCGATTCTGATACGGAACGGCAGTGAAGCGCGAATCATTCGAAAGGAACTGGACAAATGCGGGGTCAGGAGCGTCTATTTATCGGATAAGACATCTGTCTTTGACGCCCGGGAAGCAAGCGACATGCTTTATCTGCTCCGTGCCTGCGCTTCGCCGGGTGTGGAAAGAACCCTCAAAGCCGCTCTGGCCACCCCGATTTTAGACCTTCCATTACACCATCTGGACGCCTTGAACCGAAATGAGGCCGCATGGGAAATAGAAGTTGAGCGTTTCGGCCGGTACCAGAGGATCTGGCACACCCGCGGTATTCTGCCCATGCTCCGCACCCTGTTCCAGGATTTCGGCATGTTATCGGGCCTTTTGACCACCACCGAGGGCGAGCGCGCCACAACCAATTTTCTTCACCTGGCCGAACTTCTGCAGGCAAAATCCCTTGAACTGGACGGTCCACAGGGTTTGATCAACTGGCTGGAGGAACAGCTTCGGCGGCACCCTAGCGGATCGGCAGAACAAGTTCTTCGTCTGGAAAGCGACGAAGCACTCATCAAAGTGGTCACCATTCACAAATCAAAAGGGTTACAGTACCCTTTGGTTTTCCTCCCCTTCAGCTGCTCTTTTCGACAAACGACCCGAAAAGACGTCGCCATGACCACATATGGCGATGAACAAGGGGGTGTCAGGCTTGTGAAGTCTGCCGATTCGGCAATTATTGAAGAAACGGAGCGGAAAAGACTTGCGGAAGATCTTCGCCTCCTCTATGTGGCAGTAACCAGGGGTCAATATGCCTGCTGGATGGGTATCGGCGTCATGGGGAGTAAACTGAAAACCGGCGAAAAAAGCACGCTCCATTTGTCGGCTTTTGGCTACCTGCTTTCAGGCGGCGAAGTGATACCGACCTGCGATCTTTCCCACAAGCTGCAGTCGTTGAAAGGCCAATGCCGGCACATAACCTTTGAAACGATGCCTGAAACGCCAGGTCATAACGTCCATAAACCGAATACCCAAACGGTTTCACTCATGCCCGCACTCCCCTTTGACACTCCGGTGTTCCGGGATTGGCGGATCAGCAGTTACTCCGGCATATTGAAAGCGACGGGCACTGTTCCCCCAAACACATTGGAAACCGCAGAACAAGGAACGCCTTTTGATTTTCCCTTCTCTCCTATGGAAGATCAACTTCAGGAGCCCGAGGAAGCCCATTTTTCTCACCCGGAACAGGGACAAGGAAGGCCTTCCATCCACAATTTTCCAAAGGGACCTGAGCCGGGGACATTCCTTCACGGGCTCCTGGAATGGGCGGCCCGTGAAGGCTTCAACAAAGTCGCCCATGATCCTTCGCTGATTCATGCTGAGGTCCAACGGCGCTCCAGGCATCGGGATTGGCAAAATTGGGTGGATGCCCTTAAAAAATGGTTTCAAGACTTTTTGAAAACGCCCTTCCTCTTGCCCGACCAAGAGACGCATGTACGTCTAATGGATCTGCCATCTGCCAGTTACCGGCCCGAACTGGAGTTTTTATTCGCCGCCCACCGGGTCCATATCGGCGCTCTCGATCGTATTCTGACCCATGGAATTCTGCCCGGCAGCGAAAGGACACCCCTTCAAAACCTTCATATTAACGGCATGCTGAAAGGGTTTATTGATCTGGTTTTCGAGTTTCAAGGAAAATATTACGTCTTGGATTACAAATCGAACCATCTCGGGGAAAATACCCAAGCGTATCAGCCAAACGCCGTGGTCCGCGCCATGTTATCGCACCGGTATGACCTGCAGTATGCGCTTTATACCCTCGCACTTCACCGCCTGCTCAAAGCAAGGCTCCCTGAATACCGGTACCAAAGAGATATGGGAGGCGCGGTTTATTTGTTCTTAAGGGGGATGGTCAGAAACCATAACGGCGTTTACGGGGATAAGCCACCTGAGGCACTTATTGAAAAGCTGGATTTCATCTTTGAAGGTAGAGAGGAAAACCGTTGATCAACCCTGATTTTCAAAAGTTGCTGAAAAACTGGGTGGCCGTGGGCTGGTTAAGGGCTCTGGATGGCGCTTTTGCGGAATTCTTGAAAACGCTGCATCCGGATACCCCTGAGATGGTCCTGCTCATGGCGGCCCTTACCAGCCATCAGCTGGGAAGGGGACACATCTGTCTTGACCTTGAAGCCATGATTCTTGAACCTGAGAAAAGCCTCTCTCTGCCCCCCGAAACATCGGCAAACGAATCGCTTTGTGTTGAGCCACCCGCTGTCCTCAAAGACATTGCGCTTCCGGAACTCTTGAATCACCTGGGAACCTCCCCTTTCGTTTCACCGGGGCCCGGCAACACCCCTCTGGTGCTTTCATCAGGGCTTCTCTATCTGCGACGTTACTGGGAATATACGCAAGTTGTAGGGCAAAATATTTTAGAGCGACTAAACCTTGCATTCCCCGTCCCCGCGCCCGACGATTTAAAAGGCCGCATCGATGCGATTTTTGAACCGCTCAGAAACGAGGAAGAAAAAACCAAAACCGAGGTGCACTGGCAAAGCGTGGCGGCAGCCGTTGCGGCAAAGGGTCCATTCACCGTTATTTCAGGAGGACCCGGAACGGGGAAAACCACCACAGTGGTTCACCTGCTGGCGCTCCTTCAACAAATGGCCATGGAAAATGGTCAGAAACTGCGCATCCGCATGGCAGCTCCCACGGGCAAGGCCGCCGCCCGGCTGACGGAATCCATGGGCAACGCAATGGATAAACTGCCACGGGCGATCCGAGAAACCCTGCCCCGGGAAATCACCACCTTACACCGTCTCCTGGGAAGCCGGCCCGATACCCGCCATTTCAACCACGATTTTCAGAATCCAATCCATGTAGACCTCCTGGTGGTGGATGAAGCCTCCATGATCGATCTTGAGATCATGGCGGCGCTTCTGAGTGCCCTGCCGAAAACGGCCCGGCTGGTCCTGTTGGGGGATAAAGATCAGTTGGCTTCGGTGGAAGCAGGCGCGGTTCTGGGGGACATCTGTCAAAACGGCAATGGGGCCGGTTACACGTCTGAAACCACCGCATGGATTCAGAAGCAGACCGGTTACAACCTGGGGGCTTTTGAAGGAAAAGGCACCCCACTGGATCAACATATTATCCTGTTAAGGAAAAACTACCGCTTTGGAAAAGCCAGTGGCATAGGAGCCCTTGCAAAAGCTGTCAACAAAGGGGATCCGAAAGCGGTGGAAGATATCTGGCATATGGCATTCACGGACATCTGCCATCTCTCCATGAACAGTATCGACGATGAATGCTTCTCCCACTTGATTCTGGAAGGCCATTGCCGGCCGAAGGATATGCAAACAGCGCAAGGGGCTGTTGCAAACCCACAGTCCGCATTCCACAATACGCATTCCGCAATGGGCTATGGCGCCTACCTGGAACGGGTGAAATCCGGGCCTGAAAAGGGATCTGAAGACCTATGGCTTCGATCAGTGATTGAAGACTTCAGCGCTTTCCAAATTCTGTCACCGCTGCGCGGCGGCCTTTGGGGCGTACGGGGCCTCAATGAGAAAACGGCTGAAATTCTTTTCAGGCACGGATTGATTACTGCCAGAGAAGGTTGGTATGCCGGCCGCCCCATCATGATCACCCGAAACGACTACAATCTGGGATTAATGAATGGGGATACAGGCATTGTCCTGCCGGTCAGCGATGACAACAGCCCTGACGGCATCACTCTGAAAGCCGTATTTCCCGTGGCAAACGGTGTTTTGAAGAAAGTATTGCCTTCCAGGCTCAACCACATTGAAACCGCTTATGCCATGACCGTCCACAAAAGCCAGGGCTCCGAGTTCGATCACACAGCCCTGGTCCTCCCGAATCATACGACCCCGGTGCTGACACGGGAATTGATGTATACCGCCGTTACGCGATCGCGCAGGTGGTTCACCCTGGTAAACCCACGCCGAGATCTCTTTGCTGAAGCCGTAAAACGGAGGACTTACCGGGCATCAGGCCTCGGCAGGTTACTTGGTGCTGTGGATGATTTATAGAGAAGCTTACGGGTTTTCTCTATCTGTCGTCGTTTCGAACAGGCAGGGCCCGCGGACGGTTGGTTTCAAGGGACTGATCCCGCCAGTCCGCGGGGCCCAGGCTGAAATGAAAAAACGTCTCTACTTCCGAAATTCCGTCCCAGGACCAGATGGGACAACAGGACAACTGAATGAGCCGCGTAATGTGGCAAATCCCTTTGCAACCCTCTGCAAGCGGATATGGGTCTCTGAGGCGAGGGTTATAGATATCTTTAAGTTCCTCTGTTGTGGGCATCCGCCAGTCTTCATACCCGCCACCACGATAGTTTTGGCAGTATGTTTTGGCCTCCTCCCAGGTGATGGGACCGCCATTATCTTTGGCCGCCCACATGAGACCGGTGGTCAGGTCTTTAACGGTTCCGTTGTCATAGGCAACAAATCGTTGTGTGCGACCGATTTCCTTAACCTGCACTTCTTTTGTTGCGGAACATCCCACGGACAGTAAGAGCAATAAACTGAACGTCACCCAATTTTTCATAATCGCCTCCTTTTGGGTTATCACCGTATAGGCAAGCTGTGATTTCGTATAATCAAAACAAAAGTTATCTCTGCAAGGGAAGATTCAATGGTTTTTGGACATACCCTTCAGGAACCTTGAAGAGGTCTTTACTCAGCCTCTTCTTTTCAATTTTTTCCAGGGTGGTGGTTGTGGTCATCCCCATTACGTTGCTCTCCATCTTTACGGGAAACCCTTTTTTCGAAAGATCGGTGGAAAGTCCCATCCTTCTGAACTGGGGCGAATCTTTCATGATCTTTCCGCTGATCTTCTCATATTCGCCATAGCCCGGTACATCTTTACTCAGCCACTGCACGTTTTCCACCCCCATGAAAGTCATAATAAATTTCTCACATTTAAATCCCTTGATGGTTTCCGTTTCTCCTGTGGCCGTCACTTTTGCATTTTCCTGCATTTTTGCCATTGCGCCCATATTCTTTTCCATTTCCTTCATGTCGATCTTGACATAGGTTCCGGTGGACGGATCCAGCTGGTAAATAATCATGTCATCAAAAAGAACGATGGTAATATCGTCCTTCGTATCGATGCGGCTGCCGTAGGCGGTCAAATAATGCTTCATGGTTTCCGGACCGCTGCCGGCATGTCCCATGCCCGGGCTGGGTGGCGGTTTGGGAAGATCTTTGGGTAGATTTTTAGGCATTCCCTGCGATAATTCCTTGGCCAAACCTTTCGGCAATCCCTTTGGTTGACCGCTACTGACCATTACGGATTCCCAATAAAGATCTCCATAAGCCAAGGAAGAAAAGACCATCAGCAGAAATGCGCCTGTTAAAAGAGACTGGCACAACTTATTTCTATTGATTTTCATGGGAGCACCCCTTTCATTTACGGTTTTTTTGCTTATCTTATACCCCACCCTGAATTATCACGTCAAGCATTCTTGGCGATCATTCAGCCGCCGGAACGTTGCTGATCATTGACATCCCTGAACGGTTTTCATATATGTAAACGGTCGAAAGTTTGCGACTGAGAAACGGGATTTAAAGGAAAAAAATGAAACAAATTCGCAACTTCAGCATCATTGCCCATATTGATCATGGAAAATCGACCCTGGCCGACCGGATGATTCAGGCCACCGGCCTGGTGGAAGCACGGGATTTTCGCGATCAACTCCTGGATAATATGGATATTGAAAGGGAGCGGGGCATCACCATCAAAAGTCAGGCCATTACGCTCCCCTACGTGGACCGTGAAGGACGGGAATTTGCACTGAATCTCATTGATACGCCCGGGCATGTGGATTTTTCCTACGAAGTCTCCCGGGCCCTGGCTTCCTGTGAAGGCGTTCTCCTGCTCGTGGATGCCGCCCAAGGCGTGGAAGCACAGACCATGGCCAATCTATTTGCCGCAATGGAACACGACCTGGAAATCATACCGGTCATCAACAAGATTGACCTGCCGTCGGCGGATGTGGAAAGTGTGAAAGAACAGATCGAAATGGATCTGGGGCTCGATTCTGAAACCGCCATTTTGTGTTCCGCAAAAGAGGGCACGGGAATTGACGATGTTCTCGAAGCCATTGTAAACCGGCTCCCACCACCTGTGGGCAGCGAAGAAGACCCGCTCAAAGCCCTTATATTTGACGCCCATTATGATTCCTTTCGCGGTACCATTGTAAGTTGTCGGGTTTTTTCAGGGCGCGTTCGGCCCGGGGACACCATTCGGCTCATGAGCAACAACGCCACATATCGGGTGGAAGAAGTGGGTGTTTTTCATCTGTCGCGGGAACCCCGAAAAACCCTTTCGGCAGGTGAAGTGGGTTATATCATTTCGGGTATCAAGACGGTCAGCGACACACGCATCGGCGATACCGTCACGCTGGCTGGTAACCCGGCGCCTGAGCCCCTTCCGGGATTCAAGGAAGTCAAACCGGTCGTGTTTGCATCCATTTATCCGGTGGCATCCGACGAGTACCGATCCCTGGTGGAGGCCCTTGAAAAATACAAGCTCAATGATGCGGCTCTGATTTTCCAGAAAGATTCTTCCGCTGCCCTGGGGCTGGGGTTTCGTTGCGGCTTTCTGGGATTGCTGCATCTTGAGATCGTTCAGGAACGGCTTGAAAGGGAGTTCGACCAGTCCCTCATCATGACCGCCCCTACGGTACAATACCGTTTTGAACTCACCAACGGCGACCATATCACCGTTGACAATCCCCTGTATTACCCGGACCCGGCTACCATTTCAAAGGCGTTTGAACCGTACATTCGAGCCAGCATCATGATTCCGGAGCGATACATGGGGGCTGTCATGGAGCTCTGCCTGGAACGGCGGGGAACCAATTCAAAATTTCATTACCCTTCACCGGGACGAATTGAAATTCAGTTCGATATGCCCCTGGCCGAGGTCATTTATGATTTTTACGACAAACTCAAAACCGTTACCCAGGGGTACGGTTCCTTTGATTATGAATTGCTGGATTATCGGGAAAGCAACCTGGTCAAGCTTGACATTCTGTTAAACGGAGAAAAAGTGGATGCCCTTTGCCAGATTGTCCACCGGGACGGGGCGCGTGCCCGGGCGCTTCAAGCCTGCAATCGACTCAAAGAGGAAATCCCCAGGCACATGTTCAAAATCGCCATTCAGGGCGCCATCGGCGGCACCGTTATTGCGCGTTCGACCGTCAATGCCTTTCGAAAAGACGTGACGGCAAAGTGTTACGGGGGTGACATCACTCGAAAAAGGAAGCTTCTGGAAAAGCAGAAAAAGGGTAAGAAACGAATGAAGATGGTCGGTTCCGTGACCGTTCCCCAAAGCGCCTTTGTGGCGGTGCTTAAATCCGACGGCAATTGACAATGCTGCCCGGACTCTATGTTCATGTCCCTTTCTGTGGCAGTAAGTGCCCCTACTGCAACTTTTATTCGATCCCTTCCCAGATCCCCATTGCCGGCTGGCTGAAAGGTCTTGAAAAAGAAATTTTCCACACCAAAAGCCGGTTTGAACGGTTTGACACCCTTTATCTGGGCGGTGGAACGCCTTCCATTTTGAGCGATGCGGATCTCGAAAGGATGTTGTCGCTTATTTTCGACCATTACCCGTTAACACCTGATGCTGAGATAACCCTGGAAGCAAACCCCTGCCATGTCACCCTCGAGAAAGCAAATTTCATCAAGCGCCTGGGGGTCAATCGCATCAATCTGGGCGTCCAGTCCTTTGACGACCGGGTGCTCAAATTCCTGGGCCGCAGGCATTCCTCCCAAAGTGCTGAAGACGCCATCAGGCATCTTAGAGCGGCGGGTTTTCAAAACATCGGTTTGGACCTGATATACGGGTTCAAGGCACAGCCCATGAAAGCATGGATGGTGACCCTCAAAAAGGCCCTGTCCTTTGAGCCGGAGCACCTCTCCTGCTATCAGTTGACCCTCGAAAAAGGAACGGTTTTTGAGCGGCGCTCCCAAGAAAATGCCAGCATCCTCCTGCCTGGAAAAACCGCCGCCGCTCATTTTCTTGCCACATCCGCATTTCTTGAAAACAAAGGATACGTTCATTATGAGGTATCCAATTTTGCTTTAAATAAAAGCCTAGAATCCCGACACAACCGAAAATACTGGCGGCATATTCCCTATCTGGGGCTGGGCCCTTCAGCCCACAGCTTTGACGGAAAACAAAGATGGTGGAATGTACGGTCGGTCAGGAAATATTGCAAAGCGCTTAATAAAAACCGGTTACCCGTTGAAGGGAATGAAACACTTACGAAAGAACAACTTCATCTGGAATCCCTGGCACTGGGTGTCAGAACCCGACATGGGGTTGACACAAAAATCCTTCCCCCCGCATCGGAAAACGCTCTTTTCATGCTTCAAAAACAGGGGCTTTTGAAAATCAAAAAGGGTCATGCCATTCCTGCACGGAGGGGCTATCTGATGGCGGATCATCTGCCGCTCTGGCTTTCCCCTTGAAATGGGCTCAACCCTGTCCCTTCAAAACACCGCATATTTCATCGCCGAACTCTTCCCGCTGCCAATTCTTGATGCCCATGATCGCCTTCATGTCTTCGGGAGCACGGGGGTTTATAAGCGCCAGGGTTTTTGCCTGTGCATTGGTGCAGATAAGGGCCGGGTCCACTCCCATTTCATCTCCGCGCTGATCCCGCCATTGTTTGAGACGTTTCATCCGTTCCCCCACCTTTGGACCGATCCTTTCGGATCCTTTCAGCGGATATACGGGAAGTTCCTTTTCGGGCAGCGCCAATGCATGGCGCACGCTTTTCAAAACGCCATCCCCCAGTTGTTTTGCCTGTTTATGGCTTAAGCCCCTGATGTTCTGAAGGTCCGCCACCCTGACCGGCTTTTGCTTTGCCAGTGCCATCACCTGGGCATTGCCCATTACCTTGAACAGAGGAACATCCCTTCGCCGGGCCATCTGATCTCTATATTGCAGCAGCGCTTCCAGCACAGCCAGGCTTCGGCGATCCAGTTTTCCGGCACCATTAAATTTCAAAAACAAGGGTTCATCCCCTGGCGAGGCGCTACGAACTGTGGTTTGCAGCTGGCACTCTTCTTCCACAAAAGACAGGCGGCCTGTTTTTACAAGTTCCTCACGAAGGTTTTGCGCCAAGCTAATGAGATGACAGGTATCATGAACGGCATACTGCAGCATGGGTGCCGGAAGCGGTCGTTGAGACCAGTCTTTTTTCTGATATTTCTTTTTAAGTGTTACGTTGAGTTTCCCTTGAAGCAGACTGGCAAGACCGATATCCGTCAACCCCAGGAACCGTGCTGCAATCTGGGTATCAAAAAGCGCATTTACCTCAATCCTAAAATCCCTGTACAGGGACCTGATATCATAGTCAGCCCCGTGAAAAATCTTGCAAATTCTGAAGGATTTGAAAATCGGTGCCAGCGGTGAAAGGTCTTTTACGGCCAGCGGATCCACAAGAATATTTTTTGATGGCGTGGAAAACTGCAGAAGACATACCTTTTCCTGGTAATGAAACATGCTATCGGCTTCCAGGTCAACAGCGATGGCAGGCTCTTTCTGCAGGATACCCACAATACTTGACAACGCTTCCCCACTTTCCACATGCAGATAATCCTGCCCCGCCTCACCCATCAAGTCCTCCTCAACATTAGCGCCAAACCCTTGACATTGCCTTTTCATCTGTTTATTTTACCGCAACAGCCAATTAGATAAAGGTATTTTTTATGAAACTAAGTGAGAAGCTCCATTTTTTCCCGTGGAACAACCCATCGGCAAATAACTGCAACACCTATTTCATCGATGGAGAAAAAAAGATACTGGTGGACCCGGGTCACTATCATCTTTTCGGCCACGTTCGGGATCAGCTGGCCCAACTCTCCCTCACCGCTGAAGATATGGACATGGTTATCATCACTCACGGACACCCGGACCATATGGAGGGGGTCAGGTTATTTGAAAATACCGAAACCCTCATTGCCCTTCATGACACTGAAATGGCTTTCATCCAATCGGTAGCCCCCCATTACGGCGAAGCGCTGGGCATCAGAGACTTCGAACCGGACATACTGCTCAAAGAAGGGGATCTCGAAATCGGGGATACATCCTTTCAGGTATATCATACCCCGGGCCATTCACCCGGCTCCGTCTGCCTTTACCTGCGTGATCAAAAGGTGCTTTTCACAGGAGACGTGGTCTTCAATCAGGGAATCGGCAGAACGGACCTTCCCGGCGGAAACGGGGAGGAACTCAAAGAGAGCATCAAGAGAATATCCGGGCTGGATGTTTCCCTTTTGCTCACCGGCCACGGTGATGTGGTGTCCGGCCGTGACGCTGTGGCGGAAAACTTTAAAATGATTGAAGACTACTGGTTTGCCTACCTCTAAATGAATGGCCCCATCCATGCCTTCCATTGACTTTGACCTGCGCCAACTGGAAATCTTCGTCAACATCGTTGATCTTAAAAGCTTTTCAAAAGCCGCCAAGGCTGTTTTTCTGGCACAGGCATCCGTCAGTGAACGAATCGCAACCCTTGAAAGGATGGTCGGCGTTCGCCTCCTGGACCGGCTTGGAAGAGAAGTGACCCCGACCAAAGCGGGCGAACTCCTTTATAAGCATGCCGTCTTGCTTCTGGATATGAAAAATACAGCCTGCCTTGAAATGGAGGAGTTCATGGGGGTTAAACGGGGGGAAATCCGTCTGGGCGGCAGCACGATCCCCGGCGAATACATCCTTCCAAGGATCCTCGGCCTTTTCTGCCGTAAATACCCTCAGATTACGGTCAATCTGTCTGTGGCCGATTCCGTGGACATTGAAACCAGGGTTTCAAACGGAGGTCTTGAACTGGGCGTCGTCGGCTCCAAAACCGCAAAAAAAAATCTGATCTGTCGCGAGCTGTGGGCGGACGAACTGGTACTGGCCGTTCCTTTACACCATCGATGGGCCGATAAAGCATCGGTTTCCGCAAAAGCGCTTTTTGAAGAACCCTTCATATTTCGGGAGCGGGGGTCGGGGACGTTCAAAATGTTCGACAAATATCTGCGGGCCATAGACACGGCGGGGTTGAGCGCTCTTAAGGCAGTCGCCCGGTTCGGAACATCCACGGCGGTCAAAGAAGGGATCAAGGCGGGCCTGGGAATTTCGATCCTGTCTTCGCGGGCCATTGAAACCGAATTGGCTTCGGGGGTGCTGAAAGCTTTACAGATTGAAAATCTCCCCATGCATCGCAGCTTCTATCTGATTCGTGACAAAAGGCGCGTCTCCTCCCCTCTTTGCATCGCCCTGTGCGATTTTCTGCTGAAATCCACAAAAGAACCGCAAAACGATTCGGGCTGATTATTTCACCCTGGCACCGGGCATGGCTGCTGAATCGGGAGTGATCAGATGAAGCCCACCCTTATCCCCCGCCGCCAGCAGCATGCCCTGCGACTCAACACCCATCAATTTCACCGGTTCCAGGTTAGCCACCAGAAGCACCTGTACACCGGGTAGGGTCTCTTTCCGGTAGTGTTCTTTGATACCGGCAACCACGGTCCGTTCCCGTTCCTCGCCCATATCCACCGTTAACTTCAAAAGCTTTTTTGAGTCCGGAATCTCTTCCGCGGCAATAATGACACCGATTCGGAGGTCCAGCTTTTGAAAATCCTTGAAACTGATGGCGGAAGGCTTTTCGTCGGTCTTGGCTTTTCGAGGCTTCTTTTTTGTTGCAGCGGGTGGCGCATCTTTTTCCTTTCTTTTTAAATCAATGCGAGGAAACAAGCCCGGCGCTTTCAGGATGGGATGTGCCGGTTTTTCCAGACCCCACGTCCTGAGGTCCACCAGGCGGCACTGGTCCCCTTTATGGGTAAGACCCAGCTGTTCCTGGATTTTTTCCGCAGAAGCCGGAATAAAAGGCCATACGAGACCCGCTACAATTCTGAGAGTCTCAAAGATATGGTTGATAACCGTTTTAAGACGTTCCGGTTCCGATTTGGCCAGAACCCAAGGCGCCATCTGATCGATATATTTATTAACATCTGAAATGACCTCCCACACTGCCATTAGCGCCTTGTGAAATGCCAATTGGTTCATATGGCCCTGGTAGATTTCTATCAACAAAACGGCATTGTTTTTTAAGGCTTCGTCTTCTTCGTTTGATGGCCCCGCGCTGGGAAGTGCACCTTCAAAATACTTATGTACCATGGTCAGGCTGCGGCTCACCAGATTGCCCAGATCGTTGGCCAGATCCGCATTAAGCCTCTGAACCAGAGCGTCTTCACTGAATTCCGAATCAAGACCGAACGCCATTTCCCGCATGAGGAAGTATCTAAATGGGTCCAGCCCGTAGATATCCACCAGTTCAAGAGGCTCCACAACATTGCCGACACTCTTGCTCATCTTTCCTGCATTAATATTCCAATATCCGTGCACATTGAGGTGCTGATAGGGTTCGATACCCGCGGATTTGAGCATGCAGGGCCAGTAGATGCCATGGGGTTTTAGGATGTCTTTTGCAATAACATGCTGAGCCACGGGCCAGAAATCCTGAAAAGCCGCGCCTTCAGGATACCCCAGTGCCGAAACATAATTGATCAGCGCATCGAACCACACATAGGTGACAAAATCTTCGTCAAAAGGGAGTGTAATGCCCCATTTAAGGCGCGATTTGGGACGGGAAATGCACAGGTCTTCCAACGGTTCCGACAGAAAAGAAAGCACCTCGTTTCTGTATCTTTCGGGTCGGATAAAGGACGGATTCTCTGTAATATGCTCAATCAGCCATTCCTGGTATCGGCTCATACGAAAAAAATAATTGGCTTCCTTGATGATGTCGGGCTCTTTCTGATGATCGGGACACTTTCCGTCCACCAACTCTTTTTCAGTGTAAAAGCGCTCACAGCCGAAACAGTAAAGCCCTTCGTATTCGCTGAAGTAGATATCATCCTTCTCCTTGACCAGACTGAGAATATTTTGCACTGTCTCCTGGTGATAGGCATCCGTGGTTCGAATGAAGGCATTGTTTGAAATATTCAGTCTGGGCCACAGATCCTGAAACATGCCGCTGATACGATCTGTATATTCCTTCGGGGTCTGGCCGGCGTTTTCGGCGGCCGCGACAATCTTGTCCCCATGTTCATCAGTCCCCGTGAGAAAGAAGGTGTTAGAACCTGCCAGTTTGTGGAAGCGGTTCAATACATCAGCCACGATGGTTGTGTAGGCATGACCGATGTGGGGCTCCGCGTTTACGTAGTATATGGGTGTTGTAATATAAAATTTTTCTGACACCGAATTTTAGTGGTTACTCCTTTTCTTTGATTTCTTTTTTTTGAAAAAATGCTCTTTCGGTTTGGAAAGCTCCTTGAGTTCAGCGGCTTCCACTTCAATTTCGCCCTCCGAACCAAGTGAAACCGTGACCGTCTCTTTAAAAACGTTCTGGCGAATGACCTTTCCATCCCCTTCGTTTGTTACCACTTTCTTTCCGATACGGGGGAGTTTCTTTTTGGCCTGTTCGTAGAATTTGTCCTCATAAGTAAGACAGCACATGAGCCTGCCGCACATTCCCGATATTTTGCTGGGATTGAGAGAAATATTCTGCTTCTTGGCCATCTTGATGGTAACAGGCGCAAAGGTGTTCAAGAATGTGGAGCAGCAAAGCGGTCGCCCGCAGGTTCCCAGGCCCCCCACCATTTTCGCCTGGTGACGCACACCGATCTGTCGCATTTCGATCCGCGTTCTGAATCTACCGACCAGATCTTTGACCAGTTCCCTGAAATCAACCCGTCCATCCGCCGTAAAATAGATGATGGTTTTGCTGCCGTCAAAACGTTTCTCCACCGAAACAATGCTCATGGGAACGGATCTTTCCTTCACCTTCTGGTAACAGAAATCGTAGACGTCCTGCTCCAACTGGCAATCCCTTTCATAACGGTCTATTTCTTCAAGGGTGGCCACCCGGAATACCTTCTTGAGCTTTCGATCAGAGCTTTCCCCGCTTTCGTTCTGGGGTTCCGTGCAGACACACCCCACCGCAGGACCTTCTTCAGTGACCACCAGCACCTTATCACCTTTTTTGAGAACAAAGTGCCCGCAATCGAAATCGTAGACCTTCCCTGAATTCCTGAACTGAATGCCAACGTACTTGCTCATGCTATTCTCAGTCACTCCTTACGACCATTCATCTGTTAGCGGCGCACGGCGATGTCCTGCCCCGTCTGCTCACCCATTTTCTGCAAATTGAGCAGTGCGTTTTCCAGAACCAACGTCGGATTCCGCATGCGGTGCAAATCCCTGACGGCCCGATCCACAATCCGAAAACTCTCAAGGAGACTGTGAAACGACAACCCTGATGCGGTTTTCTTTAGCTGATCTCGAAAGTCATCATTGATCAAAAGCCTATCCGTCGTATCGGTCCGGACCAGCAAAAGGTCTCGATAGCAGGATGCCCAGACGGAAAGCATGTCAAATAAACCCGCTTTTCCGCTTCCCGGTTGATCAAGGCCAGCCCGATCTTCTTTAGCACTCTCGACAGCCATGTTCAAGGCCTCAGCACCGCTGCATCCATAGAGGTCAAAGAGCTTCCCGATCCAACTCCTGCGCCGCTCCAGGTAATCGCTCTCGCTCATGCGAAGTGCCCGCCCCAGACTGCCATCGGCGGCTCTTGCCAGGATCTCCACCGAAGGACCATCCAGCGCTGTCTTTTTGGTGAGTTGCGCGATGATTTCCTCGATTTTCAGCGGTCTGAAGGAAACACGTTGGCATCGGGATACGATCGTGGGCAGCAGATCTCGCGGTTCGGCTGCGTTGAGCACAAAAATGTTCCCCGGCGGTGGTTCTTCAAGGGTTTTCAAGAAAGAATTGGCGGCTTCGCCGGTCATGGCCTCCGCTTTGTGAATCACACATACCCGGTAGCCGCCGGAAAATGGTGCATATCCCAGGCTGCGATTTAACTCTCTGATCTGTTCTATCTTAATCTTCTGGCCGTCAGGTTCCAGGGTGATAAAATCCGGAAAATTTCCGTTCAGAATCTTTCGACAGGATGGACAACCTCCGCAACCATCAAGGCCTGAAGGGGTATCGCAATTCAACATCATGGTAAAGGCCTTGGCGGTACTGGTCTTTCCGATGCCCGCAACACCCGTAAAAAGATAGGCATGCGGAACCCTTTTCCGGCGCACCACACTTTCAAGCAAGTGCTTGGCTTTTTCCTGACCGATGATTTGCGAAAAAAACACTGGACGCTACTCGTTATGGCTCAATCAAAAGGTGTTTTTCAAGGCAGGAAAAAATATCCGCCTCCAGGCGGTCCTCCGTCTGAGTGGCGTCCACCACCACAAACCGGTCGGGATTTTGCTTTGCCAGTTCCCCATAGCCATGGCGAACGGCCTCGTGAAAGGCCGTTTTCTCCTGTTCGAACCGATCCTGCCCGGCCACTTGGCTTTCCGCGTTTCGTTTCAGCGCCCTTTTGATTCCGACACTTACCGGACAATCGAGCAGAAACGTCATGTCCGGTTTAATACCGAAAGATGCCATTTCGTTCAAACGGGTTGTCATGTGAAGGTCCTGGCCTCGCGCATAACCCTGGTATGCGGTGGTTGCATCAAAAAAGCGGTCGCACAGAACCCATTTCTTTTCCGCCAGCGCCGGTTTGACAACACTCTCCATGTGAAGAGCCCTGTCCGCTTCGTAAAGAAAGAGTTCAGCCAGAGGGGGCAGATGCCGGTTTCCGGATGACAACAAAATCTGACGAATATCGTTCCCTATGGGGGTTCCCCCCGGCTCCCGCGTCAAGATACATGAAACCCCCGCCCTTTCCAAACGGGTTGCAATCCGTTTGGCCTGAGTGGATTTCCCACACCCCTCTATGCCTTCAAAAGTAATAAACATTATTGCGCTCAGCTGTTGGCTGTTAGCCGGATCATTGGCCTAATCGCCAACCGCCAACGGATCACTTCAAATGGTCTTGCACACCTGCTCGATGGCAGCAGCCATGGCTTCATCTTCTTTACGGATGTCCTCAAGGGTCTTGGGTTTGACATTGGTGGGTCTTTCCTCCAAGCCGTATTTCCACTTGAGAAACTGCTCTCCGGTTGTGGGATAAAGCGTATAGATCAGGAGATCAAAATCATCTTTGGCCAGATCTCCCACTTTTGCTTTGGCCTTTTCCAGCTCCGGCTCCAGAAAATCGGCCGCGCGGCCGGTGACCGGTGTTTCTCCCCGTTTGTAATTTTTCAAAACCTTCTTCTGCACCTCAGGATCCACTGGAATGGGCGTTCGCCCGTAAAGGCCGTAGGCCAAATCCTTGACCTCATTGGTCACCATTTTGTAACGACCAAACAACACATTGAGCACCGATTGAACACCTACGATCTGACTGGTCGGCGTCACCAGGGGGGGCATGCCCAGTTCCTTGCGGGTGATGGCCACGTCCTTATACACTTCCGCCAACCTGTCCAGGGCCTTGGCTTCTTTCAACTGACCGACCAGGTTGGAAATCATGCCGCCCGGGACCTGGTGCGCCAGCACGCCCGTATCAATCACGCCCATTTTATTTTTTGCCAGGTAATCCCGGTACTTGGGTGCCACGGTCTCCATGTAGTCCCCCAGTTCCAGCAACAGGCTAAGATCAAAACCGGTATCGCGGCTGGTACCGTAAAGGGTTGCCACAATGGGCTCAATGGCCGGCTGCGAAGTCCTGAGGGCAAATGGTGCCAGGCAGGTATCCACAATATCGACACCGGCTTTGATGGCTTCCAGATAAACCATTGAAGCCATGCCGCTGGTGTAATGGGTATGCAGTTGTATGGGAATGGAGATGCTCTTTTTCAGTTCGACAATGATTTTGGCGATATCAAAAGGGGACATGATCCCCGCCATATCCTTCAGGCAAAGGGTGTTTGCTCCCATTTCCTGAATTTCCTTTGCTTTATCGACATAATACGCCAGGTTGAAGACGTCGCCCCCCATGCGCCGTTCGGTCAACGTGTAGCAGATGGTACCCTGAAAATGTTTTCCGTTGGCTTTGATCCTCTCTACAACCGTCTCAAAATTCCTGAAATCGTTCAGCGCATCAAAAACCCTGAACACATCCATACCCGCCTCACAGGCCTTATCCACAAAAAGTCTGGCCACATCATCGGCATAGTTGCGGTAGCCCACCAGGTTCTGGCCTCTTAACAGCATGGAAAAAGGCGTCTTTTTAATGTACTTCTTTAAAGTCCGAATGCGGTCGAAAGGGTCTTCACCCAGAAATCGATGCATGGTATCAAAGGTGGCGCCTCCCCACACTTCCATGGCCCAGAATCCCACACTGTCCATCTTTTCGGCTATGGGCAGCATGTCCTCAGTCCTCATCCGGGTGGCCAAGAGCGACTGATGTCCGTCTCGAAAGGTGTTATCTTGAATTTTAATCGGGTTCTTCGGCCCCTCTTCCAAAAAAGTATCCATCCAATAATACCTCCCATATTTTCTAAAATATAAGCCCAATGAAAGGGCTTTGGTTGATCCTCCCCCATTGGGCCGGCACATTTATAAGATAGAGGAAACATCACCTAAAGGTCAAGCAAATTCATTGTGTTGCCGCATCCGTTTCCGGTTGCCGGTTGCCGGCTCACAGTTTTGCGACCGTGAGTCGGCAACCGTAAAGCGGTAATCAGCCAGGATTCCGAGCATGGCGTGCGAGTCAGGTTCGCCCGGAAAAGATCCTCAAATAATGCGTCAAGACGCGATCAGCCACATGATCCCAGCCATGTTGCAAGGCCTGTTCTCTAGCATTTTCTCCCATTGCAGTTCGGTTCTCAGGATTTGACAGGAAATCGATTTTTCGGGCCAATTCTACGGATGTCGGCGGGTCGGCTAAAATAAACCCTTCCACACCGTCATTTACCAGATCCCTTGCCCCGACGGTTTGACTGATGATCACCGGCAGTCCGGCAGCCATGGCTTCCAGAACAGCCATACCGAACGTATCGTAAACCGACGGCATGGCGAATATATCGCTCGCAACATAATATTTTTCGACCTCACGGGTTACCCCTGCAAAAATAAGGCGATCGGAGACACCCTGTTCCCGGGCCATGGCTTCGTAAACCGCCGCTTTTCCCTTGCCCACCACCAAGAGTTTCACCCTTGATCCATTGGGATTCAACTGGGAAAAACGTGAAATGCCTTCAATGAGCAGTCCCAGGCGTTTGATCTCAAAATTCATTCCCACAAACAGAATAACCAGATCCTTTTCATGGATGCCATGTCGTTTTCGAATTTCCGCTCTCCAGAGCGAACCCTTCTTTTTTGAAAAACGATTAAGGGATACGCCTGGATGAATCACTTCAATGCGATTCTCCGGAATCGTGTAGATCTTCTGAAGCTCTTCCTTGACCAGACTCGAAACCGGCAAGACCGTGGGCCCAAAAGGACCGGTCAGCCCCTCCTTTTCCACCCGGATCATGGCGCGATCAAAAAGGCTCAGGGGTTTGTTTCTCATGCGCCTGATCCAGATCTCGTGGGGGATCCCGTGAAAGGTAAAAAGATCCATCCTGAAAATCCGGTCGTGGCTGTGAACCAGATCATATTCACCTGATTTCAATTGACGGTTTACAAAAAACGCGAAACTGATCTGTCGCAAAAATCGCGGAAAAACGAGCATGGGCACCCGATGAAATACAATCGGGGCCTTTCCCCTTCGATAACGGTTTGCAAACACATGAATTTCAAACTCACCCCGCATGGCCAGCCGTTCCGTAAGGACATGGGCAAACCCTTCCGCACCCCCCACCAGGCCATACTTGGGAATCACCACCGCAACTTTTGTCATATTGACATCACATAGGATACGTTGTTTCTTTTTTTCGCATTCTTCTCTCAGACAATGAACGCTAATGATCATTAATACAAAAAACCTGAGATTACGGCAACGATCATAGACCAGAGTCCGATTGCTTTGGAAGAAAAAATTTTGGCGGATACGAGCGTACTTGGATGCTAGAAAAGGAACCGAATCGACTTTCGCGGTATGAAGATATGTTTGGGGCGGCCCACATCATGCCCTCGGGAACGGGGGCATTGCTTGATAACTTTAAAAGGAGGCGATAGACCCACCAAAGTCTTCCAGTCGACGGTGTGAAAAAGCGGTTGTCCCGATATTCACCTGCAGCAAAATCATTCACCGCACACCCCAAAATATCTTGCGCGCAGTATGGCAAACGGCGCGACAAAATAAAACCTGATTTTCCGTGGGTATATCAGGGGTGAAATACCCCCATTTATTGAAGAGTCATGAGATGGGTTCTCAGATTAACCCGTTTGTTTTTGATGCCCAGTTTCGTTCTCAATTGTTTTCGGTAATCTTCAATGGTCTTATCCGACAAATTCAGGATTTCAGCAATGTCCTTGGTTCTCTTCCCTTCTTTTACAAGATAGGCAACCTCCAGTTCCCCTGGCGTAAGCCCCACATATGTTGAAGTCAATCGCCGTGAAAAAGGTGAAATAATTTCCTTGAGGCTTCTTTCCAGCATTGAAAGCTGCTCTTTCTGGCTGGATGACAGGTTGCAGTTTTTCATGTATTCCATATGGGGCTCAATCAACATTTTTACGTTCGCCAATATTCTTTTTTCAAATTCCAGTTTGTCCTGATCTCTCTTTCGTAACAGGACCCTTAAAGCCGTATTGGCTTCCTCCAGGTGTATCGCTTTTTCTTTTAGCTCTCCGTCCCTTTTCTTGAGCGCCTCTTCAAAGGCCATTTCCCTGGTAATATCGACCATCAATCCGTTTATGTATTTTGCACGGCCATTCTCAATCCGAGTTCCATTGGAAATGGCATGAATCCATTTCCAGGTTTTCTCTTCCGGATGAAATATGCGCATTTTTTCATTAAACCGATGGGTCTCCCAGGCCTTCGAATTCGCATCCATCATGCGCTGAAGATCCTCCGGGTGAATATTCTCAAACCAGCTTTCATAATCCATCGGGTCGGAAACCCCCATCAAACGAACGATAGACGGGCTCACAAAAACGACCCGCAATAAAATGGGTGCCGTTTCATCATGGGCCAGCCGATAGACAACAAAATTCTCGGCGTTTTCCATGAGCGACCGCAGATGTCCCTCGCTTTGTGCCAGTGCTTCCTGGGCCAATTTTCTTTCCCGGATCTCATTTTTCAGCCTGCGGTTTGCCTTTGCCAGCTTTTCGGTCCGTTCCCGGACCCTGTCCTCCAGCCGGCCACGGGCTTCTGCCAATTCTTTGTCGATTTTGATCTGGTTAAAGGCAAGTCGAACATTTGATGCCACCTGGGCCTCGTGAAACGGTTTAACAACGTACCCCAAGGGTTCCAGGTCCTTCGCCCGCTCAACTATTTCCAGCCCGGAATGCCCTGTAACAAACATGACAGGAATATCAAGTTCCACCCTTATTTTCCTGACTGCGGTAATACCGTCCAGTCCCTCTTGAAAATGGATATCCATTAAGATCAGGTCGGGCCTCAAGATTCCTGCTAATGTAATGGCCTCATCGGCTGAATAAATGACTTTTATCACCTGATACCCATCGCTGATCAGTATTTCCTTCAACTCTTCAGCGATGATAACATCATCGTCCACGATCATAATTCTGGACATATGCAGCCGTCTCTCCATAATAGACTTTTGTTTAAGAGACCGATAGGAAGGTTTTGCAAATAAAATCCTATGAAAATGAACTGAAGCATTCCCAGGATCTATACATTATCAACAATAGCATGTAAAGTATGAAACGTTAATTTCCTTTTCGCATTCTTCATGCCAATTTTGATATAATGATATGAAATCCGAACGGTATTTGAGATATGCACCCATGCGGGATGTGGTGGTTGTTCTGGGTGCGGGCACTTCCTACGGAGACGGCGTTCCACTTCAACGGGATATCCTGCCTGTGCTTCTGGGCGGCTATTAGGCGCCACAACCGAAATGTTTCCATTATTACCCTCAACTATGACATCTCGAACAGGCTTTTGTCCCCCTCTATCCGGGAACGGGGTATATTGACTACTGTATTCATCTGATGAACTACGAAAAACAGAACACCCTGCAAGAATTCCAATTCTGGATTAACCCGCGGGAACCGGTCCTTGCGGAACCCGGTGAAAATCCTGTCCCCTTTAAAATTATCAAACTTCACGGAAGCCTGAACTGGAAATATTGCAATTGCTGCAACCAGGCGCTTCTGACCACGTGGGACCGCGGCATCGATCTCGACAGCGGTAGTTTTGTGGGTTACACCAAGCCGGAACAGAAGGCCTATGATTACATGTGCCCCCTGGATGGCACTGAGTTTGAAACCCTCATCCTACCGCCTTCCTATGTGAAGATTTTGAACAATCCGGTGATCAGTCAGCTTTTCAGTGAAGCCTCCCGGGAAATACGCGCCACCCGCCGAATCGTTTTTATCGGCTATTCCCTTTCAGATGGTGACGTTCACATTAAAGCGCTCTTCAAAAAACACCTTCACCCGGACGTAGAGCTGGTGGTTTAATCATGGTAATTAAAAGGAGCAGATCCGGATGACATCATCAACGCCTGTCCTTACAATATTCCCAAAGCACAGGAAAAAACCGGGTACATGGCCAAATGTACCATGTGCGTGGATCGGGTATACAACGGCCTTTTGCCCGCCTGTGCGAAAACCTGTCCCACCGGGGCCATGAATTTCGGGGACCGGGACAAGATGGCGGCGCTGGCCAAAGAACGTCTGGACAAGGCAAAGGATCGTTTTCCCAAAGCCACACTTACGGGATTGGACGATCTGAGAGTGTTCTATCTGCTGGCGGATGTGCCCAACATGGTCTATACTTACGCCAAAGCGGACAAAGCCCCCACCCCAATGGATCGAAAGATGGCGCTTCAAAAGATCGGGCGATCCCTGAAAGGCCTCGCAACTGAGTGGGAGATTGTCAATAAGCTGGCGGGGTAAACGGTCAGACCGCACCGTCAGTTAAATTACCTGTACCTGTTAAAGAGAGCGCAAAAAAGGCGCACCCTTTTTTATGAACGGGTTTGAAAGGACTGGAGCCATGAAAAAAGAACTCATTTTCGTGACAGCCCTCTGGATATTTCTTGGACTGTTTCCCGTCTCTGTTTTGGCCGGGGGACACCCTGAAAAGGGCGGCACGCTGCCCACCATTGTACTGCCTGTTCCCGAAAACGACGCCCACAAGGCATACCTGGGTCTTTCCGAGGGAAAGACCTTTGTACTCTCGGACATCAAAGCGAAGGTGCTGATGGTTGAGATCTTCAGCATGTACTGCCCCCACTGCCAGGTAGAAGCGCCGGCGGTCAATCGTCTCTATCGGGAAATCGCAGCCAATCCCCTGTTGAAGCAGAACATTCGGATGATCGGCATCGGTGTGGGAAATTCAGCCTTTGAAGTGAACACATTCAGGGAAAAATTCGCCATTCCCTTTCCCCTTTTTCCGGACCCGGATTTCAAGATTCACAACGCCCTCGGAAAGGTTCGAACGCCATTTTTTATTGGGATAAAAAGAGAAAATAAAGGGGTGGAAAGGATTTTTCTGGTACAGCTGGGGGGATTTGGAAGTGTGGGTGAATTCCTCCAACGGATTGTTCAAGAATCCGGCCTCGATGAAAGCATGAAAAAAGGAGAGAGTCGATGAAAAGAATTCTGTTGTTGCTGCTCCCGGGATGGCTTATGGTGCTATTATTAACAGCCGTTGTTTATGGACAGTCCACGGCATTCAAAGACAACATCTACGATCCCGGAATTCTAAAACCCACTGACAGCCGATTGAACGTCAGGGTGGGGGATATGGCACCGGATTTTACCCTCCCCGCGGTATTCGGTGAACCGGTCACCCTGTCCTCCTTTCGAACAAAAAAGAACGTGGTACTATCTTTTGTCCCAGCCGCCTGGACGCCGGTCTGCTCGGATCAGTGGCCGGGGTACAATATTGCCCAAGAACTCTTTGCGCAAAATAATGCCGTCCTTCTGGGGATAACCGTGGATAATATTCCGACCCTTTTTGCCTGGACGAACCAGATGGGAAAATTGTGGTTTCCCGTGCTCTCGGACTTCTGGCCTCACGGCGCCGTGGCAGAACGTTATGGCGTACTGCGGTCCGACGGTGTTTCTGAAAGGGCGTTGTTCATTATCGACAAAAAGGGGATCATTCGCTACATTAATGTTAATGACATCAACAAACGGCCGCCTTTGGAAGATCTCATAAAAGCGCTTGGAAAACTTCAGCAACCGGCGTTCAATTAAGGATCGAGAACGGTCCTTCAAAATTCTGTTGGGCGGCTCTTTAAGAGAAAAAAATCGATGGAGCTATCGGGCATTATTCAACGGGGCGCCGGGAAAGGCGCCTATTTTATGCAAGTGGACTGGGTGGTCAAACAATGCGAAAAACTTTTGAGCATGACGCCGTTTCCCGGCACCCTCAATGTTCAAATAAGGGAAGCTGATTTTCCTACGTTAGATGCGTTTTTTCTGAAGACGGACTTTGAGCTGATCCCCGACGATCCTTCGTTTTGTACGGCACGCCTCAAGAAAGTGACGGTGAACGGTGTTGCAGCGGCCGTTGTGCTGCCCGGTGAAGAGGTCAGGATTCACGACACCCGTACCATCGAGTTGATTGCCGCCTGCAACCTTAAAAAGCGCCTCAAGCTGGGTGACGGGGACACGGTGACCGTCTCAGATTCTAAAAATCATGAAACGTCTTGTAATTGTTAACGCTGCCAAAGGAACAGGGAGTCGAGATGAACATTTATCGCGAAGTATTTGAATTTGCCGCGTCGGCGGGTGCCCTTGAAGGGTATGTCTTTAAAAAAGAAAATGCAGCCTCAAAAGAATTTGATGACTGGATTTACAATCTGTTGAAACAATATGAAAGCTTTCCGCCTGACAT
>JAJDOH010000058.1 GCA_022340265.1 Deltaproteobacteria bacterium | reverse complement strand
CCGGGGGTCTTTTTTTCAAGGATCCGAAAATTCATCCGTCTGATTTCACCCCAGAACTGAAAACGCTTTCCATTGACATCGAACGTTCGATGAAATCAGACTTGTATTCAATCGCGCTATACGGGAGAGGGATTGAAGACGTATTGGTTGTGGATCTGAAAACCAAAAAAGAGAAAAGAAACTACCAGGGCTTTTCAAATGAAAAAAGCCTTCTTAAAGCATTCTTCCACATCGTTCGGCAGTACGATCCGGATGTTTTTATCGGTTGGAACCTGATCGGTTTCGACTTGAAATGGCTCTACCGGAAGTGCAATGCCCTGAACATCGCTTTTGACATTGGAACTGACGGTCCTGCCGAAATGCTGGAACCGGGAAAGAACTACAACCAGTGGGTGGCTCGAATCCCGGGCAGAGCTGCGTTGGATGGAATACCCATGATCCGGAGCGCCTACGTGAAGGTGGATGATTATTCTCTTTCAACCGTGGCCCAAACTGTACTGGGGAGAAAAAAGCTGATTGAAAAGACCGGGCGAGAAAAGGTGGCGGAGATCACAGGACTCTTTCACAACGACAAAAACGGTCTTGCTGATTATAATCTTGAAGACGCCAGGCTTGTGCATCAGATCTTTGAAAAACTCAGCCTGACCCAGCTTGCGGTGCGACGATCTCAATTGACTGGGATTGCCATTGACCGCACGGGCGGCAGCGTGGCGGCATTTGATTTTCTGTATTTGCCACCACTTCACCGGAAAGGTTACGTGGCATATACCGATGCAAGACCCCCCATAGGGAGTCCCGCACCAGGAGGGCTGGTCCTGGAAAGCCAGCCGGGATTTTATAAAAATGTGGCCATCCTCGATTTCAAAAGCCTTTATCCCAGCATTATTCGAACATTTTCGGTGGACCCCCTTGCCGCCAATACGGTTCTAAACGAACTTCAGGATGGTTCAAAATCACCCCAACCTGAGCGTATCGTAAAAGGACCTGCCGGTCTTTCCTTTGATTCGGCCAGCGCCATTCTGCCGGAAATCATTGAGAATCTCTGGAACGAACGCGACAAGGCAAAAAAAGAGAAGGATGCCACACTTTCTCAAGCAGTCAAGATCATCATGAATTCATTCTATGGGGTTTTGGGCAGTCATGGATGCCGGTTTTATGATCCTCGTATCGCCGGATCCATCACGCGCACAGGACACTGGGTCCTTAATTTTTCCCGTGAATTCATCGAAAAAAAAGGCTTTAAGGTGATCTATGGCGATACCGACTCGCTCTTCGTGTGTCTGGGTGAAGGCGACCCGATAATGATTCAAAAAACTGGCCAGGAACTGGCGTCAAACCTCAATGATTTCCTGCAAAACGAATTTGAAAAACGTTTCGGGGTGAGGAGCTATCTTGATATTGAATTCGAAAAGACCTTTCTTCGGTTTTTCATGCCAACAATTCGGGGGCAGGATGCGGGTTCCAAAAAGCGGTACGCCGGTTTGCTTACCGGCGAAAAAGGGGAACCCGAGCTGTATTTCGCCGGACTTGAATCCAGCCGGCGGGACTGGACGGCACTTGCAAAAGATTTTCAGGCCGATCTTTTCAACCTCATATTTACGGAATATGACGCTCCGGATTTAAAAGAGAGCCTGATTGAACTGGTCAAATACCGGCACGATCAGCTTTATGCCGGCAGATTGGATGCTAAACTCATATACCGCAAAGGAATCAGCAAGCCGCTCAAAGACTATACCAAAACCGCCCCGCCGCATGTACGGGCTGCCAGGATGCTTGATGAATTTGAGGGTCGTGTGATTCGTTATGTGATGACGACTGCCGGTCCTGAACCTATTCAAAAAAGGTCAAGGGCTGCTTTGGATTACAACCATTACAGCGAAAAACAGCTATCACCAATTGCAGACATGGTTTTGCGTTTTTTCGATATGGATTTTCATTCCATTACGAGCAACCAGAATCAGCTGAACCTTTTTGAATCGTGAGGTGAATTTTGTTGAGGACTGAAATGCATATTAGGAACAAAATCTTTATTTTTTAAAAAAATGAGGTGTGGGCGCGATATTTTTTTAGTGCTGCGAGAGTGCTGCAAAAAGAAAATAGGGTTTAAGCCAAAATGACCTAAACCCTTGTAATTACTGGCGCGCCCAGCAGGATTCGAACCTGCGACCTACGGATTCGTAGTCCGTCACTCTATCCAGCTGAGCTATGGGCGCATCGGCAAGGAAGCTATATATCAGAGATTATTCAATCTGGCAACCACTCTTTCCGCAAAATGTTCAATTTCAGCAGTATCGGTGGGCAATTGTCTTGATGATGTCGCTGGTGGAGTATCCTTCGACAAAGGGGATCCTTCGGACTTCTCCACCGCCCGCCTTTACCACGTCAGAGCCGATGATCCGGTCCTCCTGCCAGTCTCCTCCCTTTGCCAGAACATGAGGGAGGAGGTGTCGGATGACCGCCAATGGGTTGTCTTCATCAAAGATCACGACACAGTTTACACATTCAAGGGCAGCCAGCAGTTCCGCCCGCATTTTTTCAGGGAAAATAGGTCGTTTGCTCCCCTTGATTGCCTGAACGGAACGATCACTGTTAAGGGCGACGATCAGATGGTCTCCCAGGTCTCTTGCAGCGTGAAGGTATCGGGCATGCCCAGGGTGTAGGATGTCGAAACAGCCGTTGGTAAAAACGATCCGTTTGCCTGATCGCTTAAGTGCGTCGCAGTTTTCACGCGCTTTTTCAAGGGTGCAAATTTTATTGAGATACGAATTCATGACGGCTCCTGGATTTTAGAGGATCATAAAACGGCCCTGGCCAGGGTGACGCAAAAGACAGCTTTGACGCCACCGCGTTTCAGGACCTTTGCACATTCATTCAATGTGTTTCCGGTGGTTGATACATCATCAACCAGAAGGATGTTTTTTTTCAGCACACCAGCGGGGTTTTTGAGAACAAATGCATTTTGAACATTCCTTTTTCTTTCGGTTCTGGAGAGGGTTGTCTGGGGAATGGTCTCCTTGGCTCTAATCAGCGAAATAAAATCCAGTATTCCGTTCAACTTCACGGCCACCGCCTTTGCCAGCAAAAGGCTCTGGTTGAACCCCCGTTCCCGAAGTCTTTTGGGGTGAAGGGGAACAGGCATAATGATACAGGGTTTCCTGAGCATGAACCGCATTTCCGCAAATTCCGCGAGATATTGTCCCATCGCTTCGGCCACAAAGGTTTTTCCGCCATATTTGAGTTTGAGAACAGCTTCAAGGATGGGTCCTTCGTATCGGTAGGGGGCATAAGCGGCCTGAAAATAAGGCGGTGTTCGAAGACAATCCTCACAGGGATGATTTTCAATTCCGTCTGAAATGAAGGGCGTACCGCAAATGGAGCAAAAAGGCGCTTCAATGGTACTGAATCCCTGGAGGCAGCTTGGGCATATGTAATTTGCAACGTCTCCGGCATCAAACGGCGCCCGCCACAGAAAATCGCTGCAAATAATACATCGTGGTGGATAGATGATGTGAGCGAGGTGATTTAAAGGGTTCACTTTTTACCGTTGCCGCAGCTAAGGGATTCCTTTACGAAATCTTCAAAAGAGCACTCACGGTTGATCCCCCGGCATGCCAGTTTGGCTGCGTCCCATGTCTCCCGGTCGGCAACATTTGCCGGGAAATAGGGCCAGAGCCGGCATCGTGCCGGTTTTACGGTATGAATGGAGCACCCGGTTTCCTTTTTGAAAAAGATACAGTAATCCTCCGCTCCGACTTCGGCATAAATTCTGCCGTTGCGTTTTTCAGTGTATTTTTTCAGGAAATCTTCTAGTTCAAGGCCCAGATATCGAGCGATTCTTATTTGTTCATCTCTTTCCATGAAAATACCACCGATCCCATGGCAGCATTCTCCACACATTTTACAATCAAAGGCTTTCATTGTCCATCTTCTCCAGCAATGATGGGGGTTCCATTAAAGATTTTGGTCGTTATGGGACGTTTGGTTGATCAGTTGCGCCAGGTTCCAGTCCACCCGTAATCTCAGGCGGGCGTCCACTCCTTTCTTTCTGTAAACAAGGTGGCCTTTCTCAAGCCCGTATTGGAACAGATCCCGGGTGGCGGCAACATCATGCCGACAGTATTCGGTCAGTTTTTCCATTTCTCCCTGACGAAACCATTCAACTGCCTGAAGACCATGGGCGGTTTTTCCCCGGCCGAGCGTCTCGGTGGCCAGATGGTCCAGCCCCAGCCTGAAACCAAGCCGTTCATGAATATCCGCCAGGATGTCGAACGTGGGAAGCGTTTTAAGAGCCTGTTCGGTGTAGGCACTCAGGACCTTGTAATCAAACCCGATGATATTGAATCCGACGATCAGATCTCCTTCTTTGAGATGATTGACAAGATCGTCAATACGATCCTCCCCAAAACAAAGGAACCGGTTTTCCAGGCTGTCAAACAAAACCGCCACGCTGATTCTCATAAGGTGGGAGTTACGCCAGCCCCCCACGTCCTGTGCGGTTTTCTGGGTTTCAAGGTCAAAAAAAAGTATTCGAGGGCCGGTGTTTTCCTTCCGTGCAGCTTCTTTTTTGTGGACAGCGGGGGCAGGCGCTTCCTCATCTTCTTCATGGGACATTTCGCTGAAGGGAATGTGCCCCAAAAGGCCCTCAAGAATCAGTTGTGCTCCCATCTTATCGAGGGGTTTGTTGCCGTTTCCGCACTTGGGTGAATGGATACATGAGGGGCACCCGTCCTCACACTCACAGCCTTTAATATGTTCCCAGGTCTTCAGAAGAAGGTCAAGGATGGTTTCAAATCCTCTCTGAGCCAGCCCCACGCCGCCGGGGTAGGCGTCATAGATAAATATGGCCGATTTTCCCACCTGGGGGTGGTGGGGGTAGCAGATGCCGCCGATATCGTTTCGGTCACACAGGGCAAAAAGAGGGAACATGCCGATGGCCGCGTGTTCAATGGCGTGAATACCCCCCATGAAGTGCAGCCCCTTTTTTTCTATGAACCCTTTAAGAATCGGCTCGATTTCAATCCAGAATCCGGAGGTCTCAAAGATCTGCGGTGGCAAATCTTCCAGGGGGAAAACCCCCATAAGCCCCTGTCCCGGCAGCGACCGTTTTTCATACCCGGTGATGATTTCGGTCACTTTAAGAATCCCTTCCCGCACAATGAACTGTCCCTTGGGCCTGCTTTGATGCACCTTGATGATTTCCGTTTCCTTATCGCTGCGGGCACGTGTGTAATACTTTAAATCCGATCGGTGGACCACCACATCCTTTTTGTCCAGAAACAACTGTTCCACCTCATATTGACGGGCCCGGTGCAGGTAGATGGCACCGGGATGGCATTCCTTGAACGCCTTGAATCCATCGATGGTTCCAATGGCCTGACCGGTTTCGCGTTCGAAAATGGTAAAGGTTTCACCGGCGCTCCGAATGTTGACGGATAGGTGGGGATTCCGTCGGGCGGAAAACCACATGGGATCCCCTTCAGCGGTTCGGCTCAGTTGCCCTTCATTTTCCAGTTCATCCAGGAGGGGGAACAGGTCCTGCGGCCAGACGCTTTCATCTTTTCGGGTAATCGGCAACTCGGCTGCGGCGCACACCAGATGATCTTTGACAACATAATGGTTGTTCGGGTCTAAAATGGCCGCTTCGAAGGACCGTTCAAAGAGTTCGTGGGGGTGTTTCATGAAGTACTGGTCCAGGGCATCCGGTTTTGCCACCAGAAGAATCATGGATTCCCTGCCCGAGCGGCCCACCCGGCCTCCCCGTTGCCAGGTGTTGATGATGGTGCCCGGGTATCCTACCAAGAGACAGATATCCAGGTACCCGATGTCGATGCCCAGTTCAAGTGCGCTGGTGGATACCACCCCCAAAAGGTCCCCCCGCGCCAGCCGCCGCTCGATGCGTCGTCTTTCCTGGGGCAGAAAACCGGCGCGATAGGAGCTGATCTTGTGGCGAATGGCAGGCGACAGCTGTTTGACCCACAAATGGATCAATTCCGTCACCTTTCTGGCCTGTGCGAAAACAATGGTGCGGAATCCTTGCTGAACGCATTCGGTGAAAAGCCTGGCAGAGGAAAAGTTGGGACTCCCCGCGGGATTGAGGAAGACCACATGCTGTCCCGATTTCGGCGCGCCGGTGGCCTGGACCACTTCAATTTCCCGCTGGATAAGCTGCTTTCCGAAAGGCTTTGGATTGGCAACGGTGGCGGAAAGAAGGATGAATTGGGGATCAGACCCATAAAAACGGCAAAGCCGTCGCAATCGCCTGATAATCTGGCTCAGGTGGCTTCCGAAAATGCCCCGGTAGGTGTGTACTTCGTCAAGCACCACCACTGAAAGGCTCTTAAACAGGTTTTCCCAGTTCTGATGGTGCGCTAAAATGCCCCGGTGCAACATGTCGGGATTGGTGAAAAGGATGTGCGGTGGGTTTTGGCGAATCTTTTTTCGCTGATAGGATGTGGTATCGCCATCATAGATGGCGGCGCTGACAGTCAATCTTTCAATTTGTTCAAGCCATTTGGAAAGGGTTTTGAGCTGATCATGTTCCAGGGCTTTTAAGGGGAAGAGGAAAAGGGCTCTAGATTTATGGTCTTGAATAATCTTTTCCAGAACGGAAAGAGTGTAAATCAGGGTCTTTCCACTGGCGGTTTCGGTTGCTACCAGAACGTTTTTGCCTGCCCTCAGATGCAGAATGGCTTCGATCTGGTGGGTATAGAGCCCTTTGATGTGCGAACCGTCCAGGGCTTTTTGAATGTCGCTATGAAATGTGAGGGGTTCTCCATATACCGCCTTTCGGGCGGGAAGAAAATGTTCAAATACAACGGCCTGGCCGAAATCGGCATGGGTCTTCAGGGTTTGGACGAATTGGGAAAGTTTCACGTTGCCTGTTTTTTTTCAGTTGACGGGTCTTCTGAGGGTCTTTTCCCGAATTTCTTCTGAAGGGCCTCCGTTATCTCTTCATCGCTTGTCTTGGGTCGACCTGAAAGGGTTATTTGGATCTGCTCATGGGTCTTTTTCAAAATATCGCTCATGAAGGTATCATTTTCTGCGCTCCAGGCGCTCCATCCGTCGATGCCGATATATTCATCGTAAGAGGTTTCGTAGTAGGGGTCGTAAATTCTGACACCTTTTTGATCGTCATGTTCATAGCGGACAAATTTTCCATCAAAACGTTCAAAATCTTCATCTTTAAGCCCCAGCTGCTTCAAAAGGGGCTTGTGTTCTTCTTTGACATGCATGCTATTTGACTCCTTAAATTTCCAAGCGTGATTTGGCTGATGCCATTTTGTCGTGACATTCCTCCCACTTTTCAAGCTGAATATCAAGCTTGCTTGTCAGCTCTTTGTATTCGGTCAGAAGCGGCACGCTTTTGGTACTGTCTTCAAATATCTTTGGATCGGCGAGAAGCTCTTCCACCTCTTTTTGTCGGGTTTCCAGTTGGGAGATGGCGGTCTCAGTTTGTTCAAGGGATTTTCGAATAGGTGTCAGGATATCGTGGATTCGCTGCCTTTTTTCAGCTTCTTTTCGCTTATCCTTTTTCCGAGGCTTTTTGGTGGAAGATTCCGCCTCCTCTTTGTCGGCCGGGGAAGCGGGTATTTTTCGATTCTTGAGAGGGTGTTTCGGTTCCTGATGACTGTTTCTTTCACATTCTTCAAGGTGGCGATAATACTCCTTCAGTGAGCCGGGGTATTCGACCAATACCCCATTGTGAATGTCCCATATTTTTGTGGCCAGGCGATTGACAAAGGACTGATTGTGCGAAACGAACAAAAGGGTTCCGCCATAGCCCGACAAGGCGTCTATGAGGGTTTCGGAACTTTCGATATCGAGGTGGTTTGTGGGTTCATCCATGAGCATAAAATTTCCCGGTCTTACCAGAAGTTTCGCCAGAGATACCCTGGCCTTTTCTCCTCCGGATAGAACGCTGATGGGTTTGTCCACGTCATTGCCCGAGAAAAGAAATGCGCCGCAGACCGATCTCACCAATCCGATGCTCCCATTGGGCACCGACTGGTAGACCTCCTCCACTACGGTTTTTTGAGGGTTGAGCAGATCCGAATGGTGTTGGGCAAAATAGGCAACATCGACCTGGTGTCCCAACAAAATCTCTCCCCGGTCGGGCTTCAATTCCCCTGCCAAGGCACGAAGGAGGGTGGTCTTTCCACAGCCGTTGGGGCCGATAATCGCGATCCTTTCTCCTCTGGTCACCCTCGCGTTCAAATGCTCATACAAAATATTGTCTCCGAACCATTTGGAGACATCCCGGATAGCCGCTACTTCCCCGCCACTTCGAGGGATGGGTGGAAAGGAGAAGCGGATGGTTTTTTCCTTTCGATGGGTTTGAACCAGTTCCATTTTTTCCACCAATTTAATTTTGCTCTGGGCCTGGCGGGCTTTGGTGGCCTTGGACCGGAATCGTTCAATGAATTTCTGAGCGTCTTTGACTTTCTGTTCCTGGTTCTTGGCCTTATTTTCGAGGCACCTGATCTCTTCACTGCGTGCTTTCAGGTAAAAATCGTAATTGCCGCTGTAGGAACGCATGCCTTCACTCTCAAATGAGATCGTTCGCTGGATTTGACGGTTTAGAAAGTCCCTGTCATGGGAGACCAGGATCATGGCGCCTTTAAAGCTTTCAAGAAAAGTCTCCAGCCACCTGACGGACGGCATGTCCAGGTGATTGGTCGGTTCGTCTAACAGGAGCAGATCGGGTTTCTGGTATAAAAGCGCCGCAAGCGCCGCCCGTGTTTTCCAGCCGCCGCTGAGTGTTGCGACGGGCTTTTGAAAGTCCAATATATCAAAGCCAAGACCCAGCAGAATTTTTTCTGCTTCGTGCTGGGGAAAATCCGCGTCCAGACGGTTAATTTCCTGATGTAAGTCCGCTATCTGTTTGCCAAGGGTGTTTTGATCCGGTTTATGGGTTGCTATTTCGAGCAGGTGCTCGGTTTCTCTTAAATTCGTTTCCAGCTCCTGTCGATGAGGTACGGCGCTCAAAATCGATTGGAGAAGGGTTCCCGAAACAGTTTCCTGAACATCCTGTGGAAGGTAGCCGATACGGGAATTCCTGGCAATTTTGATTTCTCCCTCATCGGGCGTGATTTCACCCATGACGATGCGAAGCAGGGTGGTTTTTCCGGACCCATTAGGACCTACCAGGCCGATGCGATCTCCAGGGTTGATCTGCAGACCTATCTGGTTGAAAATCTGGCGTTCAACGAAATTCAGAGAGACTTTGATGACAGTGACAAGGCTCATGGTTTTTGAAATGATTGCTGCTGCTATATAA
>JAJDOH010000042.1 GCA_022340265.1 Deltaproteobacteria bacterium | reverse complement strand
CAGAAAGGAGCTTATTCAAGAATGGTAAAAGATTTTGATTTCAACGGGCTTTTTACCTATGACATGGCCAACAATCACCAGGGAAGCCTGGAGCATGGCCTTCGAATCGTTGATGAAATCTCTCGCGTATCCAATGAATTTGCAGTTCGGGGGGCCATCAAGTTTCAGTTTCGGCAGATTCCCACTTTTATCCATCCGGCCTTTAAAGATAAGCAAAATATCCCCCATATACCCCGGTTCGTGGAGACGAGTCTTAGTCATGGCGACTACCAGGCCATGGCGAATCGGATCAGGGAACATGGGCTCATTACCATGTGCACCCCTTTTGACGAAGAGTCAGTGGATGTGATTCTGAATATGGGGATCGAAATCATTAAGGTGGCAAGTTGTTCCGCCACTGACTGGCCGCTTATTTCACGAATTGCTCAGGCCGACAAACCCGTCATAATTTCCACCGCCGGGCTCACCCTGAATGAGATAGACCGTCTGGTGAGTTACCTTGAGATCAACCGTGTCCACTTCGCCCTGATGCATTGTGTGGCCATCTATCCCACGCCGGTGGAAAAGCTTCAACTCAATCAGATCGAATTACTTAAGAAGCGCTATCCCCTTCACGCTATTGGCTATTCTACCCATGAACCGCCCGATTATCTGGACGGTATCAAGATGGCATTTGCAAAAGGCGCTGCTGTTTTTGAACGCCATGTGGGCGTTGAGTCGGAAAGCATCAAACTGAATGCTTATTCCTCCACTCCCGCTCAAATCGCCAACTGGCTTAAAGCCTACCGGGAAACGGTTGAAGCCTGCGGATCTGCGAGGCGCGCTCCTGCAAGCCCCAAGGAGATCGATTCGCTGTGCTCGCTGAAACGGGGTGTCTATGCCCGAAAAGACCTTCAAGAAGGTGACCGTTTGGAGCCCGACAAAGTCTTTTTCGCGATGCCCCTTCAGGCCGGGCAGCTGGAAAGCGGAGAATGGAAATCGTTCTTTGAAGCGGATAAAACATATGCGGCTGAAGAGTCCATCTCCGAAACCGTGTTGACGAGGGAGCGCACCCAAGAGGATCTTCTCCACCAAATCCTGCTGCAAGTCAAGGGGATGATGAACGAGGCCAGGATTGCTTTAGGAAAAGAGGATCAGATAGAGCTATCACACCATTATGGACTCGATCGCTTCCGCGAGTTTGGGGCTGTGATCATTGACTGCATTAACCGGTCCTATTGCAAAAAGCTGATTCTCCAGCTGCCCAGGCAGAAACACCCTTACCACTACCATGCCAAGAAAGAAGAGACCTTCCTCGTACTTCACGGCGATGTGGATATAGAAGTTGACGGCAATCGCCGAACCTTTCATCCGGGAGATTCCCTGGTCGTCCACCCTGATGAATGGCATAAATTCCAGACCTCAAACGGAGTTATTATCGAAGAGATATCCACCACCCATTACAATGACGATTCCTTCTACGAAGACAAATTAATTGCAAAGCTGCCCCGGCAGAAACGAAAAACCAGTATCGACAACTGGCGAAACACCGGCCAATTAAAGTGACACTTAAAACCCAAATGACACACCTCAAAATATTCCACTCGAACGGTTATTGAACAGCCGGGAATATCTATATGAAGCACAGGATCATCGTATTCGACTTCGATGGTGTCATCATCGATTCCAATCAGTTGAAATTTGACGCGTTTTTTCAGATTTTTCCCGAAAACCGGATACCCAGGGAGATCATCCAAAAGGTCCTGGAGCGCCAGAGAGAAAGAACCCGTTTCAAAATCATTGAGGCGATTTTGAAAAGAGCCTGCGGCGAGCATGGATTCGAACCGGGTGAACTCCAGCGTAACATCCATAGATATGCCGAAGCCTATAACCGCATTGTGGAGCAGGGTGCAATTGATTGCCGGGAAATACCAGGGATACGCAACACATTGGAAGAACTGTCGAACTTCCACCCCCTCTATATCAATTCGGCGACGCCCATCGAACCCCTCAGACGGATCGTATCGGCAAGAGGTTTATCGCCGTTTTTTAGAGAGATTTACGGTGGTCCTGCCCCGAAATCTGAAAATCTTCGTTTGATCCTGCAAACAGAAAGCGTCACGGCTGAAAAAATGCTGTTTGTTGGAGATGCCGAATCAGATGCCGAAGCTGCGGCGACGACCGGGTGTTGCTTCATCGGACTGCGGAATGCCTTCAATCGGTTTTCTGATGAAACATTCGATGTCATTGATAACATCTGGGATCTACCGGGCACGATCCATGGTGTTTCAAAAAACTGAAGTGGCCCCTCTTGAAATGTCGGATGCTTCCATGAACAGCGTATCACCAAAAAGCAAACTCCTCGGAGATGCTGCGTTGCTATCCGCCGCCTCGGTGATCGCATTCGTCTTTTCCATCCCGGCCAGCATTATTTCCGCCAAACTTCTGGGGCCCGCCATCTTGGGGGTTTTCAAAATTGTTTCTTTGATACAGAATTACTCATCCTACAGTCAACTTGGCTTCCTTCAGGCCCTCCAGCGGGAAACAACCATTCTGCGGGGAAAAGGCGACGTCAAACAGGCAGATCACGTAACGGATGTGGCCCTGACCAATACGGCAATTTTACTCGGCGCGACACTCGCTGTTCTCTGGGCCTTGTACACACTGGGCCTATTTCAAAAGAAGGGGATCACCGCGCTAATTATGCTTTTCTGTTTGCTGATCATAATGGTAACGAGGGTCAATAGCGCCATCTCCGCTTATATGATTTCAAAGGACAACTTCGCGGCCATTTCCCTTAACAATGCCCTGTCAGGGATGTTGGGACCGATTTTGGCCATAGGCTTGGTGCTGTATTACCGGAATGTGGAGTCCCTTTTGGCGGGGTCGTTCATCACAGCGCTGTGCACATTTGGAATTTATTTGATGAAGCTTGGCAAAATGGGGTTTCGATTTCGGCCTCGCTTGGACTGGCAAACCACGTGCCGTATCTGGAAACCCAATGTGATTATCTATGTTAACAACCTCACGGGTCAGCTTTACTGGACCATAGATCTGCTTATGATCACTATTTTTTTGGATATCAAGAATGTCGGGCTTTATGGTACCGCCCTGGCTGCAACCAATATTGCAACCAATTTCACCGCCCGGATAAACAAGCCGATTCTGAGAAGGATCATGTTTCAGCGCGGCCAGCACGGATTTTCGGACATGTCCTGGTATCGGCATTACCTCGCCAAACCCCTGACCGTCTATATGTTCTACAGTTGCCTTTGGATGGGTCTGTTGTGTGTTTCCTATGTATGGCTGATCAATTACTACCTCGTCGCCTACCGGGATGCTGTGTGGCCCCTGGTCATCCTCTCCTTCGGTCTTATGGTTTACCAATCCATGCCCATATTCAGTTTCTTCATCAACGTCACCGATCAGTTCCGGCTGATGATTTTGACCCGGTTCGTGTTTGTGCTTCTTAACATGGCCCTTGATGTCCTGGCCATCAAAGGGGGATATGGTATCCGTGGGGTAGCTATCGTGTCCACAATCTCATATGTTATCTACACGGGTTTTATGGCGGCTGTTGTTTTTACGCAGATCGAAGGCCGGACCGGTTTCAGGAGCGCTATCCTTCATATGGGGAGATTGCTTGTCGTATCGGTTATCCTTTCGGGGTATGCGTGGGGTTACTACGCCGTGATTCATGGTTCCTCCGGAAAGCACTCGGTTTTATCGCGAATCCCGGACCTGCTGCTGATTAATGCAGGTTACCTTGCATTGATCATCCTTGTTTTCTCTCTTATGTTTTTTCACCAGCGGATCCACAGGGAACTTCTCTCGATTTTGGGAACCGTCTATTCCAGGTTTGTGAAGCCTGGAACCGTTAGAGTGTGATTTTCATATGAAAACCATTTTGATCGGCATCACCCAGGGGTTTGCCGCCAGATATCTGTTAAGAACGGATATTTTGAAGACCCTATTGGAAACCGGAGATGTTCGAATCGTTGTCCTGACTCCCAATTTTGACGAACCGTATTTCAGAAAGGAATTCTCCTCCTGCCGGATCCATGAATTTCGTACCGAAGCGTGTAAACGTTATTATGACCGGAGCAGGATTCGTAATTTTGTACTTCAGCTCAGGAAGACAGTGCTCAACAGCCATGAGCGACTCCCTTTTATAGATGATAAATTCGATGTGTGGTCCAGAAAGACAAAACGTGAATCTAATCGCGCTGTCTGGTTGAGAAAAGGGTGCAGTCATGTTTTAAGAAGGAGTCGTCTGGCGAGAAGAGGCTTGGTGAAAACCGAGTCAGACCTTTGGAAAGGGCATTTTCACAGAGAGATCTTTCTGAAATATCGGCCGGACCTGACAATTGCGTGCAGCAACGGCTACTTTTTGCATGATGCGCTTCTGCTACGTGAAGCCCGTTACCACGGATCCAAGACCATGGTTGTGGTTTTGAGCTGGGACAATCCCACCAGTAAGGGGTATGGGGGGGCTTTTCCGGATTTCTTTGTGAGTTGGACGGATGC
>JAJDOH010000310.1 GCA_022340265.1 Deltaproteobacteria bacterium | reverse complement strand
CATGACGTCTTTCAAATCAGAGAGGCTGTATATGGTTTTGCGCATGTTGGCAACTTGGTAGCTGTTGCTACCATCCCGATGTTCCACCCGCCGGTGGTGTTTAAAAAAGGAGATGTCATTACTGAAACATTCGATCCGAAGGATCTGGCCAAATTTGTCATACATTTTGATTCCGTTTTTATCCATGAAATGGCGGATCGAATGACCCTCGATGCGAGTTGAAAATCTACCGCCTAGCAGTCTGTCGGACTTACAATCAGGCACACCAGTCGCGAGTACGTCGGAGCCATCATCTGTCGACCGAAAGATCGACTAGAAAAAATGACTTCCGAGACAAATTCTCCTTGCTTTTTCTTTGTGGTTTCGGTATATTTATATAAACAATTCATACATTTAATTCAATTTAAGTTTTTCAAGAGGTCCAAATCAGTATGGAGCCACGGTTTAAAGATTGTGATCGCAATACCCTCTTTCTCATGCCGCCTTCGGTGAATGACTGGGTGCCTGAAAACCACCTCTCCCGCTTTGTGGTAGATATCGTCAACCGGCTTGACCTTTCACCAATAAGAAACGCCTATGCGGGAAGAGGCTCGGATGCCTATCCCCCGAGCATGATGGTAGCTCTGCTTTTTTATGCCTACGCAACAGGGGTGTTTTCCAGCAGAAAAATCGAACGAGCGACCTACGATTCAGTCGCCTTCAGATATATTGCCGCCAACACTCACCCTGACCACGATACCATCGCTTCATTCCGTAAACGATTTCTCAAAGAACTGAAAGCATTGTTCGTCCAAATCCTTCTGATTGCCCATGAAATGGAGGTTTTGAAACTGGGCAGTGTCAGTTTGGACGGTACCAAGATCAAGGCCAATGCTTCGAAACATCATGCCCTGAGTTGGGATTACGCCCGCAAACTGGAAAAGCAACTCAAGGATGAAATCAGCGAGCTACTGCGTAAAGCGAAGCAAGCCGACAAAGAAGACCTCCCCGACGGCATGAACATCCCTGAGGAATTGGCACGTCGAGAATCACGGCTCCAAGCCATCGCTACAGCTAAAGCCCAAATTGAGCAACGCGCGGCTGAGCGTTTTGCCAAAGAGCAGCAAGCGTATGAAGAAAAGTTTGCCGCACGCAAGGCTAAAGAGAAAGAGACCGGGAAGAAACCCAAGGGACGTTCGCCCGTTCCTCCAAAACCGGGACCCAAAAGCAAAGACCAGGTCAATCTCACCGACAGCGACTCACGGATTATGCCCTCTCAGGGAGGGGGCTTCGAGCAGGCATACAACGGCCAGGCTGCAGTGGATATCGACTCCATGCTTATTGTGGAAAACCACATCACCCAGCAAAGCAACGACAAACTGGAAATAACGCCTGCTTTAGAAAACCTCTCTCGCCTTCCGAATAAGATCGGTACGGTTGAAAAGCTATTGGCCGATACCGGCTACTTTAGTACAGACAATGTGAAGAAATGCGAAACCGATGATATCGTTCCTTATATTCCTGGCTCACGGCAACGGCACAATACTCCGCTAATGGACAGATTTACCGAGCCTGAGCCTCTGACTGGCCCTGCGGATCCGGTAACGGAAATGAATCACCGTTTGAAAACGATTGCAGGCAAAGCGATATATGCCAAGAGAAAAAGCACGATCGAGCCGGCGTTCGGCATCATCAAGGCAGTCATGGGGTTTCGCCAATTTTTTCTGCGGGGCCTCGATCAGATTTCAGGAGAATGGAATCTGGTCTGCATGGCGTACAACATTAAAAGGTTGTATGCCTTAAGTTCACCATAATGTCAAAGAACAATGAATATTAAGGCTTAACATGGGCCAAGGTTAGGCCCCAAAAAAACAGAATAACTCGAAAACCAAAACAATGGCCTTTGGTTGTCATATTCCACCCGCTGCAATCGGCCGGACAGAAAAACTCGGCCGTTGTGGACCCAAAATCAGAGGCTCAAGGCCGACAGACTGCTAGGGGTTGGGATAGAAGTACAGCGCGCGCAGCCTTAGGTGAATAGTTTCCGACACGCACCCTTCGGTATGTACGGCGGGTTCATAGTGTCACCCAAACTCACGTTTCTGTAAGCCCCCCGTTCCGCCTTGAACGCCCGGCCACGCCCAAGAAGCTTAGAGGTCGGTCGTATTCATACCGCTCTACGATACGAACAGGACCGTCGTAGTCACCCCGTTGGTTGAATCAAAACCTGCCCGCCCTATTTCACCACCTTGGCACGCTGCCAGTTGACCGCCGCGCCCGGCTGCTCGTTGGGGTTGTAGGTCACGTCGTTGGACAGGATGTACTGGCCGGTCTCGGAAACCCACACGTCCTTGTAGGCCCAAACCCGATCCGGCTCCAGTGACCACCGCATTCTTCCCTTCAAGTGTGAACAACGACTTCAGAAACGACATCTAACACTTCCTTTACGATTCGGACGCATAGGACGATGACCTACCGCACCTGGTTGAGGTCGTGGCCCGGCGCCATTTGGTTTTACCCTACGTGTTTGATACCAACCACATGCGCTTCCGGGCCGGCGACATGTTAAGCGCTTTGATGGTGGAGATGTTTTCCGCGTGTGTTGGCACGAGCGGACCAGAACTTGCTTAAACAGGCTATCCGATTGCATCACTTTCGGCACGTATGTTTTGCAGCAGACTATCCGAAACGCTATTTCAAGGCATCGTTGAGCTGTTCTAATAATTCGTCACTAACCCCAAGTGATACGACCATGACACCTGTAATTTTTCCATCGCTATTTCTAACAGGTGTTTTATAAGTCAGAAATCGCGTGGGAATGCCGTCTTTGGAAGCGACTTCCACACCGGCAGCCAGACGCCCTGTATCGATCGCCTGTGCGTCCAACTTGCGATAGTCTGCAGCCCTCTCGTGCCAGCTAATGCTTTCATCATCATCGGTTTTACCGGCTAACTGAGAAAAATTATCAAAGCCGGCCATCTGAACCGCTTCCCTGTTTGCCCACAAAAAGCGGCCTTCTTTATCTTTACAGGCAATTACACCCGGCAGTTGTGAAAAATCAATGGAATCATTCGTTCTCATGGTCTCTCCTCCTTTTATTTGGGTTTACCGGAAAATGTGAAACCTCGCAATCAGGTTGATCATGTATTTTTATGGCAAAAAATCGGTATCGTGCGTGTAGTGGTTTCATTTCGCAGTCCCCTACAGGGCTGGAACCGTCGTCTTCCACCTTCTTGGTCGTGCCGGATGGTCGCTACATCTTCTGGATGAGCGCAATGCAGGATTCAACCCAATGCTGTTAACTTAAGCACCAAAGGAATTTTTCGTTACTAACGGACGTCATTCCGGCGAAAGCCGGAATCCAGTTTTTTCCGATACTTCTGGACCCCGGCTTTCGCCGGGGTGACGGCATGGCCAATGGGATTTTGCTTAAGTTAATGACATTGGGATTCAACCCATTGATTTCGCTCCCATGCCTTTACAACTGGCAGACCCGTGAAAGGCCTTGACATCCCTTTCCATTTAAAATTAAAAGAATTAATCCTTGCTGAAAGCGACAAGAAAACCCCGCCTTTCCTTTGTATCGATTCGCAAATGAATAAATCATCCGTGGCCGATGAGCCCGTGGTCTCTTGCCACTGAGGAATTGATATGATCACCTATTGCGGTTTGAATTGTTCTCAATGTGATGCGTACCGGGCGACGCGGGAAAACAGCGACGCCAAAAGGGAAGTCACCGCGCAAAAATGGTCCCGGATGTACAAGGCCGAAATCGCCGCTCACCTCGGCATTGGCCTTGACTAAACCCACATTATGATGTATATGTGTGGTGTATACATTATGAGGGGGGGGTGTAATATGATACGAACTCAAATATATCTGACTGACAAACAGCGTACTGAACTGGCTATAATTGCTAAAAATTTAGGGAAAAATCAAAGCGAAATCATTCGCGAGGCCGTAGATCGCCTTATTGACCAAGCTGGTCAAAATCAAAAAGAGATGGCACTCCAAAAAGCTGCAGGAATCTGGAAAAATCGTAAAGACCTTCCCGACTTTAGGTCAATGCGATCAGAATGGGATAGATAGAAACTATGCCAAATTCTATTCTTGTTGATACCGATATATTGATCGACTTTTTACGTGGTTATAACAAGGCGATTGCGTTTATTGATAATTTTTCCTCTCAAATCATCCTTTCCCCAATAGTCGTTTCGGAGTTGTATGCCGGAGTAAAAGGTAATGACGAGCTGGCCGTCTTGGACAATTTCATTTCTCTATTTCATGTTGTACCTCTTAACTCTGAGATCGCAAAGATAGGAGGGCTTTACAAACGTGATTTCGGCAAATCACATGGAGTTGGACTCGCTGATGCAATTTTGGCTGCAACAGCTAAAGCAGAACAGGCCGAGCTGAAAACACTGAATGTGAAACATTACCCAATGTTCAAGGCCCTGAAGCCGGCATATGAAAATTGATAGGCCAACATTTTTCTTCAGCGGACTCGTTTCACTCGCCGCTGAGAATATCGTTCGCATCAAAAAGAGAAAGAGGAACTTAAGTGGAACCAGATAAAATAATGGATGGTTTGTCCAAAGAATTAAATTCAGCGATGAAGGCAATGTCCAAAACAAAAGACCTGAATGAAAAAGAGGCATATAGCCGAATCATAAAGAATTTGTGTGAATCACAGGGTGTATTTCTTAAACTGGCAGCTGAGATGATGCCCTTTGATATTGATGATGACTTGGAAGAGGAAGACATCCCATTCTGAGAATGCGTGTTCTTTACCTGGAGTCATCAAATACTTGGGAGGTCGGTTAAGCCCTGGCTACAGCTGATCGCACCGTTTCGGCCATGAGCTGTTGGAATCGACAACAGTCCGGCGAAGCTCCGCCGCGACTTCCTGCCGGCGGATCTGAAGGCCGGGATGGACGGAGGTGCAGCTACAAAATTATGCGGAGATCATCCTCGAAGCGTTCGGACCCGCGCAAACGATGTCCGGTTCCGACCACCCGGTCTGTTTAGTGGCGACCCAATACGCCCGTTGGGCAAAAGTCGTTCAGAAATTTCCTTCAAAACTTTGTAACAATCTGAAAAAATGAAATATACACCGTGGCAATTGCCTGAAAATCCTTTTGATTACGTTAAATTAATAAGTTGTCGAGATGGAATCGGCATAATCCCCAAGAACAAGCTTGGCTGCAAAATAGGAATTATAGGCGCGGGGTGTTCAGGTTTATGTGCTGCCTATGAACTCATGAAAATTGGATTACATCCAGTAATATATGAATCATCAAAAAATATCGATGGAACTCCAAGAATTGGAGGCCGAGCATACACTTACCATTTTCCCGGGGATCCAAATGCATTTGCTGAGTTGGGGGCAATGAGGATTCCACCACTTCACAGAACTCTCAAATATTATATGGATAAATTCAATATTGATTACAGTCAACCATTTCCCGATCCTCTGACGGTCCCAACAACTCTATATTTTGAAGGAAAAAAATATTTTATTCCTTTGGGAGGCGTTCTTCCAACATTTGTCAAAAAGGCGTCTGATGCATGGGAAGGACTTATAAATCCACTGATTAAAAAAATCTCATCAGCTTGGGACAACCCTGAATTACGAAAAAAACAATGGCAAGAATATGTAAAAGAATATGCTAATAAAAGTTTTTATCAAGTTCTTTATGAACATGGGTTATCAGCACGTGAAATTAAATATTTTGGTTCTATGGGGCTTGGAACAGGAGGTTTTGACTCACTTTATCCTATAAGTTTCATTGAAATACTAAGACTGACTGTGTGCCAATGGGAAAAGGATCAGCGTCTTATAAAAGGTGGATTCTCTCAAATTCCTGAAACTTTTTGGTCAAATCGACGTAAATGTCAACATTGGGGACTTTCAAGCGTTGGTCAATTGAACAACAACAAGCCACTTCGAGCAGTAAGAGAAATTTATACTCCCCCTGATCCCCTTGAAAAAGTTTCCATTACGGACATCGATGGAAATACCGAAAAATATGACGCCGTCATAGTGACTTGTTCTCTCAGGGCGTTGGAAATGGGAATCAAGGTAAACAGGAATACTTTTTCGGATGAAATATGGTCTGCAATACAGAATAATCATATGATGCGTTCAGGTAAAATCTTTGTTAGAACCAAGGATGCCTTCTGGAAAAACAAATCTCCTGAATCAACAATTAATTGTACCATAACGGATGAAGCAATCAGAGGTTGTTATTTATTTGACTTTGACAACACATCATCCGGCGTAATATGTATGAGTTATACATGGGAAGACGCTTCAACAAAATTCCATGCTTTGAGCGAAAATGACCGAGTCATGAAATGTGTATCCATTTTAAAAACCATTTATGGAGAGGATTTTATTTCTGATCAAGTAGTTGAAAGTATAAGTTTTTTCTGGGAACATGCCAAAGGATATAATGGTGCTTTTAAATTAAACTATCCGGGTCAATATAAAGATCAGTCAATTTTATTCCATCAACCCATATCATCTTCTCCTGAAACACATAATGGCGTCTACCTTGCGGGAGAAACAATTTCCTGGGCCGGGGGATGGATAGAAGGTGCTATTCATAGTGGCCTGGATAGTTCAATGAGTGTAATTCAGAGGCTTGGCGGAAAATTAAGCGGAATAATTTCAAAAAGAAGAGACATAACATGAAAACGATTCACACGGGTTTTAACCCGGATTATGCAGAAGACCCACCCACACTGGCGCAGGTCAGCGTATTGGTCGGTGATGCTATCCTCGAATTCGGTGCACCCTGGTGCGGGCACTGTCAGGCGGCAGAGCCCGCGGTACGGGAAGTGCTGACCGAGCATTCAGAACTGCCCCATATCAAGGTATATGACGGAAAGGGTAAGCCGCTGGGCCGTGCGTTCCGAGTTAAGCTCTGGCCGACGTTGATTCTGTTGCATGACGGTAAGGAAGTGGCACGCCTGGTGCGGCCCTTACGCGCTGACGAGGTACGCCGGCTGGTGACGCAATCCGAATAGCGGCCGTGGGCTGTTGGTGGCATTGGATGTTAAAAGGAAACAATCAAAGATGAAATATGTTCACGGCTATGACCCAAGGGAAAACATTCGTTTACAAGATCAAGCTTATACCCTTGTTCAATTGCTTCATTCCGACACCACTTATCCGGCCGGAAGTAAAGTTCTTGAGGCTGGATGCGGCGTCGGCGCACAAACCATAACTTTGGCAAGAAATAGTCCTCAGGTTTATTGGCATGGTCGGTTTTCAATTAGAAATACGTTCGAGTGAGAAAGAATGGAACTGAAGCCGATAGGCATCATCCACACACCGTTCACGGACCTCGCGGGCATGCCGATACAGCCTGCCGGCGCAGCCGGCGTTAAGGGTGAGGTCGAAGTGTTTGAGGAATATCGTGCGGGGCTGAAGGACCTCGACGGATTTTCCCACATTGTGCTGCTGTACGCCTTTCACCGAAGCGAGGGGTTCAAGCTTCAGGTTGTCCCATTCATGGACAGGGAACCGCGCGGACTCTTCGCAACGCGCGCCCCCAAAAGACCCAACCCTATCGGCCTGTCCGTGGTCCGACTCGACCGGATCGAACACGGTATCCTTCACGTTCAGAATGTGGACATGCTGGACGGGACCCCACTGCTCGACATTAAACCGTACGTCCCTGAGTTTGACAGCCACAGTCACGTCCGGTCCGGCTGGCTTGAGCACGCCCGCAAGACCGTGGGCAGAAGACGATCCGATGGAAGATTCACATAGAGCACGCGAACATCGCCCTGAAGCGCACCGGTGAGTGCATGGTTTCGAATCCGATCGGGTCCTCGTTCCCGGGCGTATTTCCTTTCGAAAGCACCCGGTCGAAAGCGATTTCTGAATGGCGACCGGCAAAGACGGGCGGAGACACCCCGCACAGGCGTCATATCAAGGGCTCCCCGTGGAGGCGCTTTCACCAAAAACCTGAATACTGATCAAGATATACCTGCTGGTGATGCTTTTTAAAGTTCTCAAAATCCCATTCTTCATTGGAAAGGACTTGGCGGTATTCTGGTTTGATCACATATGCTTCCGCGTGAACCATTTCCTTTTCGATTTCCAACGAGACAGCGGTTCTGTAGTAGAAGTATTCGTTTTCAAAAAGGTCGAGCCGGTGAACATGGGTATCATCCACACCAAAGTAGACGATCCCTTCCACCCGATCGCCCGGAGATGCGATAATTCCCGGGTAGTCCTGCATTTTCACGCGGTACCGTGCATACCCTGAAAGGACAGCCTTTTTCGATGGATACGCCTTACCGCTGACGGCCAGGAATATGGAAGGTACCATCAGGGTACCGTATGTAAAGATATGGGTCATGTTCAAACAAGAATCCGAGAATGTCGTTCTTAAAATTCTAAACTATTTTCTTTGAAAGCTCACTTGTTTTTCGTCGGATCCTTTCAAAAATTTCATAAGTTGCGGGGACGCTTTACTTAATCATTGACATCAACCGGCCAATTTGATTCTTTGATAGGTATGGCATGAATAACATCTACAGCGGCTTCGGGAACGGTTCTTCTATTTAAGCATGGGAACCGCACCCTGATGGAAGGCCGCGGATGGGAGGACAGAAATGAAAGACAATGATCTTAAACGGTTGAACAACATGCTGGAAGTGTCAAAGGATGCGTTGGACCTGGTTCAGGATAAAACACGGGAGGATCTGGATCAGGACAAACAATTGACCCTTTCACTTGTAAAGTATCTTGAGATGATCGGATCCGCCGCGGCCAGGGTTTCCGGAGAATGCCGGGACGATTGTGAACCCGTCCCCTGGGATCAGGTCACCGAGATGAAACAACAGGTTGTCCATACCTATTGGGACATTGACCGGGACTGGATCTGGGAGAAAATGAGCAAGGACCTCCCTGCCCTCAAAAAGGCCCTGGAAATCCTTCTCTCCCCGGAAAAGCAGGAAGGTCGAAGAGAACCGCTTTGAACATGATATGACCCGCCGATTCCGAAATTCCCCGGCAATTCACAGATTCCTTAGCACTTCGACTTTCGCCTGCGGCCCGCTTCAGCTCGAAGATTTTTGGACCTTCAGCGGATATCCGGTTGCAGGATATTGCCAATGAGAAATCTTTCTTCCCTGTTGCGGTCTTTAACCTTCAGTAACCCATATGTCTTTATTCTTTTTCTCGGGTTCGCCGTGGGACTCGCCTGGCTTGCTCCCGATGCCGCGGCAAACGGCGGTTGGCTTTACCCCGAAGTCACCACAAAAGCCGCAATCTTTATCATATTCATCCTTCAAG
>JAJDOH010000262.1 GCA_022340265.1 Deltaproteobacteria bacterium | reverse complement strand
AAGGACCTGACCGTTACACTCAGGGCGGTAAGGGACCTCTTCACCAGAGAGGTGGATCGTCTCATTGTTGATTCCGATGAAGAGTACGAAAAGATTATGGCTTTCATCGAAACCTTTGCGCCCAGACTGAAATACTCCGTTGAACTGTATGAAGGCACCGGACCCATTTTTGACGCATTTGGCATAGAAATCGAAATTTCCCGAGCCCTGGGGAATAAAATCTGGCTGAAATCGGGCGGATATATTGTCATAGAACTGACTGAAGCACTGACGGCAATTGATGTCAACACAGGCAGTTACGTAGGAAAAAGAAACCTCGAAGAAACAATTCTAAAAACAAATCTTGAAGCCGTCAGAGAGATTGCCTACCAGCTTAGGTTCAGAAACATCGGCGGCCTTATCGTCATTGATTTCATCGATATGGAAAAAATTTCAAACCGTGAGCGGGTCAGCATGGCGCTCAAAGAGGCGCTCAGCAAAGATAAAGCCAAGACAAATATTCTGCCCATGTCTGATCTGGGGTTGATTGAAATGACCCGAAAGAGGACTCGGGCCAGCCTGAATCGCCTGCTCAGCGAACCCTGTGCTTACTGTGACGGACGGGGGACACTGAAATCGCCCAAGACAATTTGCTACGAAATTTTCAGGGACCTGGAGCGGGACTGCATGCATCCCGAAGAAGGGGGCAGCATTCATATTCTGGTAAACCCTGAAGTGCACAAGATTTTGAGGGAAGAAGAGCAGGGGTCAGTGATCGATCTGGAAAAAAGGGCGGGAAAACGGATCATCATTATTGGAAAAGAACACTTTCATCAGGAGCAGTATTCTATCGAGCTTTAATTTCTTTTAATGCGCTCCTTCCTCAACAGGGCTAACCCCGATTCTATTTCTCCCCTGGAAAATGTTTTTCCACACTTTGTGCACTGAAAGCGCTTTCCAACCGTTTCGTCATAGATGAGATCGTCGGAAAAATTCACACCGTGAAACCGAAGACAAAAATTGTAAACCAGTTTGAAATCCTTGCCGGCGCATACGTCACACAAAAAATAATCCAGGATATCATCCATCAGAGTCTCTCCGAAAAAACGCTTCCTTCAAAAAAAACCGAGTTTTTAATCCCTTAAGGCTCAGAGAACATCTTCCCAACAGCATAAACGGGGGGTCTTTGAAACATTATTTCAAAAATGGTTCTTCAAAGTAAAGCCTATACGATGCTGTTAGAACGAAATTCTTGTAACCTTTTCTGATGCTTTTGACAATGTTTTTTTGACCGCAGACCATGGATTGGTTACAATCGCCCAAGACCCGTCGGCACACGGATGCGTTACGCAAAAACCATGCGAAATGGACTGATTTTCGGGAAACACTTATGGGGTATCTGAAAAGAGGCTTTTCAAGAAATGCCCTGACCAAGTTTTTGGGGCTGATTGTCCTGGCAGCCGGTGCCTTTAGCCTGTATCGCTTTACGTCACTCAAAGAAATGATCACCCCCCAGGTAGTCGAGGCCATTCTCGACGGATCGGGGCTGTGGGCACCTGTTGTCTTCATGATGCTGGAAGCTGCGGCAATCACCCTTTTTGTACCCGCCAGCATCCTGATTGTTCTGGCGGCCGGTCTTTTTGGGGCGTATTGGGGTTTTCTATATGCGTGGATCGGAGCCTGGATCGGTGCGGGCTGCGCTTTTCAGGTCGGCAGAACATTGGGCCGGGATTTTGTAGCCGCTATTTTGGGCGAACGGTTGAAACGGTATGATGATGTCATCGAAAAAAACGGTTTTAGGACGGTGCTCTACCTTCGCCTGCTCAATGCCCCCTTCACCCCCATGAATTATGCCTTGAGTCTCACAAAAGTCCATTTCAACGACTTTCTTCTCGGCACGGGACTGGGTGTCATGGTTTCGGTTTTTGCCATCACTTTTTTAAGCGGCATGTTGAAAGATGCCTGGATTTACGGCAGATGGGGTGATCTTCTTTCTTTCAAAATATTGTTCGGCATTCTCCTGTACGTGTCTTCATTTTTCATTCCCCTGATTATCAAAAAAATGAAGCGCCGGCCGAAATAATAATTATCCGGTGGCCGGATCAGGAATCGATCAGCATCTTCTTCACTTTCCCCAAAGCCGTTCTGGGAAACTCTTCACAAAAAACAATTTCCCCGGGCCACTTATAGCGGGCCAATTGTTTTTCGCAGTGGGATAGAAGGGATTGGCATGTGGCATTGGCTCCCTTTTTCAGCACAACAAAAGCCTTTCCGCGTTCCCCCCATTCGTTATCCGGCACACCAACGACAACCGCGTCTTTCACACCCACATGTGTTTTCAGCACCCCTTCCACTTCCACTGGATAAACATTTTCACCACCGGAAATGTACATGTTCTTTACGCGGTCCACCAGAAAGAAATATCCCTCTTCATCCATTCGGGCCAGGTCCCCCGTATGCAACCAGCCGTTTCGAATGGTTTCTTCCGTTCTGGCCGGGTCCTGCCAGTACTCTTTCATCATGATGGATCCCCGAACTGCAATCTCCCCCACATCACCGGTCTTGACAGGTCTGCCGTTATCATCCATGAGGATCACTTCCGAATGAAAAACGGGACGACCCACCGTGCCCGGCTTCTTTATGGAATCCTCTTCTGACGCCCAGAAAAGAATCGATGTTTCCGTTTGCCCCATAATCTGTCGGACGGGAAATCCGGCTTTGCGGCAGGCATCCTGAAGTTCAGGTGTGACTTTCTCACCGCCGATTGCTGAAACCCTGAGACTTGAAACATCTTTTTCCACCGAAAGATTTTTTTCCAAAAGCGCCCTGTAAATGGTCGGAACCCCTAAGAATTTGGTGACCCTGTGCCGTTTGATATCCACGTACGCCTGGTTGGCATCGAACCTGGGATGGATAATCATGGTACCGCCCTTGTAGAGGATCGGTGAGGCCTGTATAAACAGGCCGCCGGAATGGAAAAGCGGCAGGATGATGAGCATGATATCGTCAAAATGAAGCTTGAAAAATATATCGGCATTCAGGCAGTTAAAAAGGGTTTTCCGATATGAGAGAACAGCCCCTTTGGGCGATCCGGTGGTTCCGGAGGTATACATGATCACATGGGGTTCTTCGGGGTCGGCAGGTGCCAGGGATTTGGTGAGAAACGGTTTTTTTCCGTCAAACTTGCGAGTTTCCCTATCAAATCCCAGGATGTTACCCTGGGGTTCCTTTGCCCCCAGGCAAGCCAGAAGCATGGCGGGTCTTTGATCGTGAAGTTTCAGTTCGTTAACACTTTGACGGTACGCTTTGCCGAAAACAAAGAGCCTGGGTTGGGCATTTTCAAGAATATAGCGCAATTCAGGGCCGGTCAGCCTGAAATTGATGGGAACAAAAATGGCCCCCAACCGGGCGCAGGCCAGATAGAGGTCTATGAATTCCGGGCAGTTTCTCATCATGACTGCCACCCTGTCTCCCTTTTCGATCCCCAGGGACTGAAGCCAGCAGCTCACCCGATTGGCCCTTAGATGCAGTTCATGGTAAGTAATGGTTGATCCCTCAAAAAGAATGGCGGCCTTTTCCGGATGGAGTTCTTTCCACCGCTGCACCCACCAGGCAATATTCATGGATTTAATCATTTTCTTCCTTTCGGACGGGTCTGAAAAGATACTTTTCAAACACGGTTATGGACATATTATTCACCAATCGGATCCATATGAAAACGACCATCATGGTCGTGGCCCGGACCAGGCCGATTTCGCCGGTCATCCCCATCAAGGACATGAATCGCGTCAGGACCGCTTCGGACGTCTTCCACAATGGATGGTCATGGTGCCGAACATCAGCAACCGGCAGCTTACGGATTCAAAGCCGGCTTTTTGCATGGTGGCGACCATTTCGTTGGGTTTCATGAAACCTCTGGTCGTATTGGGAAGATAGGTGTAAGCGGATTGGTTGCCACCCACGAGACGTCCCAACAGGGGGATGACCAGTTTGAGGTGAATCAGTATCAAGGGTCTCACAAGGTTTTGTTTGGGTGGAGAGGTTTCCAGACAGACCACAACGCCCCCCGGTTTGAGGACCCGCAGCTGTTCCTGAAAGGCCTTCAGCGGATCCAGCACATTGCGAATCAGGTATCCGGAAGTGACCGCGTCAAAAGTGTTATCGCTAAAGGGCAGCTTTAGCGCATCCGCTGAGCACCATGGGATTTGATCTCCTCCCGGCCGGCTTCGGCCTTTTTTGATCATGGCAAAGGAAAAATCGGCAGCCGTTGCCCGTACCAAGGGTTCCTTCCGAAGCGCAGTAAACACCATATCCCCGGTTCCCGAACCCACATCGAGCAACCGTTTGCCGGGGGACAGGTTGGCTCTTTCAATGACGCGACGGCGCCACCCGGAATCAAAGCCGAACGTGATCATCCGGTTCAGCACATCGTAGTGACCGGAGAGCCGATCAAACATGTGCTTTATTTCTTGTCGTTTTCGGGATTCCCCCCCTTGTTTCAAGTGATACTTTCTCCTTCTTTTGCATTCGCACCCTCACCCGATTTACGAGGGATATATATCCTTTTTGTTTTAGCCTGTACAGCGGATTTCTAAAGCGCTATAAGAAGACCATGAAAGCATCCAAAATTGAAAAGATTAATATGGAGGCATTATGGAAGAAAACCCCGTTAAACTGCAACCGGCAGACGAAATTGAAATCGTAACCCTCATGGACAACTATTCCGATGTGCTGCTTCAAAGTGCGGGTCCGGTAACACGAGCGCCACTGGCACCGGGTGGGGAAATCCCCACGGACACGCTCCTGGCGGAACACGGGCTTTCACAACTGGTGCGACTGAAGAGCCAGGGGACGAGCCACAGCATCCTTTTCGACACCGGCTACAGTCCCATCGGAGTATTGCATAACCTGAAAATCCTGAACATTGATCTCCAGGAAGTAGAGGCCCTCATTTTAAGCCATGGTCATATGGACCATACGGGGTCACTTTACGCTATTCTGGAAAGTCTCCATCGGAACCTGCCGCTGGTTGTGCATCCCGAAGCGTTTCTCTCGCCCCGTTACATAGATGTGGGGGAAGGAAAGAAACTGCTTTTCCCCTGCACTTTGAACCGCCATAAGCTGGAATCCCTGGGGGCTGAAATCGTTGAATCCGGAGCACCGGTTTCCCTTTGTGACGACAGCCTGCTGGTCACAGGGCAGGTGGAACGGACAACGTCTTTTGAAAAAGGGTTTCCGAATGCAGTCCTATCCCGGAATGGAAAGGAGGAACCCGATGCCATTTTGGATGACCAGTCCCTGGTGATCCATTTGAAGGACAAGGGTCTGGTCGTCATTTCCGGTTGTGCCCATGCGGGAATCGTCAACACCGTTCAGTACGCCAGAAAACTGACCGGCGTGGAAACCATTCATGGCATCATCGGCGGGTTTCACCTGTCCGGTCCGGCTTTCGAACCCATTATCGACCAGACCATCGATGCATTGGGCGAAATGGCGCCCCGAGTCATTGTCCCCATGCATTGTACCGGCTGGAAAGCCATCGAACGTTTTTCAAGGGCCTTTCCATCCAGCTTTGTTCTTAACAGCGTAGGGTCCAGCTTTAAATTGAATTGAAAAGGCCCTGTTTGCGGCTTACATTCAAGCCGGCTAAAAACCATAGGATCATCGCTCTTTAGAAGAGTCATCATCTTTCTGAAGGCGGGATATTTCTTTGCTTCGATTCAGCAGATTTTTTCTGAAATCGGCAAGATCGCGAACGATGGCTTCGATATTTTCCATCCACACGCGGATCAGCATTTCTTTCAGTCGACCGATATTTTTCTGCGTGTTTCGAAGGAGAATGTTTCGATAACGCCGATAAAAGATGAACCCGGCAACAAGATTGATAATCAGGTAGCTTCCGAGAGCGGCCAACCCTTTGGTACTGAAAAGAGTGCCGATAACGGACAGCAGAAGATGCATAAACGTCTCCAGGGACGGATCCAAAAGGAGGCGGTGCCACGCATCCTTTCCCCCTGTGGAAAGCAGGAATGCAGCGAGAATGAAGCCATAGACCACCCATTGGAAAAACCGGAAGCCCCGCAAGGAGGATTGCCGCTTTTCCTCCGCGTATGCGGCGGCGGATTGAAAAAAGGCTTCCCCCAGGTTTTCAAAACGGCGTTGGATATGGAGGATTTCCCCCAGCCGTGTCTGCAGGAGCGGGGAAAGGTTCTCATGAAGAAAACAGTGGATCAAGTGATCTTCGAACCACTGGTATCGGCGGTGAAAAGCCTTTGAAATCTGCTCCGGAGGTTCAAAAACCGATGGCGCCATTCGATTTTCGAAATCCCGTGAGGACCCTTTCCCAAAGGAAAAAAACAGTGCGGCCACCCCGAAACCGGGTCCCACCAGCCGGGAAGGGTCCCCTTGGGAAAAGGAAATCTTTTCCTGGATTTCGTGGTCAAACCATCGATCGATGATTCCCCTGCCCTTTCGAACCCATTCGGAACGCTTGGCTTCAAATTCTTGGAGGG
>JAJDOH010000253.1 GCA_022340265.1 Deltaproteobacteria bacterium | reverse complement strand
AAACTTAAAGACTTTCAGATTTCCAATGAAGCTGTATTTTTGTGTATTGGTATTTCCCGTTTCCTTGCTGGCCCCGGCATTGACATTACCGGTATAATCCCAGGCAGGCGGTTTAGGTCGTGTCATGGTCTTCACCTGCGCAAGTTTCAAGGGCGGTGGCGGCGCGCCTTCATCCGGCTTTAGTTCCAGGTCTCCCGACGCTGAAGTGGTCAATTTGCCCCTAAAGGTCTTATCTTCCCCCATGGACACTTCAAAGGGCTCGTCGGTGGTAAGCTTTGCCACCTGATCCCATTTGATACTGATCTCACCGGCATAGCTGGTTTTAAAGAGAAGCTTTCCCTGGCTCATGGAGATCACTGTCCCCTGAATGCGATCACCGTTTTTCATGACGACTTCATCTGCCTGGCATGGATTTGTCATCAGCAAAAACAGGAATGCCGTCAGAAAATCAATCAATAGACTACCTTGTTGATTTTTCTTTTTCCTGTTACATTTGCATGGTTTCGAACGCGTACCGCTGTGCGCAAATCCCTTCATGAAATCGACTGCCCTCAATTAAAGAATAGCGACCTATTTTGTAATTTTGGGCGATTATAGGGAAGGGGTAGACAGGTGTCAATGATACCCGGGTAAAAAACCAAATTTTCGCCAAAAAAGCACGTTGAAGGAAAATATGCCCTTGTGTTAGAATTTTATCGAACCGTTTCCCTTTTATTTAAGGAGTCAAGAAATGAACCATCATCAAAAATTCTTCTGCATGGTGCTTGTTGCCGCATTCATTTTTCTGATGGCGGCGGAAAAACCCGCTTCGGCAAACCGGAATTTGGTTACGAACGATGAACAGCTGCTCCTCCGGCATGTGACCCTGTTCAACAATGGCGTGGGATATTTCCAGCTGGGTGGCAAGGTCATGGCTGGGGATGACATCCGCCTTCGCGTGAAAAAAAGCCAGATGAACGATCTTTTGAAAAGCCTTACCGTTTTGAATTTAACCGGAGGACAGGTGAGCAGCATCGTTTATGACAATGACAAAACCGTCGCGCAAAAATTGGATGAATTCAATTTTCAATTGCGAAATAACGAGGGGCTTCCCCAGATTCTGGAACAGCTTCAGGGAAGTGAGATTCGCGTTCTGACCGGCAGTTCTTCCGTCCAGGGAACCATCATGGGCGTTGAAAAACGGAATGTTCAGGAAGAAAAGACCATTATCCCCTGGTTTTTTCTGACCATCATGGACCAAACCGGTCAACTGCGCACCTTTGACACCGCTGAAATTACCAGTATTGCCTTTGTGGACGAAAAGCTCAATGAAGATCTGGACCGGTATCTGTCCATTCTGTTTCAAGAACATCAAAGAAATGGAAAAACCGTTATCATCACACCCACGGGAGAGGGGCCTCAAGATCTCCTGATCAGCTATGTCACGGAAGTGCCGGTATGGAAAGCGACCTACCGTATCGTTATTCCCGACATGGAGAAAGGCAAAAACCCATTTCTCCAGGGATGGGCCATTGTGGACAATGTCAGCGGAGAAGACTGGCAAAACGTGCAACTTTCACTGGTCAGCGGTATGCCCGTGTCATTTATTCAGGAGCTTTATGCACCCCGATTCAAACAACGCCCCGTGCTCAGAATGGCCGATGAAGACGCGGTGACCCCGGCAGTCCCCGAGGCTGTCATGAGCGAAAACCGAATGCTGATGGCAGCACCCGCGAGCCCCAGGGCCAAAGCCGGTGCGCTTAAGAAAGAGGCCATGGGCAGAGGGTACGCCGCCAACGCCGACATGGAACAGAACATCCGCAATTTGAAAGCCCGAACCGTCACCCGGGAAGTGGGCGACATGTTTGAATACCGCATCGACCATCCCGTCACCATCGATCAGAATCGGTCGGCGCTGGTGCCCATTGTTTCAAAGGACATTGAAGGTCAGGCTGTGGATCTCTACAATGAAAAAACCAGTATACAACATCCTCTCGCAGGAATCAGGCTTAAGAATACAACGGGTCTCACCCTTGAAGGAGGGCCTCTTACCGTGCTCAAGGGCGGGACCTATGCCGGAGAAGCGTTGGTAAAAAGCCTCAAACCCAACGAGCAGCGATATATTACCTATGCGGTCGACCTGGGGCTTCACGTGAACACAAAAAAAGGGAGTACCACCGAACCGGTGGACCGGGTGGTGATCAACCGCGGACTCATGCGCCTTCACCGAGGGATTATTGAAACCAGGAGCTACAATCTCAACAACAAAAACCCTCAGCCCAGAACCGTGGTCATAGAACATCCTTACCACAGCGACTGGAAACTGTTGGAACCCCAGAAACCGCTCGAAACCACGGACAATTACCTGCGATTTGAAGTCACCGTATCAGGCGACGAGGCAACCGCATTTGTGGTAAAGGAGATACGGGACGTTTGGGAAAGCTTTTCCGTCAGCAATTTGACTCCCGACAACATCCTCATATTCGCGCGCCAGAAATACCTGGACGATCAAACACTCAAGCAGCTGGAAAAAATAGTTGCCGTAAAAACCGAGCTGGCCCGAATCGAAAATGAACTGAAAACCGTTCAAACGGAGCGGGAGCAGATTTTTAAAGATCAGAGAAGGCTTCGTGAAAACCTTCAGAGCCTCGGTCAGACCTCTGAAGAAAAAGGGCTTCGAAGCCGCTATATCCAACAGCTTGACAGCCAGGAAACCCAGTTGGGAAAGATTGATCAGACAGAAGAAAACCTCAAACAGCAGCAGCAGAAACAGCGCCAAGCCCTTGAAACGCTCATCGGCGGTCTGAGCATGGATTTAAAAATCTAGGTATCAATTCAATCCCCGGGATGGACAATCAGCTTCTGTCCCGGGTGAATGGGAGCCCGCGGATCAATGCGATTCCAGATGAGCAATGCATTTACCGGCACATTGTAGCGGAGGGCGATGGTGGAAAGATTGTCCCCTCGCTGCACCACATAGATGCGCCCCTTGTGGTCTTCGGCATAGGCCTTGAGCAATTCGCTAAACCGCTCTTGAAAGCCTTTGAGAGACCCTTCGGGGATGAGGAGTTGGTGCTCCCCTTTTGCCAGGTAGTGGCCTCGAATTTCAGGATTGAGATCCTTGATAGCCTTGAATCGCGTCTTTGCCGCCTTTGCCACAAGCCTGACAGGCGTTTCACGGTCGCATTCCAGTGATACCCGGTCAAAGGATAAAAGCGGATATCGGTCATCTTTGGACAGGTTGAAACCATATTTTTGGGGATCGGAAAAAATGAGCTTGATGGCGAGAATGCGAAAGAGAAAATGCTGCGTTTCCAGGGGCAGGTAAAGCTCGTAATAATTCATGCTGTCCTGCGCCAGAATTTCACCCAGCAGGCCCTTTTCGCCCATATTGTAGGCGGCGGCAGCCAGGGTCCATGACCCCAGTTCCTGGTGAAGGTCTTTGAAATAACGGATGGCGGCACCTGTGGATGCGAAAAGGTTCCGTCTTTCGTCAATCCGGTCGTCGATGGTGAGACCATACCTTCGCCCGGTGGGTCTCACGAACTGCCAGAAACCGATGGCCCCCCGGCTGGAGCCTGCATGGGGTCTCAGTGCGCTTTCGGCGATGGCCACATATTTGAGGTCATCGGGCAGACCGTTTTCCTTGAGCAGTCTTTCAATATGGGGCATGTAGCGTCCCGCCCGTTTCATCCACAGAAGCACCTGGGGCCGGTTCCAGAGCGTCAAGAGCAGCTCCCGCTCAAACCGCTCTCTCACATCCGGATTGTTCATGGGGACCGGCTCACCGCAAAAATTCTGCCCCGCCGGTATCTTAAGTGACGCCGTCAGATCGGGAATCTGCGCCGATTCAATGGGTTCTGCCCCAGCAGTTTCTCCAACGAGAAGCCCCATTCCCATAACAAATATTACAAACCACCGCATATAATTTTCCTTTCTTTAACCATAATTCAGAAGCCCTGATTCCCATTTCTATTCTTCCCCGCACGCCCTCCCCTTCAAATGAAAAAAGAATTTGAGCCCTTTCTTTACCGTATCAGAAAAAATCTTCGGGGAAAGATAACTTCCCGCCACTCGCTTGTTGATTTCTCCCAATGTGGGGTAGGGATGAACAGCGGAAGCGAGGGTGGAAAGTTTCACCTTCCCATTCAGCACAGCCACCCATTCACTCAAGAGTTCCCCCGCCTGGGGCCCCAGGATTTGAACCCCGATCGGTTTTTCGCCCTTATCCAGGATCATCTTGACCTTTCCCGTCCCCTCCCCTTCCGCAAGACTTCTGTCATTGTCCTTAAACGCCTCTGTAAAAACCGAATATGCAATACCTGCGTCCCGGGCCCTCTTTTCATTCATCCCGATACTGGCAAGCTCCGGATCGGTATAGGTACACCAGGGCATAAAGGTGTAACCGGCTTTTCTGGGAAGATGAAAGATGGCGTTGCTCACCACAATGCCTCCTTCGTAGCCGGCAGCATGTGTAAACTGAAAGGCGCCCGTCACATCTCCCGCGGCATAAATGTGTTTGTGGGTGGTTCGCAATCGATCATCCACCCGGATACCCTTTCGACCCGATTCAATACCGATATTGTCCAAATCAAGGCCTTCGACGTTGGGCGAACGACCCATGGCAACGAGGATTTGTGCCACTTTAAGTGAGTTCACTTTTCCCGCCGCATCTTTGAAATGGACTTCTCGGCTGTTCCCCAGATCCTTTACTTCATCAATGGCGGCATTTAAATAGAAAGTGATGCCCTCAGCGGAAAGCGCCTGCATCAAAATATCCGCCATGTCTTTATCTTCCTTGCTCAGGATCTGTCCACTCCGCTGAATAACGAAAACAGCCGTTCCGAGTCGGGAGAACGCCTGGGCCATCTCCATGGCAATGGGACCCGCACCCAGAATCGCCATGGACTCAGGAAGACGGTCCAGAGAAAAGATTTCCCTGTTGGTCAGATAATTTGTCTTACCCAGCCCATTTATGGGCGGAATGCCCGGTGAGGATCCGGTGGCAATCACCCAGTTTTTTGCGGAAAACCGCTCTCCATTCAACTGGACGCTGTGCTCGTCTGAGAAGTTTGGGCTACCGAATGCCACCCTGGCGCCAAGGCTGCAGAACCTTTCTTCCGAATCATGTTTTTGAATGGTTGAAATGACCGATTGGATTCTCGCTTTTACCTTTTGAAAATCCACAGGGGGCAAGTCCACCGGTGGAAGGCCAAAGGTTTCGGCATGCTTCATGTTATGATAGACTTGGGCTGTTCGAATAAGCGTCTTACTGGGCACACACCCGAAATGAAGGCAATCCCCACCCAGGTTTTGCTCCTTTTCCACCAGAAGGGTTCTTGCACCCAGCTGGGCCGCCCCGGAGGCTACCGTAAGCCCCGCCGCCCCGCCCCCCAGTATGCCGATATCGTAATCGTAGGCTGTCAATGGCATTCCTCCCTTCACCCTATTTCCCGTTCAGCGACCAGTCATAGTCCAAATACTCAACGTCGATTTCCCGTTGTTTTTCTCTTAATTTCTGAAGCCTTTCTCCCTTGGCATATTTCAAAAAGAACCCCACAATATCGTCGTTAAAGTCCTCCGAATACCACTTGAATATTCGGCTCACGTAAAGGGTTTCTCCATCCAGACGATTCTGTTTGGGATCATTGACGAAGGCTTCCGTCATTCGGTTCAACTGCTGATCCAGGACATCACCCCGATACGGTTCCGACATGAGGGGTGGACAACTCTTGGAGGCACAGTTGATGGCAAAATGAACCCGCGGATCCTTGAACCGTGGGCGCAGAATGTCGTTTTCAATGTTGTCCAGCGTCAATTTTTTGCCATCGATCAGCGCAATCTCCTTCTTCCAGGGACTGGAGAAAAGACCGCCTATATCTTTGATGGAGGCTATCCCCGGATATTCGCTCAAAATCAGCTTGATGGTCCACGCATTGTAGGCATTGATATAAAAGGCAAACTGCTCATTGGGGGAAAGCGTCTTTGTATCGACATTCGCCAGCACCTCGAGATACCGGTCCAGTTTGGCCTCATCGGTTTTAAAGCCCTGGTAATCCACAACACCGTCTTTTACGTGGTCTCGCAGCAATTCCGCATACAGGCTGTGATCCACCGGTGAACCGGCCCAGACGAGACTTGCCTGTGCCAGGTAAACGCATAATACCAAAAAGCCCGGGAAAATCGTATTGATCCAATTTTTTGTAATTTTCATTTTGGATATCCTCCGGACGCTTTTTTTTACACGGTTTCGTAAATGGACGGACTGTCTGCATACCCGTCGATATTGATCTCGCGCATTTTGAAACCGCACGGTTTTCCCACTTTTAACGCGCCATTGCTCGTCTTACCGTAACGATAAAATATAACACAAAAAATCAAAACTCAAGAAACTTGAAAATCCGACAAGGCAAATTTTTTTACCGAGATGAAAATTTTTTCCTTTTTGTTCTTGACAACCAAAATAATATTCGTTAGGTTTCCGCAGAATTTTCAAGGGATTCACTAAAATTAATCTCAAAACACAAGGAGTTACCAAACCATGTTCAAGAGAGGCAAACTTGGGGGACTGGATGGGGGAATGTATCGCCCGTTGACCGATTCGGACATCCTGTCCATGCACGAGGGAATCGTAAAGCTGATGTCGGAAATAGGCATCAAGGTGGCCAATAAAAAGGCCTTTGGACTGTTCAAGGACAAAGGGCTCAAAACAGACGAGGAAAAGTCCCTGGTCTTCATGTCGCAGAGTTTTGTGGAAGACTGCATTGACGCGGCGCCTTCCGAAATCATCCTTCACGGCCGAGGCAACCCGGACAACACCATCATCGTGGGCGGAAAACGGGTCCACTACGGCAGTGGCGGCACCGCACTGAACATCCTGGACCTGGAAACGGGTGAGAAACGGCTTTCAACGCTCAAAGACGTACAGCAGGTCTCCAGGCTCCTGGACTATCTGAACAACGCCCATTTCCAGGTAATCCCGGTCTACCCCAATGACCTGCCCATCGATCAGGTGGACATCAACCGGTTTTTCGCCGCCATCAACAACACCAACAAGCACGTCCAGGGCGGCGTGTACACAGTGGAAGGCACCAAACAGGTGGTGGAGATGGCCTCGATGATCGCGGGCGGCCTCGAAAAACTCCAGAGGGAACCCTTTATCTCTTTCATCACCTGTGTCATCAGCCCCCTGGAAATCGACCAGGTCTACGGCGAACTGCTGATGACCTGCGCCGAGTCCGGCCTGCCCCTTTCCATTCCGGCCGAACCGCTGACGGGCGCCACCGGCCCCGTGACCATCGCCGGTAACGTGGCCAACCTGTGCGCCGAAACCATTGCGGGCCTTTGCCTGGCGCAGCTCGTTAACAGGGGGACCCCGATTCTGATGGCCTGCACGTCCACGTCCACGGACCTCCGGACCATGGGCTATGCCTCCGGATCGGTCGAGGAGGGCCTCATCAACTCCTGTGCCGCCCAGATGGCGCAGTTCTACGGCCTGCCCTTCTACGGGACCGCCGGCCAGTCCGACTCCAAGATCATGGATGCCCAGGCAGGATTCGAAGGGGCCATCACCAACCTGCTCGTGGGCATGGCAGGCGGCAATTTCATCCATGATGCTCTGGGTCTGCTGGAATTCTGCATGACCGCATCATACGAAAAATACGTCATGGACAACGAGATCTTAGGCGAAGTCATGCGCGTCCTTAAAGGCGTGCGCGTCACCCCGGAGACCCTGGCGCTGGATGTAACGGCATCCGTGGGACCCGGTGGCAACTTCATCCAGGAAGACCACACGTTCGAACACATGCGGGACGAACACTTCGCGCCCGTGGTGGCGGATCGGCAGCAGCGCGAAAACTGGATGGCCGCGGGCTCGAAGGATACCTTTGAACGGTGCCACGATATTGCCCTGGACGCCATTGAAAATCACAAACCCATTCCCGTGGACGAAGAGATCGTCAAGGCCATCCGAGCCAAGTTCCCCAACTTCGTGCAGTAGGCGAAGCCGGGAATCCCGGAATAAACCGTCGCTCTATGGCGACGGCTGGGTAAAACAGATATACCGACACACTGCTTGTTTACAAATTTTAAGGAGGAACGGATAAATGGCTGATTTGACGGAAGTCGTCGACGCAGTATTCAAAGGTAAGCTTAAAGACATCGGGGGCCTGGTCCAAGGCGCCCTGGATGCTGGTGCGGACGCCAACCAGATCCTGAACGATGCACTGGTCAAGGGCATGGACGTGGTTACCCGGAAGTGGAAAGAGGGCCAGATCTTTGTGCCCGAGGTGCTCAGGTCCGCGAAGACCATGCAGCTGGGCATGGATGTCATCAGACCTCAACTGGTGGCTGAAGATACGAAAGCCAAAGCGAAGTACGCCGTCGGCACGGTCAAAGGCGACCTGCACGATATCGGCAAGAATCTGGTGGCCATGATGCTGGAGAGCGTGGGCTATGAGGTGGTCAACCTGGGTATCGACCTGGATCCCAGCGTTTTCGTGGAGCAGGTGGAAAATGGTGTGGAATGCCTCGGCATATCCGCCCTTCTAACGACCACCATTCCCCAGATGAAGGTGATCATCGATTCCATAGAGGAAGCGGGATTGAGAGATAAATGCAAGATCTGGGTCGGCGGCGCACCGGTGACCCAGGAGTACGCCGACGAGATCGGGGCTGACTTCTACGCGGTGGATGCGGCCCATTGCATCGACCAGTTGAACAGCATCTACGGCTGATAGAAGCCGCGCGGTGCCCTGCGGTGGACGCCGTGCCGCCTCCGGCAGCAAATAACAACCGGGGGACATGGGCCGCGGGCGTCACCTATGCATGAGAATACGGCAGCCCTCATCCGCTGGGAGCCCAAAAACGGCCCCGGGGCGGCTGAGGGCTGTCTTCATTTGAGTTTGTTGAGTTTTCCAAGTTGGTTAAGTTTATCAGTCTAACAGCGAGGTGAATATAATGATCGTTATCGGAGAGAGAATCAACACCAGCCGCAAGGCCATCAACGAGGCCATGGAACGGCGCGACAAGAAATTTTTCCAGGACGAAGCGGCCAAACAAGAGGCGGCGGGCGCCTCCTATATTGATGTCAACTGTGGTTCCCGGCTGAAGTCGGAATATGATGACTTCCTCTGGCTGCTGGAGGTGGTTCAGGAAGTAATATCCATCCCCATCAGTCTGGACAGCCCCAGCGCCCAGGTTCTGGAAGCGGGGCTTAAAAACGTCGACAAAAGGCCCCTGATCAATTCCGTTACCCTGGAAAAGGAGCGGTTCGAGGAGATAGGCCCCATTGTGGAAGGGGACAAAGCCGATATCGTCGCCCTGTGCATGGATAACGACGGCATCCCCAACAACACCCCTCGAATTGTCGAAAACGCGGTCCTTCTGGTGGAAAAGCTCGAAAAACTGGGGCTCAAACGGGAGGGTATCTTTTTGGATCCGCTCATTCAGCCTTTGAGCGTGGACACGGAGAACGCGAACATGGCGCTCGCTTCCATCAGCACCATCATGACCCGGCTAAGCGGCGTGCATACCACCTGCGGGCTCAGCAACGTCAGCTACGGGCTGCCCGAACGTTTCCTGGTAAACCGCACCTTTATGGTCCTTGCCATGGCCAACGGGCTTGATTCGGCCATCATCGACCCCCTGGACAGAAAGATGATGACCAACATCATCACCGCGGAAACCCTCCTGGGAAAAGACGAATACTGCGGCGAATTCATCGGGGCCATGCGGGAGGGGAAGCTGGAACCGTAATTGGGTGGAAGGTAAAACCCGTGAATTTTGCAAACGTCGAGTTCGTTGAACCAATAACCAAACATTTGATAGACAAAAAAAACACATGTCAGAAAAAAATCAAAAAAACCATGCCGGATTGGGCCTGGGCATCGACGTCGGTGGGACGTTCAGCGATTCCGTGCTCATTGACATGGGGGCCAGAACCGTTTTGTCAAAGGCCAAAAGCCCCACCACCCATGACAACCTGATCAAGGGCATCGAGCGGTCGGTAGGGCTCCTCGACAGGTCCCTGTTTCCCGGAATTCGTCTGGTATCTCTTTCCACAACCCTGGCGACCAACGCCCTGGTGGAGGGCAGAAAGAGCCGCATCGCGGCCATATTGCCCGGATACAAGCGTTCGCTCTGTCCCGAGGCCTTTCTAAAGGACATTCATCTGGTTGCCGGCGGACACACGGCCGAGGGGGAGGAAGCAGCCCCCCTGGATGTGGACGCGGTGCGGAAAATCATTGAAGCCACCCGGGACCGCGTTGAGGCCTATGCCGTCAGCGCCTATTTCAGCACGCGGAACCCCATCCACGAGCACACCATCAAAGAACTGATCGGAAAACTTGCTCCCAACTTGCCGGTGGCTTGCGGACACGAGCTTTCCGTCAAACTCAATGCCAGACACCGGGCTATCACCACCATCCTGAACGCGCACCTGATACCGCTCATCCGGTCCCTTCTCCATTCCGTTTCTCGGGTCCTGGAGGACTATCGGATCGACGCGCCCTTGATGGTGGTCAAAGGGGACGGGAGCCTGTACCGCGAGGCCCTGTGCCGGGAGCGTCCGGTCGAAACAATCCTCTCGGGTCCCGCGGCCAGCGTCGTAGGTGCCGGGTTTTTGATGAAAAATGCCATTGAAGATGCCGTGGTCATCGATATCGGTGGCACCACATCGGACATAGCGGTGCTTTCCGGGGGCGCTCCGAAGCTCAACGAGGCAGGTGTGGCCGTCGGGCCCTGGCAGACCCACGTGACGGCGGTGGATGTCCGAACGGTGGGACTGGGCGGAGACAGCCATATTTATCTGGACCACCGGCAGGAAATCCACGCGGGGCCCAACCGTGTGGAACCCCTGTGTCTGCTGGGGGAACGCTTTCCGGCCCTGATCACGCAGATGCGTCACCTGCTGAAGATGCAGCTGATAGACGAACGATTCACGCCCACGGCGTTTTGGACCCGAACCGAACGTGACCACATGTCGGACTTGAGCGCCAGGGAGCTGGACATTCTGAAAGTTCTCTCCGAAGGACCGTTGAACATTTTTCAGCTGGCCAAGCGGCTGGACGTTTACCCCATTTCCGTCAGGGACGAACTGGATCGACTGGAAGACATGGCCCTGGTAAGGGTGGCCGGTTTTACACCCACGGACATCTTCCAAATCCGTGGCCAGTACCAGCCGGGGGTACGCGAATTCTCCCTTCTGGCAGCCCAGTATCTCGCCGGCCGGGCCGGGATGGCCCTGGACGGTTTCCTGCTCAAAGTGGATGAAACCATTCGCCGGAAAGCCGGGCTCCAGATGGTCGAGTGCCTTTCCGGGCCGCCCGTACCGTACGCGAGCCTGGCGGGGACCTGCCCAGCATGCCATCAGACGTGGCGCAACACCTTTTGGGAACGGGGGCGCCTGGAACGTCAGACCAAGATCGGTCGATTTCGGTTGCGTCTGTCCCTGGACGTCCCTATCGTGGGAATCGGCGCGCCCGCACATATTATGCTGCCGCCCCTGGCAAAACGCATGGCCGCCGAAGCACGCGTACCTGAGCACGCCGAAGTGGCCAACGCCCTGGGTGCCATCGTGGGAACCATCATTATGCACGACCAGGTGCTGATCCGGCCGTTTCCGCCGGAGGGTTTCGCCTGCTTTACCTCGGAGGGCAAATCGGTATATTCAACCGTGGAAGAGGCCCTGGCGCACAGCCGGGAGTACCTCCACAAACATCTCAGGGAGCAGGTCAAGATGGCGGGCGGAAACGGTTGCGAATTAAACCTCTGGGAAGACCGAAAAGCGGCCACACTGGCTTCGGGTCATGAACACCTCATCGAAGTGGTGCTCCGAGGACAGGCGGTTTCCAAGCCACGTCTTCAGGGGAAGGCGAATAAGTGAACGTAAACCGATGAAAATAACATTTTTCCCGGATCAAAAGACGGTGGAGGCGGCCCCGGGAGACCGTGTCATGGACACTGCCAGGGAAGCCGGCCTCAGCCTGCGGGCTGATTGCGGCGGCAAGGGCAAATGCGGCACCTGCCGCATTCTGTTTGAATCCGCCTCGACGCCTCCCGGCACACTCTCGAAGCCCACGGCCGACGAACAGCGGCTGCTGCCCGAAGAGACCGACGGAAAATTCTACAGGCTCGCCTGCACCACGCGCCTGTACGAAGACGCCACTGTTCACATCCCCCACGAGACACGGGTCCACTGGTTTTCCCCGCGAAAACCGGTGACCAAATATGCGATTCCCATTGAGCCTGCGGTGAAAAAGATCACCTTTCAACAGGACCCGGAGGGAGAACGAAGACCGGTCCTCTCTCTGCGGCGGCGCATCGGGATGAACCTTGCCGCCGTAGCGCCCATGGAACCGGAAGCAGCCGATTTCGCGGTCATGGCCGATTTTTCCCATCAACCTTTGAAAGGGTATTACAAGACCATAACGGCCACCATTTTTAAAGACAGCGAGATCATTCAGCTCCGTCCCAACGGGGACAGGTCCCTTTACGGGATCGCTCTGGACCTGGGGACCACCTCGCTGGCCGCGTTTCTCTGCGACCTCCAAGAGGACCGCATCGTGGCGGTGGCATCCCTGCTCAACCCCCAGATGACTTACGGAGAGGACGTGATTTCCCGCATCGCCCATGCCCGGAAAGATTGTTCCCACCTGGACGACCTCCAGGACAATCTCATCGAAGGCGTCAACCACCTCATCCGCGAGACCGTAAAAAAGGCGGGCATTTCCACGGACGACATTCTGGATGCGGTCGCCGTGGGCAACCCCACCATGCAGCATTTCTTTCTCGGGCTGAATCCGGCCTCCATCGGCGAGGCCCCTTACCTGCCGGTCTGCTTCAAGGGCGGCGAGATCCGTGCCCGGGATCTGGGCATCGGGATATTTCCCCTGGCCAAGATCCACCTCTTGCCCATGGTATCGGGGTTTATCGGGGCCGATACCATTGCCGCCATGCTTACCCGCTCCCGCGATGATTTGGGCGGCACCACCCTGGTGGTGGATGTGGGAACCAATGGCGAACTCGTTTTGGCCCATGCGGGCCGGCTGACGGCCACGTCATGCGCAACGGGCCCCGTTTTTGAGGGGGCGCAGATTCGGTGCGGCATGCGGGCCAGCCCCGGCGCCATCGACAATGTATGGCAGGTGAACGGCAACGGCCCCCTGACCTGCCATGTCATCGAAGACGGGGCGGCGGGTACCGCGCAACCGAAACCCGCGGGGATCTGCGGGTCAGGCGTTATTTCCATTGTGGCGGCGCTCACCCGTACCGGCGTCATCAAGCCGGACGGCGCCTTTGATCTGGACTGCGGCCACCCGTGCCTGCGGACGGACCGCCGGTCGGGGCAGGTGGAAATCGTTCTCGTGCCGGCCCGGGAATCCCGCACCGGCAGGGACATTGTATTTACCCAAAGCGATGTGCGATCGGTCCAGTTGGGAAAGGCCGCACTGCGGGCGGGCATCGATATTCTGATGGGAGACGCGAACACCTCTCACCTGGACCGGCTCTTTCTCGCCGGCACCTTCGGCAGCTATCTGGATCCCCGGGAACTGCTGGAAATCGGTATGCTGCCGCCCATGCCCCTGGAACGAATCAAGTCCATCGGCAACGCAGCGGGTGACGGAGCCATACTGGCGCTGTTCAGCCTGGCCAAGCGAAACGAGGCGGTTGCACTGGCCCATCGTATACGGGTAGTGGAGTTAAGCATGCGGCCCGATTTTCAGGAGGTCTTTATTGACAGCATGGGTTTTTAGTTCATCAAGGTGCTTGAAACGCTTGAACACAAAATGAAAACGTCCCGATTTTGCTGACGCACTTCTTTTTTTGATACCAGCTTAAGTGGTTGTAATGGGGATAGCTTCTTTGAAACACGGAAACATGATTGAACATGGAGATAAGAACGGAAATGGCATGGTTGTGCGTTTCAGGCTGCCTTCCGGGCTCGAAATATTCGGACTCCCCACGGAAAATTTCTACTCAAACGACTGGGACCTCGGACCCACCTGGAATTATGCGGTCATGGCGGACACCCCATTTCTGGTGGACACCGGACGGTACGGGCAGGGCAATCAACTGCTGAAAATAATGGACACCGCCGGCATAAAGTCATCGGACCTGGAATTTGTGCTGATCACCCACGGCCATGAAGACCACGACGGAGGGCTTGCGGAATTGGTGGATATGACCTCGCTAAAGGTCAAAGCCCACGGGATATACGACCTTTTAATTCGGCAGTACCCGGATATGGCTCCAGCTGACTACAAGCGGCATTTCCCGGCAAAGTGCTGGCATTGTTTTATGCCCGAGTCGTTCTACACCGCCAACTGCCTCGGATACCATCGCATGCTGCAACACCTCGAAGTGGCGGCTGTCGGCAGTGGCGATCGTCTTTGCCCCGATATTGTCACCCGCCATCTGCCGGGTCATAGCCCGGACTCTCTTGCCGTCATCCTTGGCGAAGAGGCGGTCATTGTGGGCGATATCCTGCTGCCGCAGATCACCCCCTGGCCGACCTGTTTGGAGATGTATGAAAAAATCGCCGGGGTGATCGGTCCCATGTTCCCGGAACCAAGTGAGATTCTGGGACTTCATCGCTACCTGAACTCTTTAAAGTATCTCAGGCGGTTGGGTACTGAGCATCCGGATATGCAGGTATTTCCAGCGCACCGGTTTTACTATGGCGGCTGTTGGAATATCATCGATTTGACACAGCGGATCGATGAACTCATTGAACACCATGTACAGAGATGCTCCGACATCGTTGATATCGTCTCCAAGGGTCATGGCAAAGCCCTGGAGATCGTCCAGCGGCATTTTGATCCATCGCTTCTGAAAGGTCCGGGAAAACATATGGCGATTAATGAAATCCTCAGTCATTGCGAACTGCTGCTGAAGTGGGGAGATCTGAAGGAGACCGGAAGCCGTCACTACGAAACCTCCGGTACTCGCCGATTTGAGACGCTGATTCCCGATCTTGACTGATGTTTTTTCGATGCCCCTAAAAGAAAATTCACCCCACACGCCTCTCCCACATGCTGGAACAGATACCGTTCTTGATGTAAATAGTAACCTGACGTTCTAAAATGGAAAAATTGTCATAAGAACCATACTTAAGTATTATTGACATTGGTTTCGAGGTTAAAGACAATAGATCCCAATGCGTCGCGGGCTTGATGATCTGAACTCTACCATTTCAAATTGATATTTTTCCTTTGAAAGGCGTTATGCTGAAGCTAGATCAATTGTCCAAGCGTTTTGGGGGAATTGCCGCGGTGGAGCGGGTATCCTTTCTGATACCGAAGAAAAAAATAGCGGCTTTGATCGGCCCCAACGGTGCAGGCAAAACCACTATTTTCAATCTAGTATCCGGATTAGAGCGTCCGAGCAAAGGACGCATAGAATTCCTGGGGCAGGATATCACAGATCAACCACCCCACAAAATTGCGGCACTGGGCCTTTCCCGGACCTTCCAGAACCTTCAGATATTCGGCGAATTGAGCGTTTTAGAAAATATTCTAACAGGCTTCCACCTGAAATACCGATGCCGTTTTCTAAAAGCGGGCCTATGGCTGCCGGCTGTTGGCCGGGAAGAGATCATCATGAAGCGAAAGGCCCATGAGATCCTCGAATTCGTGAATCTTCTTGACAAGAAGGACCTTTCTGCATCCAACCTGCCATACGGGGATCAACGCCTCTTAGAGATCGGCCGGGCCATGGCCATGGCGCCGAAGCTCCTCCTCCTCGACGAGCCCGCCGCGGGCTTGAATAACCACGAGACCCGTCTGCTGGGAACAAAGATAAAAGAGTTGAACCAATTGGGAATTACCATCTTTATTGTTGAACATGATATGAAGCTGGTCATGCGGATCTCGGATGAGATTATTGTTTTAAATCACGGGCAGAAGATCGCGCAGGGAATACCGAAAAGCATTCGAGACGATCCTCATGTCGTATCCGCCTATCTGGGCACGAAACATAATGCCGCTGTTTGATAGTCCTGTATGGTGGGACTTACTTACGAGGGGCCTTTATGGATTTTAGCTTATTTCTTCAGCTTGTGGTTTCGGGGATTACGATGGGTTCCATCTACGCCCTGATTGCTTTGGGCTACATGACCATCTACAACGCATCAGGCATCATCAATTTCGCCCAGGGTGATTTTGTGATGTTAGGCGGAATCCTGACGGTCTTTTTCCTGAAATCTTTAGGGTTGCCTTATCTGCTCGCCGGGATATTGGCAGTTCTCTCTGTTACGCTCTATGGATTGCTCATATACACACTGGCCATATACCCGCTTCGAAGTGCCCCTATCCTTATCCTCATCATCGCTACTTTAGGGGTCTCCATCTTTACTCAAAACACCACCATGTTGATATGGGGCCGGGATCCCCTTTCGCTTCCGGCCATAGGGGGAGAGGTCACATTGCATATGGGCGGAGCCGCACTGACCCTTCAAAGTTTCTGGGTGCTGGGCGTTACCGGGCTCATCCTGCTGCTTTTATATTTGATGGGGAATCATACCCTGATGGGCAAGGCCATGCAGGCAAGCTCCACAGATCCATTGATGGCTCAGCTGGTGGGGATTTCTCTCCCTGTTATGGTACTGATCTCTTTCGGGATCAGCGGAGTGATCGGGGCCATCGCGGGGGTATTTATCACACCTATCTTTTTTACCAGTTACAGCATCGGCGCACCTCTCGGGCTAAAAGGGTTTGTGGCGGGCGTTTTGGGGGGATGGGGAAACAACACGGGTGCGGTTGTGGGGGGGCTGACGTTGGGAATCCTGGAATCCCTTTCAGTGGGATTCATTTCAGCCGGATACAAAAATGCGATTGCCTTTGTGATCCTTATTGTAATCCTGTACTTCAGGCCCAGGGGAATCCTCGGATCCCCCGTGGTCGATTAGGACGGAATCCATGACTTTCTTCAAATTCATAACGCTGACAGAATTCATAGCAGCCGCCACCCTCTGCTCCCTGCCGCTGGTTTACCCAAACGAGTATCTGATTTACCTTCTTATCTTAACATGGATATACGCCATGCTTTCCCTCGGTTTGAATCTCCTTTTGGGGTATGGCGGTCAGATCTGCCTGGGACAGGCCGCGTTTTTCGGAATTGGTGCCTATACATCCGCCCTGTTGACCACCGAATGGGGCGTGCCTCCAGATTTTGCATTTGCGGCATCTGTCTTTCTGACAGCGCTGGTTGCCTTTGTCATTGGCTTGCCCATTCTTCGTCTGCGGGGTTTCTTTCTGGCCCTTGCAACCCTTGGATTCGGGGAAATTTTCTACATTTTTGTAAATGAGACGCGATCTCTGACCAACGGGCCCACTGGGATTGCCGGGATTCCATGGTTTTCAATCTTTGGTTTCCAGTTTGATACGTACCTCCGGTTCTATTACCTATCCCTGCTCGTCCTGATGTTTCAGGTTATCTTTACAAAGAACATCATGCGTTCGCACATCGGTCGTGAACTCAAAAGCATCTCTTTGAGCGAGACGGCAGCCGCCACACTGGGAATTGACGTTCACCGGCTGAAACTTTCGGTCTTTGTGCTGGCCGAGGCCTATGCCGGGGCCGCCGGCAGTCTTTATGCTTTCTTCATATCCGTCATAGGCCCTCCCAGCTTTACAACCTGGTTTTCCATTTTGGTGGTCATGATGGTGATTATTGGCGGCATGGGAAGGCTCTATGGATCGCTGGCCGGTGCGGCATTTGTAGTGCTGGTCTCAGAATTTCTGGGTTCCTATCAGGAGTACTATTTGAGTTTCTACGGGATACTGATCATCCTGATCTTGATCATGATACACAAGGGTCTGTTTGAAAAAGTCAAGAAGTGCATCATGCGTTCATTCAGTGTCACCAGGTAGTGTGGAGAAGGCAGCATTGGAAGCATTCAAACAGCAAGAAGTACCCCTGCTGGACCTGGAAAGGGTTTCCATTCATTATGACGGTATTCAAGCCCTCAGGGAAGTGAGCTTAGAGATTCGGAAAGGTGAAATCATAGCTGTCATCGGGGCCAACGGGGCCGGTAAAACAACACTTATGAGAGGCATCTCGGGGCTTCTGGAAAAGCGGAGCGGCCGAATCCTTTTTAACGGAAGAGATGTCACCAGACTCGGCCCCCAGGTTCTCGTCACCCTGGGAATCTGTCAAGTTCCCGAAGGACGCCATATTTTTCCAAGCCTGAGTGTAGAAGACAACCTGGTTTTGGGGGCATACTGGCGGCTACGTCAACGCGAGGCCACCAAAAGGGAAATCCGCCGGAACATGGCCTCTATTTACGGGATCTTTCCTAACCTCAAGGAGCGAAGAAAGCAAAAAGGGGCTACTTTGAGCGGCGGTGAACAGCAGATGTTGGCCATCGGAAGAGCGATCATGTCCAAGCCTAAATTGCTCTTGTTGGATGAGCCCTCCATGGGGTTGGCACCCAAGATCGTGGATACCATTTTTGACGTTCTGAAAAAACTCCATGAACAAGAATTGAGCATCCTGTTGGTGGAGCAAAACGCCGAAATGGCATTTTCCATCTCTCAAAGAGCATATGTGCTTCAAAACGGGCAGGTGGTCCTGACGGACGATTGTCAATACCTCATCGACAATAAAGAAGTAAAGGACATCTATTTCGGTACGGATGATCCTGATTTTCAATTTTCACAAAACAAGACGTGAATCGGGTCTGGTCTCGCGCTTTGCAGATGAGAAGTTGGGAGGGGAACCGATCGCGGGTCTCAGACAAACAGGGATGTGCTTGTAACTCATCGTGGAAGTGGTTCAAAGGAGGGGAGGGATGATTGATCCTGGCATATGGCGCGAACTTTACGGGAGAATGGTATTGACCCGCGTCATGGGCGAAGTCCCCGACGAGGATTACACCATTCCCTTTGACAGAGCCGCCATTTGAAGGGAGGGAAGGACGTAACCGTGGTCGCCACCCTTTGCATGGTTCATGAGGCCCTGGCTGCAGCCGAATTGCTATCCAAGGAAGGTATTGACCTGGGGGTCATCGATCCCCGAACGCTCGTCCCCCTGGATAAGGCGACGGTTATTGGGTCCGTCAAGAAGACCGGTCGTTTGGTAACCGCTGAGGAGTCCCGTGAAAGGGGAGGCATAGGGGCTGAAATAGCCGCAATCGTTGCCGGTGACGCCTTTGCGTCGCTCAAGGCGCCTCCACAACGGGTGGCAGCGCCGGCTGTTCCAATTCCCGGAAGCCCATTTTTAGAGGATTTGTATATTCCTGGAAAAAACGATATTATTTCAGCCGTGAAAAGAGTGCTTGAGTGAGAGCGAAGAGATGCCTGAAGGTTTTCAACAAAACCCACTTAGGAAGCGAAAGGAGGATACAACATGGGAAGGAAAAATCATCATCTGGTGGCTATGGGGATAGGCGTGCTCGTCATTCTTGGGCTGACCTTATCAAACGGGGTGTGTGAAACAAAGACGCCTATCAAGATCGGGGCGAACCTGGCCCTTTCAGGTCCTGTCGCCTTTGCAGGTATTGAACCCCGGGATGCGCTTGTCATGGAGGTAGCGCGAATCAATGAAGGGGGGGGTATCAATGGGCACCCCATCCAACTGATTATTGAAGACAATGGGTGCGATCCTGCGAAGGCGGCCAGCGCCTTAACAAAACTGGTTAGAAGAGATAAGGTGGTTGCGGTCATCGGTCCCATTTTTGCCGGAATCGCTCCCACGGTCGCTGCCCTTGCAAATCGCGAAAAGGTGCCAGACATTATTCTGTGCCCTTCGGACAAAGGAACAAGGGAAAAACATTATAAATGGGTCTTTTTTATCCCCCACAATGAAGTGATCGTGGCCGAGAAGATTGCAGACTATCTTGCCCAAGAAGGCTATAAGAGCGCCATTACCTTTGCGGCCAACGAGCCCATGTGGATCGATCTCGGCAGGGAAGTCAAAGAGTTCGGGGCCAAGAAAGGAATTGAAGTAGTGGAATTCGAGGAGACCCACGGCACGGCTGACGTGGATACAACTCCCCAACTTGCCAAGATGAAACCGATCATTAAGGAAAAAAAGATAGAAGTCCTTGTGGCTGCAACCCATGGGGGAATGGGAGCGGTGATTGGCAAAAACATGCAGACCTTGGGGATGACCATACCGGTTATCGGGTCCCATGCCTATGGCATCCCTTTCACCATACAGATTGGTGGAAAGGCCGTTGAGGGAGTCAGGTTTCCCACTGAAAAGGTCGTTGTGCCTCACGATCTGGATCCCAATGACCCCCATAACAAGCTTGTCATTGATTTCTGCAAGCATTTTGAGGCCCGTTACAAAAGACCGGCCACGGTGTGGAGTGCCAACGGATTCGATGCCATTCATATGCTGGCCCAGGCCCTGAAGAAATCAGGACCGGACCGAAACAAGCTGAGAGATGTTTTGGAATCCCAGGAGTATACCGGCACAAATGGATCTTTTCATTATAGCCCGACGGATCACGATGGGTTGGGCAAAGAGGGCCTTGTTTGGGTGATCATAGAAGATGGGAAATTCAGAGCGATGAAATAAAATCAGATCCAAAACCCCTATCTCACAGGGTAAATGAAAGCAAACAAGATAGGGAGGAGAGGTGCAGCGATGATAAAAAAGGCAATTTTCCCCCGCTGCTATCTGCAGGGAAAACATGTTCTCAGGAATTTTGGTGAAATCAGAGAACTTGAAGGGAAACGGGTTTTTATCCTTGCCACAAATGCCGCTGTGACAAAAATTATTGGGCCAAACATGTCGTTCTGGAAACAGATCTGCACTGTTGAATATGAAAAATTCGGCGGCAAGTGCACGTGGGATGAAATAGACAGGATTTTTAACATAGCAAAAGAAGGTGGCTTTGATTTCGTCATTGGCATGGGTGGCGGCAAGGCCATTGATACGGCCAGGGTTGTCGCAAAGAGACTGGGCGTCAAATTCATTGCAGCGCCTACCATAGCCGCCACAGATGCGCCAACAGCCAGCGCCTGCGTTATTTACAACAATGAAGGGGCCATAGTGGATTATTTGACCACAAACAACCCCGACTATGTTCTGGTAGATACCCAGGTCATTGCTGAAGCGCCGGTAAGATTCCTTGTTTCCGGAATGGGTGACGCCCTTGCCACCTGGTTTGAAGCTGAAACCTGTGATCGCTCCTATTTCAAGAACATATCCGGGGGATTCAATCTCAAGGCCATCATGTCTATTGCCAATATTTGTTATCAGACCCTTCTGGAATACGGCGTTACAGCCAAGATCTCCTGTGAAAAAAAAGTGGTCAGCGCGGCCCTTGACCACATCGTCGAAGCCAATACGCTGCTCAGCGGGCTTGGATTTGAATCCGGAGGTCTCTCAACAGCACACGGCATCCACGATTGTCTCTGCAATTTAGAGGGAACTCACGATTACTATCACGGTGAAAAGGTTGCCTTTGGCACGCTGTCAGGATTGTTTCTTGAGGGGAGGCCGCAGTCGGTAGTTGAAGAAGTTTATGGATTTTGTAGATCCGTCGGACTCCCCACCACTCTGGCTCAGATAGGTCTGGGAAATGTTACCGACGAGGAACTGGACGCAGCCATCCATCCGGTCTTCGAAAACAAAGAGAGCTATCTGCACAATGTCAGATTCGATCTGACGGCTGAACTCATCATAGATGCCATCAGGATGGCGGATGCCTTTGGTTCTCTGGAGATGTGAGGAGGGAAGGTGTGCCCATCCATTTGTTCCAATTTGTGCCGCTGTAAGAAAGTGCAACAATTTCAACAGAACTGCTGAAAACAGTGAGGTAGCCCCTCAGCGCCTTGAACATAAGAACTGGCTATTATAAGCCATGACGGAAAGGTTTCTTTCACCAAAATCTTTTGACCAGCCGATAAACCGGTTTCGACAACCAATGTGACGTGGCGGTAAAGACCATACGAAGTAGGCAATCGGTCTGTTTTGTGCGAATACAATATCAGGGTACCGGCATTTCGGGATAGCCTGTGAACCGCTGCTGATATTCTTTCGGCCGTAACCCCGTCAGCCGAACAAACACTTTTCTGAAAAAAGCAATATCCTCATACCCCACCGCATAGGTGATCTCGTTAAACGTCCGAACGCCCTCTTCCAGCATCCGCTTGGCGCTTTCCACCCGCAACTGCTGCAAGTACCCCAACGGCGTGACGCCCGTGGCCCGCTTGAACCGGCGTTCCAGCGAACGACGGCTCATATGGAATTTTCGGGCCAGCCTTTCGTAATCAATTGTCTCGGTCTGATGATCTTCCATCCAAACCTGAGCCCTATTGACGAGGGGATCGCCGTGGTCTTTGGACGCAGGAAGAAACGCGTACGGGCTCTGCCTTTCTCTGCCCATATCCAGAACCATGGTCTTGGCGGACTCCACGGCGGGCTTTCTGCCGCAAAATTTTTCCACCAGATAGAGGGAAAGATCCATGCCGGCACTCACCCCGGCTGAACAATAGAGGCGACCGTGGTCCAGAAACATGCGATCCTGCCGAACCGCTATTTGCGGATATCTTTTGCGGAACATCTCCACAAACCCCCAATGCAGCGTGGCTGATTTGCCGTCCAACAAACCGGTTTCAGCCAACAGAAACACCCCGGTACAAATACTGGCCACATGGGCACCCCGGCTGTAATGGTGCCGTATCCAGGGGATCAATTCGGGGTTCATTTCAAGAATCCGGTCGATGTACGTGGCCGATGCAATGATAACCAGGTCCGTCTCCCGCACTTCTTCAATGCTGCAATGGGGTTGGATATGGATATTGTTTACGGATCGGATGGGACGGCCGTCCGGGGTTGCAACGACCACTTCAAAAAGCGGGGTCTGAGGCAATTTTCTCACCCGGTTCCACAACCTTCCCGCCTGGTTTAAAATGTCCATGGGGCCAAACACGGTGGTTGCCATGGTGTTGTAAAGTCCGAGGATGGTCACTTTTTTCATCATACGCACCTTGAACCGGTTTTTTGCCGATATCACCCATTAAAATGTCGTTTATGCCACTTTTCATTCTGGAAAACAATTCTTATCATCAAACAAAATCAACCGCTCAAGAGGAGAAACATGTCATGGACGACGAAAAAATTAAAGCTTCCCTGGCCCCGTGCGGGCTATGTTGTGAAACCTGTTTTGCCCACGTAAATGGTGACATCCGGAAATATAGTCTGAAGCTCAAAGAAAAACTGGGGAAATTCCATCACAACGCCGAACGGTTTGAAACCCTGTTGGACAACCCGATTTTTAAAAAATATGCGGACTTTAAAGAAGTGCTGGATTACTTTGCATCGGAAAACTGCAAAGGGTGCCGCAATGAACAATGCAGACTGTTCAAGAAATGCGGCGTACACGCCTGTCATCAGGAAAATGACATCGATTTCTGCTATCAATGCGATCTGTTTCCCTGTGATAGAACCAATTTCGATCCCGGTCTTTATAAGGGCTGGGTCGTGATCAACGAAAAGATCCGGGAAATAGGGCTGGAAAAATTTTATGAGAAGGCCCGAACGCGGCCCAGGTACGGTTGAAATCGATTACAAATGCTTCGGCACACGGTATCAGGGCTGAAATATTTTACGAAATGCGGTCAATGCCATATCCACATCTTCTTTGGTGATTCCGTAGTGGGTCACCGCGCGCAGACGATGTGGACCCGCCGGGAGCACCCGAACGCCTGCTTCTTCCAGTTTTCGGGCTGTTTCAGGAGCGGGTAATTCGGCGCCCAATTCCATGTAAACGATATTGGTTTTTACATTTCCCGGGTCTCCCACTGAAAGCCCTTTGATACCCCATAGCCCCTTTGCCAGACGGCGGGCATTTTCATGATCCTCAAAGAGACGTTCCACCATCTGTTCAAGTGCGACAATACCCGCTGCCGCAATAATGCCCGACTGCCGCATGCCGCCGCCCAAAACTTTTCGCATTCTCCGGGCTCCGGCGATAAATTCCGTTGATCCGCAAACCACCGACCCCACCGGGGCGGCCAACCCTTTGGAAAGACAAAATGAGATGGAATCCGCCGGTGCGGCCAGTTCCGCGGGTGAAACGTTCAAGGCCGTAGCGGCATTAAAGATTCTGGCCCCGTCCACATGCACCCGCAACCCCCTTTCGGCGGCTATGGTCGCAACCTGTCGCAGATAATCGGGAGACAGAGGGCTGCCGCCGCAAAGATTATGGGTGTTTTCAAGAACAATCAAGCGGGTTCTGGGAAAATGGACATCATCCGTACGAATGGCCGATACGATATCATCGGGCAAAAGCGTCCCGTCAGGCTGATTGGGTACCGTGCGCGAATGGATGCCGCCCACGGCCGCGGAGCCTCCCTGCTCAAAGTAGAAGATATGGGATTTGTCTCCCAGTATCATTTCATCACCCCGGCCACAGTGGGACATCTGGCAGACCAGGTTGCCCATGGTTCCGCTGGCCACCAGAAGGGCCGCTTCTTTGCCCATGCGCCGGGCGGCCAGTTCTTCCAGTTTCCGTACCGTGGGATCTTCCCCGAAAACGTCGTCTCCCAGTTCCGCCTCGGCCATGGCCTTTCGCATGGCAGGCGTGGGAAGGGTAATGGTATCTGAACGAAGGTCGATGAGAGGCATGCTGGAATATCCTTTCTTTTTGTCGGTCCATCTAAAATCAGTCATCTATTTTGGTACTGCCAGACATGTCAACAGCGCTTCCTGCGCGCTTGCCATAAAAACGCATATTGGATAATATTCAGGCTGAACAAATAAAATGTTTCTGTTTTGCAAAGATTGGTGCTTTATACTATAGTATTGGGCATCTGATCAATTTTTTCCGGTGATAGCCCACTTTCAGAACAAAAAGGAGAATAGCATGCTGGAAATGATCGATGTAGGCGTTAAAGAAGCCGTGGCTTATCGTGTCGGGGGGAAAATTTCGGAAGCGGAAATGAAATCGGTGCTTTCCTTGTTCAGGGAAAAAATAGATAAAGGCGAAAAACTAGTGGTATACCAGGAGATCGTCAGTATCGGCGGCGTCGATTTCGATGCGGTGCTTGAAAAACTAAAATTCCTAAAGGAAGTTGGATTATCCCATTTTAAGCGAATCGCCGTGATAACGCAACGGAAATGGATCCACAAGCTTGTGGATCTTGAGGGAAAATTATTTAAGAGTGTGGATATGAAAGGATTTTCCATCGAGGAAAAAGATGAAGCCATCAAGTTCCTAAAAGGCGTATAAGAAATGTAGACCGGTTAAAATTTTCACGGCAAACCAGCAGCGGCATCAGTCTCTTTCAGCTCCTGAATACGTTCTTCAAGTGCTTCCCTGGCCATCCGCTTTCCGGATTTCGTTAAAAACCAGGGCTCGAGGTTTCGGCGCAGCCTTTCAACATTCTCGTCAGCCGTAAGCGCGAATCTGATGGCATTGATTTGAAACGCGTTTTGGGAATACCGCCATAACTTGTCGGCGTCCTTGACAATACTGTCATTGAGCGAAAGCGGCTCTTTTCGGGAGTCATGCTCTTTGATAATCTCCTGGATCTCCAATATTTTATCATTAGGATAGTTGACGCTTCGAAGGATATGTCCGGCTATCCTGGCGCCTTCCACTTCGTGGACACGATTCCACTCCGGCAACGTGGCCTTTGGACCGAATGCCTTTGACTGAACATCCTCCGGCACTTTCTTCCAGCCCGTGTCGTGGAGAATGATAGCCGGCATCACGATGTCTTCGTCGCCCCCTTCCTGCGCCAGCAATTGCTGGGCAAGACCTGCTGCAATCTCCGTATGCGTGTCATTTTTTCTCGTATTGAGGTATGGCCGCGCCAGATCCCAGATCCGTTCGCATATCTCTTTCAGCATCAAATCTTCACGCATTATGAATTTCAACCCTCATCACTGTTCAACCAGGTCTTGCACACATGGTAAAACACATCAGAGAGATAGACAATCCCCATGATCTTTTCTTCTTCCACCACCGGCAACCGTCTGATTTTACTTTTCACCATCTTGTCAATCACCACCATGAGATCATCCTGTGGCTTGGCGGTAATGACAGGCGAGCTCATTACCTGCTCCACACGCAGATCCGTGAAATGGTCCAGATAGACTTCCAACTCCCCATCCCAAAGCGGTACATTTTCCAATTCGTAGTTCATGAACGGGGGCCGCAGGTGATAAAGAATGTCCTCCATGGAAATCATGCCCAAGAGATGACAAAAGTCATCCACCACCACTATACCGAAAGGTTTATACCCGGTCCCCCTCGTTTCGCCGTTGAAGATCATTTTTGCCGCCTTGCTGACAGGGGCATCGGGCTGGATGGTAACATACTTGGAATCCATAATGTCTTTGACGTTCAATCCTGGTACTTTTCGCATGATCTGGCCTCCCTTAAGACGTTTGCAGAATGAACGGCGCTCCATGGGATCACTATAAGCAATAGACCCAAAATGGTCAAGATTTACCGCTTGTGGCATTTCAACCATGAAATCAATTGAAAAAGTGCTCTGATTCGGTTAATCATGATTTTGCCACCCCATACAAAATATATTCCCGACGGTATAAGGCCAATGAAAAATGCATTCCATATATCAAATACACCTGAATTGGTTCTGGGTTGCGGTGAAATCAGTAAATTGTACGAAATGGTTGCACCTTACATCGGCTCCGTTCTGATGATTACAGGCGGGAGCGCATGGAAAGGCATGACGTTTTTTCACGGCTTCATTGAAAAACTGAAATCAAAAAGCCGGCTTGCAGGTCACTTAAAGATTGCCCATGAGCCGTCACCCGAAGATGTTGATGATGCGATTCGTCAATATCAGCAAAAGGGAATTGGCTGCGTTGTCTCCATTGGCGGGGGGAGCGTCATCGATGCCGGAAAAGCGATTTCGGCGATGTTGCAATCGGAAGGAAGCATTGTCGACTATCTGGAGGGGGTTGGCACCAGGGTTCCCACCGGCTTCAAAGTCCCTTTTATTGCGGTACCCACGACAGCAGGCACCGGGAGCGAGGCAACATGGAATGCGGTGATTACCCAGGAAGGGACCAACGGATTTAAGAAATCCCTTCGACATAAGAATTATGTTCCGGATATCGCTCTCTTAGATCCCCAACTGACGGTCAGCTGCCCGCCCGAAATTACCGCCGCCAGCGGCATGGATGCCTTTACCCAGTTGGTGGAATCCTATCTGTCGACCCGGGCAAACCCCTTTACGGATGCGCTGGGGCTTGATGCTATCGGAAGGATTTACCGGTCTATTGAAAAGGCCGTTATTGAGAGCCGGAACCTTGAGGCGCGTTTTGAAATGGCCTATGCCGCATACATCTCCGGCATTAACCTGGCAAACGGGGGCCTAGGCGCGGTGCACGGTTTTGCGCAACCGCTCGGTAGTCTTTTCGGTATTCCCCATGGTACCGTCTGCGGAACCCTTATGGGAGCGGTCAACCGCGTCACGGCAAAGAAACTCATGGACGAAGGCATGTCGGGCAGCACAACATTTCACAAATATGCAAAAATCGGAAAGCTGTTCGCTGGCTCCGACGCGAAAAGTGAATTCTATTATCTCAATTTTTGTATCGATGAATTTGAGCGACTGACAAGCGAACTGCAACTGCCAAAGCTATCGGTTTATGGGGTAACGGAAAAAGATTTTGACGCAATTATCGCTTCAACGGGGTTGAAATACCATCCCGTCAAGCTGGATGAAAAAGATTTAAAAGAGATTCTGAAGCAGCGGATTTAGGGCCTCGGCAAGAATTCCTTACACAATCTTGCTTGTCTTTTGGCCCGTCTACTGCGTTACACCCACAGGCACATATACTAATATGCACCGGTGGATGTGCCTTGTATACGAGCCAAAATACGGCGCAGTCCTGCGCAATTATTTATTGCCGAGGCCCTAAGTTTCATGATAAACCGGCTTTTCCATTTCTGAAAAAGGAAAATTGTAAAATACATTGTGTCCATCGTAGTCCATTACCCGCAAATCATCTGTTTGTCTGAGATCTCCCATGACAACATCAAAATGTTTTCCATATTTCTGTTTGACGCTTTCCAACGGGACCTCTGATGCAATGAATTTCTTGATCCCCTTGGCAGCCAGCTTCGCCACAAACTTCTCGTCGTTAAAAGATTCATAACTGGTTAGAATCAGTATCGGACCTGTACCTCCAAAGATAATGCCTGCTTTCATGACGATTCCTCCTTTCGGTGGTTAAAGGCGACGTTTTCACTTATCTTTTCATCTTCTGTTTCAATTCAAAAACAAGATCATCGTATTTCTGACTGTCCGGGTTAAGATCATGCGCCACAAGCGCATCACGCAACGCCATGTTCATGTCTCCAATTTCAGCCCAAGCCCTTGATCTCCCGTAGTAATCCCTTGCTGACTGTGGCCTCATGTCAATGGCGATGGAGAAGTCATTAATAGCATCCTTGTAAGCGCCCATTTGGAACTTGGCCCATGCCAGTGAATTATAAATCGTAGGCAGTTCTTTCCGTTGCTCCCCATACTTAAGCGCATTATCATAGTCGTCAACGGCCTCTTTATAACCTTTCTTATAGAACCATGCGTCCCCACGGGCTTTATAGAGATTGAACACGCCGTATTCCAGTTTTGTTGTGGGAGCCGGGACTTCCATGCTTGAGTCGTAGATGGTGGGCCTGTATTTCCCCATTGAAGTCCGACCCGCCACCAGTTGCAGTCCCGTATCAAAATCGCGTATGGCCCGATCATAATCCCGCAGCTTGTAATAGGCGAGACCCCGGTTATAATATACAATATAATTATTCGTCCCCTCCGGTGCCATCTCCAGCACTTTTGTAAAGTCTTTTACGGCCCGATCGTATTCCCCTTTATGGTACCAGGCGATGCCTTGATCATAGAAATCGTCTGCGTATCGGTTGTAACCACTTCCTCCGCATCCACACAAAAAAGACGCTAGCAAAACCAAAATCCAGAAAGACTTTCCATATGCCATTATTTTCTCCTTAATTATAAGACGTGAACGGGTTAAAAGTTTGAGGGTCTAGGTTTGACTCTACCATTAAATACGGAACTGCGTCAATTTTTTCACAATTGATCGCTATGTTCACAAGAGGTGCATTAAAAACGATGTCAGGGAACGAGAGCCAGCCAGAAAATAAACGTACCGGCGGAAAGAATTGTGCAGAGGGAAATGGCTGCATTGGCAAAATCGGGATTCCCCTTCATTTCCCGGGCCATCACATAAGTGACGGTTGCGGTGGGAGAGGCCAACAGAATGATTCCCGGCAAATAGTCTCCGGCACTGAGATTCATCAGTCTGAATATTATCAAACCGGTCGTTGGCAGCGCAATCAATTTCAGCATACATACCAGAAGAATAAATCTTAGTTTAGACCGCATGAATGAAAATGAAATCGAAGCGCCGATAATCAATAGCGCCAAAGGAAGGGCAAGGCTGCTCAGTATGTCAAGGATCCTGCCAATAACCGGTGGAAGAGGAATAACAAAAATGGAAACCATCATGCCTGCGACCGCTGAAATGATGATAGGATTAGCGAGGACGGAAAGGACCATGGTCCGCAGGTTCTGAAAATGGCTTCGAACATGGCTTGAATGTACCTGAAGCACCAGGACCGCCAGAAAATTCTGAAGCAGGATCACAAAAGAGGCAATGATGCTGGCGCGGGCAAGCCCCTGCGCCCCCAGAAAATAGTAGACCACTCCAAAACCGAGATAACCTAGATTGCCGTGAAAAGAGGTGTGAATAAACGTCCCCCGCTGCCCGTGTTCTAGATGCAACATGGAACAGATCCACCAGGCCAAAGCAAAAACAATCACCAGCGGCAAGAGAGTGCCGATAACGACCTGCAAATCAAATTCGGCATGAAAGTCTGCCTTAGAAAGTGCCCGAAATATCATGGCCGGAATAGCCAGATAAAAAACCAGCCGGTTTGCGGGCCCCATAAAGGAAGCCGGTAGAAAACCCCGTCTACCGGCCAGCCACCCCAGCAGAATAACCGCAAAAATAGGTATGATCGTATTGACAATGTGCATCAGGGAACACCTTAGCATTCGTTGTTCTTCAAAGGATATGAATACGCTGTTTATTGTGCAAG
>JAJDOH010000217.1 GCA_022340265.1 Deltaproteobacteria bacterium | reverse complement strand
CGGACGTAACCCGGTTTCTCAGAAAGGGTGAAAACACCGAAGCGCTGGCAATGGAAATTCTTAAACGGACAGATGTGGCCGTGGCACCGGGGGAGGCCTTCGGTGGCGACGGGCATATGCGCATCTGTTACGCCGTCCAAGAAGAACAGCTGATTCGGGGCCTTGAGCGATTGGCACAGGTGTTTAATGAACGAAGAGGAGCACTCCAAAGATGATCGGAATCATCGGTTTCGGCAGATTCGGCCAGCTCATGGCCGGCTATCTGGCCCGGGATTACAAAATAAAAGTCTTCAATCGAAGTGACAAAACAGAGGCGATTGTCGGCATCGGTGCCGAATCGGCAGCACTGGAAGACGTATGCCGTCAAAAGGTGGTCATCTTGAGCGTTCCCATTTCCACCATGCAAGAAACACTGAAACGGATCGCCCCCCTGCTGCAATCCGAGACAATGGTCATCGACGTGTGTTCGGTCAAGGTCTACCCGGTTGGGTGGATGAAAGAGTTGCTTCCCCCCTCGGTCTCATTGTTGGGAACGCACCCCATGTTCGGCCCCGACAGCGCTGCGGAATCCCTCCTTGACCGGAAAATCGTGCTCTCCAGAGTGCGAATCGAAGAAAAACATTATCAAAAAGTGAAAAATTACCTGATCGGCAAAGGGTTGAATGTCATTGAAACCACGCCCGAAGAGCATGACCGTCAGATCGCCGTGAGCCTGGCCCTCACCCATTTTATCGGCAGGGGCCTGGATGAATTCGGCGCCAAGGAACTGACCATTGATACGGAGGGGTATAAAAGGCTCCTGCGCATTCTGGGAGTGGTAACCCATGACACCTGGCAGCTCTTCGAGGACATGTACCGGTACAACCCCTATGCACGGGAAAAGCGCCTGGCATTCATGACGGCTTTAAAGCGCCTGGAGGAGAAACTAGAGGGAGAAAACGCGGCGATTCCCACTTTCATTCAAAAAGTTCCAAAGCCGCCGATACCATAACCATAACGCCAGTCTTGAGGCTCGTCTCCACCTCCGGTGCATATCGGCTTGAATGGAGTGTCGGCAGCTCTTTTTCGCCAAGCAGCCCTCCCCCAGGAGCGTCCGTTCCCACCGTACCCAGACGAAACATGAAAATGGGAATATTCTCCTTTGTCCTTCCATATCGCGCAAAGTCTTCGCCGATCATTTCCGGATCCCTGAGAACCACGTTTGCCGACCCCAGAGCCCGCTCAAATATCTTCACCAACCGTTTGGCCAGCGCGGGTTCGTTGTAGAGGGCGGGGGTCGGATCCGCTTTGATTTTAACCGAAGGTGCCGGGGCGCCGGCACCGAATGCAACCCCTTCCGCCATCCGTTTGATGGATTTCAGAATCTGCGACCGGGTTTCACGGGAAAAGGAACGGACCGTCAACTGCAGATGGGCCGTATCGGGAATGATGTTGTGCTTCGTCCCGCTGTGAATGGAACCAACCGTAACCACCGATGTTCGTCGCCGCATCAAAACCGACGGTTTTCAGTTCCGTCGCCAAACGCGCAGAGGTATTCCGTTCCTGAAATGACAATTCGGGATGGGAATGGAAATACCGGTACAGGGTTTCCAGATAGGGATAGTTCTGATCCGTCTCACGTTGAGCCGCACGTTGCAAATCCGCGAGGGAAGTTCCCGATTCCCTGGCAAAGGCGGGAAAATTCAAAAAGGATGAAACCAGCAAGAGCTGAAAACACAGTCTCAACCATAAATTTTGGGTCGTCTTCAACATGACTCATTTTCCATCAGCACGATTGTTTCTTTTCCGGCCGATTCTGTTCCTTCTTGCAGGTTCTGATTGTTTTAACACTTTTTTTGAGATCATAAAGGAGCCATTCCCTATGCCATTTCCTACTTTTCCGGAAATCCCGATGACAACAAAAAAGACAGATTTTCCTTTTCGATCATCCGATGTGCTGTTTGGTCAACTGTCAGACAGCACCCTTTTAAATCCATCGCCAATGCCGGAGGGGAAGTAAGGGCTTAAAATCGGGTGATTCACCAAACTCAGTTTGTGAGAACATTAAGTATTGCGTCCCCAGAATTAGCCAGAATTCCAGAATTCTGACGGGGTGGCTGAAACCGACTAAAGAATCGAGACACTGTGCGTCGTCAATAGCATAGACAAGGCCTAACAATGCCAAAACAGGGAAGGATGCTGTTTTGTCATCATAAAGAGTCGATTGGTTGCGGCAGTTCGATTGGATACGCCCATCTTCTTAAAAATGGACCTAAGGTGGTTTTCAACGGTATACTCACTAATAAAGAGCCTCTTTCCAATTTCCGGGTTTTTGAGACCTTCTGAGAGAAGCCTTACCACGTCCCTCTCACGCGGCGTCAAACCAAGGTCCTTGAGTTTCTCTTCTTCTTGCGTTTTGTGAGAATCAGCTCCTTCAGATTCCAGATAGACTGCAAAAAAAGTACTTTCCGGAATCCCCATCCTGACGAGGCGAACAACGATCTCAAGTTTGCCTCTTCTTATCTGCAGTTTGAGCTTCCTTTTCCCTAAGTCAGGTGCTGTTTGACTGCCAAAATGATCAGAAAGGACTTTTGAAAGGTATCGGAGACAGTCCTTGCTTCCGTCTGTCCCGTTACATTGGTCATTCAGTTTTTCCTTCGCTGTGTCACTGCAATAAATCGGTTCGTACCATTCGTTCATCAGCACCACAGCCCCATAGGGAAGGTCTAAAAGGATCTTATCGATCATGGCGGTCTGAGTTGCCGTTTTTTCTGATATGCGAATCTTGCTCAAAGCCTCTGCAAGGTATGGAGCCATCAATTCCGCCTTGGCTCGGTCCCTGGAAGTAAAAACGTCTGCATTGGGTCCACGAAACAGGTTGAAGCTGCCAAGCAAACCATCCCCTTTTCTCAAAAAGATACTCATCTGGGAATAAATGGATTGTGGTTTCAAGAAATCATTATAATATTCACCGGCAGTGAGTTTCCCGTAAGGAACGATCTGTTCGGTGACAACGGTCGTGGGGCAACGGCTTAATGAAAGTGCATTAATAAATGGATCCAACTGGTAGTAATATTTTCGAAATTGGGCTAGAAATGCCTGACCGATGGTCAGACTAACAACACGGTTGAGATCGAGTTCATCGGCCCAGGCGAGAGAAAAAAAGAAGTTGCTGCAACTGGTCTTAAAAACAGCCTCCATGAGATGTAAGACTTCTCTCGTCAGTTCTTCTGAACGATTACACTCCAGTGCAACACGGCCAACTTGAAGCACATCTTTGAGATCTTCTGCGGAAAGTCTATCTAAGGAGGCTTTCATCTTTGCTCCATGATACGGCTTTTACAGTGGAAAATTTGGTTCTTCCACCCCCAAAATTCCGATTTAGTCATCCGCTTAAATCAGTGTATCACATGAAAAAGCATTCATAAAGAAAAATGACGGAATTCCGTCATTGACTTTGTCTTGCCTGTCTCCCAGTATAAGAATTCTTGCGAACCTAAGACCTTAAACGAACAGGGGGTGCATTATGAGTGAAAAAGAAAATGGAATGGTTCTACCGCCGCCCGCTCAGGTGGGTGTCGTGGTTTCAAACCTGGATGACGCTATCAGGTTTTACTCAGAAACTTTCGGGTTGGGGCCGTTTCAAAAGGTGACATTCGTTCCGGCACAACACTGGGTTAAAGGCGAGCCATGTCCTATCAAGCTCAATATCGGCATGTGCCCATGGGGTCCTTTGCAATTGGAATTGATCGAGCCCATTGAAGGAGATGCCCCGCATAAATGGTTTCTCCGGGAAAAGGGAGAAGGGTTGCAACACTTGGGTTTTATCATCGAAAATTATGATGAATGGCTGGCTTATCTAAAAGGAAAGGGGATCGGTGTTCTCATGAATGCCGAGACCGACGTGGAAGGTATGGGGCATGTAAGGGCCGCTTATATGCAGTCCGATGCCGTGGGTGGTGTATTGTTTGAATTAATCGAAGTAACGCCATAGGGCCTTCGCCCGGAAAGGAGAAATTCATTATGTCTTTAGGAAACGAAACACTCTTGGGATTGTATCGCAAGATGCTGTTGGTGCGGTCCATGGAAGAAAAGCATGACAGTCTCTTGAAAGAAGGAAGAATCCAGTTGATGTCTCATTTCGGAACCGGACAGGAGGCCGTGGCAATAGGGGTAACCGGACCTCTCACACAGCAGGACCATTTGTTCGGAACCCACAGAGGTGTGGGTGAATACATCGGAAAGGGAATGACAGCAGAGGATATCTGGACGGAATATATGGGGAAAAAAACCGGTCTCTGTAAAGGAAAGGGGACGCTGCACCTGTGCGACCGCAGGCTTAATATCCCCGGTCTGGTCTCCAGTCTGGGGTCGGATTTTTCCCATGCCGTGGGAGCAGCCCTCGCGTCCAAGATGCAGAAAACCGATCAGGTGACGCTTTACTTCGTGGGTGAGGGGACCTGCAACCAGGGAGAAGCCGGGCCCGCCATGAATATGGCGGCTTTGTGGAAACTTCCGGTCGTGTTCGCCGTATGCACAAACCAGTTCTGCGAGTTGTCTTACATGCACGAACATTATCCCACCACGGACGTTGCACCGAGAGCGGCCGGTTATGGCATACCTTATGATATCGTCGACGGGCAGGATATCGAAACCACTTACGAAGCCGCCGAAAAAGCGGTGGAACACGCCCGTAGCGGCAAGGGCCCCTATCTGGTGGAATATAAAACGTTCCGTATGGCGCTTCATTTTTCGGGAGATCCAGGGGGGTATGTGAAGCCAGAAGATCTGGAAGAGTGGGGGAAACGGGATCCCATAGACCTATGTCAAAAGAAACTCTTTGACCGAAAAATCCTGACACCAGAGGATGACGAAAAGCTTCGCAAGGAAGTAACACAGGAAGTGGATGAGGCCGTTGAAGCGGCTTTTCAAGCACCGGATCCCACTGTCGAAGATCTCTTTGAAGACGTGTATGCGCAAAAGGGGGTGATGTAATGGCCAGAAATATCAGTTTTTTGCAGGCGTTGAATGAAGCCATGGCAGAAGAGATGCGGCGGGACCCGGCTGTTTTCGTCATGGGCGAGGATGTCCGTATCGGCGCCTTCGGACAGACCGCCGGACTGGTAAAGGAATTTGGAGAGGAGAGGGTTTTAAACACCCCCATTGCTGAAAATGCCATCACCGGCGTGGCCATGGGAGCGGCCATGAACGGTCAGCGTCCGGTCCTTGAACTCATGTTCTGCGATTTCGCCATGCTGGCCATGGATCAGATATGCAACCATCTGGGCCAATGGCGGTATGTCACGGGCAATCAGTATTCCGTCCCCATGACCATCCGAACGGCGGTGGGCGCGGGTTTTCGCATGGCTTACGGGCATTCCCAGTGCCTGCAATCCCAATTGATCCAGGCACCGGGTCTGATTCTGGTGGAACCTGCCACGCCCTATGATGCCAAAGGACTTCTCAAAAGCGCCATACGAAGCGATGATCCGGTTGTGGTTTTTGAGTCAAAAAAGCTCATGTTCGGCGGCGTCGAAGGAGAAGTACCGGAAGAGGAGTATACGATTCCATTCGGTGAGGCCGTAGTGAGAAAACCGGGCAAGGACGCCACGGTTGTAGCCTTCGGTTTCATGATGTACGAGGCTTTAAATGCTGCGGAGGAATTGGCCAAGGATAATATCGATATCGAAGTCATTGATCCAAGGACCATTGTACCGCTGGACAAAGATACCATTTTCGAGTCAGTGGAAAAAACCGGACGTCTCATTACCGTGGAAGAGGGAAGGATCAGAGGCGGCCTCGGTTCGGAATTGGCGGCCCTTGCCTGCGGCGACTATTTTTCTTTCCTTAAAGCGCCGGTCCAGCGCGTTGCTGCGCCCATGGTCCCCATTCCGGGCAGCCCGGTTCTGGAAGACCTTTATCTGCCCAACAAAGATACGATCGTGCGAGCAGTGAAGCGTACGCTTTAGATCTCAAATGACCATGCCGGGGACCGGAATTTTTTGAAGATATTCCGGTCCCCAGCCCTAACGACACCATTGCTTCTTTTCGATCCATGACGGGTGAGGAGGATAAAATGCTTTTAAAAGATCAAGTCGCCATCGTGACAGGCGGAGGGGGTGGTTTGGGCGAAGGAATATGCCGTTGCCTTGCAAAGGAAGGCGCTCACGTAGCGGTCAGTGACGTGAATCTGGCACTGGCCACAAAGGTTTCTCAGCAAGTCAAAGACATGGGTCGACAGTCATTGGCCTTCAAAACCGATGTGCGCGTTTCCGATCAGTGCGAAGAACTGGTCAAAGAAACCATCGAAAAATTGGGACGGCTGGACATCCTCATTTGCGCAGCCGGTGTGGGCGGATTTTCCTATTGGAACGAAGCGGATGCGCCACTGCCCGTGATCGAAAATATCACGGAGGAGGAATGGAATCTCACCGTGGATGTTAATCTCAAAGGCGTCTTTCTTTGTAACCGCGCCGTAGCGCCACATTTCAAAGAGCAAAAAAAGGGGAAAATCATCAACTTATCCTCAGTCGCCGGACGCCAGGGATTTGATTGGATCGCCCATTACTCGGCCAGTAAAGCCGCGGTGATTGTCTTTACTCAGGCCGTGGCCCTTCAAATGGCGCCTTACGGCGTGAACGTCAACACTGTCTGCCCAGGTGTCATTCGGACCCCCATGTGGGATATCGGGGCGAAAGTTTTGGCCAAATCCTATCCGCCGTTTAAGGGCATGAGTCCCGATGAGGTCTTCAAAACAGTTGTCCAGAACACGATCCCCATGAAAAGACCACAGACAGCCGAAGATATCGGAAATGCGGTGGTGTTTCTGGCCTCTGATGGAGCGAAGGAAATTACCGGACAGGCCCTCAATGTGGATGGTGGTGCCATGTTCAACTGAGCATGGCGCCGATTGGATTCCGACTTTTTTGGACCGAAACCGACGGGGATCGGTGCAGGCACTTGTGGCAGTCGGGACCCTCGGTTGTTGAAAGAATGGCAACAAGATTAGGAGTGAGGGGGGATAAGATATGAAGGTACCGGTTTTTAAAGATTTAGAGAAAATCGAATTTCAGGAAAAACCAACCCCGCGGATCGGTCCGGGTGAAGTTCTCCTGGAAGTGAAGTGGTGCGGTATCTGTGGATCGGATGTGCACGGATACCTGAATGGTATTCTGGTTCCTCCGGGAACGGTGATGGGTCATGAGTGTGCCGGCGTCATCGCAGACGTGGGAGAAGACGTCCATGAATTCAAGGTCGGCGATCGCGTGGTGCCTAAGCCTCTCGCCCAGTGTGGAGAATGCTATTGGTGCAAGAAAGGCCAGTATTCACTCTGTCCGGATGGTTTGGGAAAAGCGTTTGGCATCAGCCCCGAACACGATGGGGCTTTCGCTCAATACCTCCGCGTAGAGTACCCCAAAGAAATGCTTTTCAAGCTTCCAGAGGGCGTTTCTTTCGAAGAAGGGGCCCTGGTGGAACCGCTGGCAACCAGTCTTCATGCTGTCCGCATGTCCAGATTGGGGGTTGGAGACAACGTGGTTATCCTTGGCGCTGGAATGATCGGCCTTGGCGTCCTTCAGTTTGTGAGGCTCGGTGGCGCCAGAAAGATTATCGTGATCGAACTATCTGAAAGGAAAAGAGCGATCGCCATGGAAACGGGTGCCGATATCGTCATAAATCCTCTCGACGAGGGAGAAGCCCTGAGAGAAAGGATTTTTGAGATGACCGGAGGTATTGGAGCTGACGTGGTTTTTGAATGTGCAGGTGTGCCTTCCACGTTTCAAGCCTGTGCGAGTTTGGTAAAAAGCGGCGGTCAAGTGATCCTGGTCGGCATCAATGACAAAGAGGTTTCGATCAATCCTTTTTTCCTCGTTTTGTGGGAAGTAGAGTTAAAAGGTGTTCTGGGCTATTATGATGAGTTCGGTCTGGTGATCGATTTCCTGCGAAGGAAAAAGATCAATACCGAGGTTCTGATATCGGACAGAATATCTCTGGAAAGCCTGGTCGAAAAAGGATTTCATCGACTTCTTTCATCTCAGGATTCGGTCAAGATCCTGGTAAACCCATAGAGATAGCGCAAGGGAGTTTTGGTATATGATTACGTCTATTCCGGTTCCCAAACTCGGCATGACCCAGTCGGAAGTCACGGTGGTACAATGGCATCAAGGTGACGGAGAAAAGAGGGAAAAGGGAGAAACCGTTGTCACCATTGAAACCGCCAAAGTGACCAACGAAATAGAAGCACCGGCTGCAGGCCTTGTATTCAGCCTTCGAAAGGTCAAAGAAAAGGTTCAGATCGGAGAGGTCCTGGGCGTCATTGCCGACAGCGAGGAAGAATTTGAGGAATACAGAAAAGGAATGAAGCCGGATGCGGAATCAGCATCAGGCATCTTTTTTCAAGAGGATGAGGACGACGGATGGGGAGTTCACCTCTCACTTGAAGAAGAAGGGGACATCCCGGAAATCTCAACCGAATCGCAACCTCCCATGGACCTGGGAGATCGGGTGATAACACAAAGAATTCCCTTCATGGGGATGCGGCGAACCATTGCCGATAACCTCATGCGGAGCCTTCACTCGGGAGCACAGTTAACGGTTGTGTGTGAAACCGACATGACGGATCTTGCTAATTTCCGTAAGGAACTCCTATTGGACCGGCCCGACCAGCGAATCACCTTCGTTGACATGCTGGTAAAAATCCTTTCATCCGTCCTCAAGGAATTTCCCATCATAAACTCCACCATCTCAGGCGACGAAATCATTTGCTGGGGGGAATACCATATCGGTGTCGCCGTGGCATTGGAAGGCGGATTGGTCGTTCCGGTGGTCAGAAACGCAGATCAGAAAAGTCTGGTGGCGGTCAGCCGGGAAATCAAGAAACTGGCTCGAAAAGCCCACAATAACGCCCTTGAACCGGAACACTATCAGGGAGGCACATTTACGTTGAGCAGTGGTGGCAATGTGGCGGTGGATTTCATGACGCCCATCATCAACCCGCCCGAAAATGCCATTCTGGGCATCGGAAGGATCGGCCCAAAGCCTGCCGTGTATCAGAATAAACTGGCCATCAGAACCATGACATATCTGTGTCTCACGCATGATCACCGCGTCATCGACGGGGTTCCGGCGGCCATGTTTCTGGGTAGATTGAAGGAGACCATTGAAAATCCGAAGGAATTCCGTAAGATTCTGAAATAACCATTCTTGAGGACACTATCGCTCAGAATGAAGCAAAATCAAAGATTCAGGAGTCATCACACATGAACACAAAATCGTGTGAATTGCTGGTGTTAGGTGGCGGACCGGGAGGATACACGGCCGCCATCCGGGCGGCCCGAAAAGGCCTGAAGACGATCTTGGTGGAAAAAGGGCACTTGGGCGGCACCTGCCTTAACCGCGGTTGCGTGCCCACGAAGACGCTCATTGAAGACACACAGATGATTCCCGCCGTCAGCACAAGTCATTTTCTGCGCGGGGACATGAAAATCGGCGTCAGTCGAATTGTTGAACGAAAAAAAGCTGTTGTAGAGGGGTCCCGCCAGTGGGTCAGAAGCATCCTTAAAGGTAGCGGTGTGACGTTTATGGAAGGTCAGGCATCTTTTGTATCTCCCAAGGAACTGGCCGTCCGGGATACGGATGGCAACCCCATAAAGCTCTCAGCATCCAAGGTCATCATCGCAACCGGTGCCGTAGAAGATTATGGTGCTGGCCCCAAGCCCGACGGCAATCTCATCTGGTCTACAGATGACGCGCTTTCACTTAAAACCGTCCCCCGTCGCCTGGCAGTTGTGGGTGCCGGAAATCGCGGCGTGGAATTTGCCTCGATTTACCGCAACCTCGGTGCCGGCGTGCTGCTGGTGGAGAAAAACAGGCGCGTTTTACCGCACCTTGATCCCGAATTTTCAGACCGATACAAAAAGGCGTTGCTGGGCCACAAAATCAAGGTTCTGACCGGAACCACGCTCTCTTCAGCCCAGCCTGACGGAAAATCCGGGGTAACCGTGGTCCTGGAAGGGAAACAGGGATCACAGGAAATCGTGGTGGACAGGGTTCTTCAGACCGGACACAGACGTCCCCATTATGAAGGGTTGAATTTGGATGCAGCCGGTTTAGTGCCCGATAACGGCATGCTGGCGCACTCTGATGGCCTCGAGACGGCTGTCGAAGGAATTTACGTGATTGGAGATGCGGCTGGCCCCCCCTACTATGCCCACAAGGCCATATCCCATGGGATAGCGGCCGTAGATCATCTTATGGGTGACAACAGTGTCAAGCCCTCCCCTTTCATGCCCCACTGCATATGGGGCAATCCTGAAGTGGCAGCGGTCGGCTTAACCGAAGATGAAGCCATTGACCAAGGTCACGAGGTAAAAACAGGGGAGTTTCATTTCGTGGGAAACGGCCGTGCCGGAACCATGGGGATCGATCAGGGGCTGGTTCTGATTGTATCAGATGCCGAAAGCAGAGAGGTGCTGGGCGTCCATATGATGGGTCCTCATGCCACAGAATTAATTTCTCTGGCAACCCTCGCCATGGAAAATCATATCCCTGTTGACGGCATAAAAAAAGCGATCTTCGCACATCCCACTCTTTCTGAGACTTTCTTCGAAGCCGCCCTTGCAGTAGATGGTGAGGCCATTCATTTGATGATGGATTAGGATGATTATGGAACAGAAACATGGCGCCTGCCAGGGATCAGCCCACGAAAAGGATTTTCTCCGGATCTTTGAACGTTTCGGCAATCAAATGGGTCTAGCCTTCCACCGGGCAATATTTTATGACACCGGCCGCCTTGAAATTGAATTCCAGGCCCGAAATCCCATTGAGTGCCTCGTATTGAAACTGAATTCCTGGGAAGCAGCCCTTGATCTTCTCAAGAAAACTCCGAAAGAAATTGATAAATTTGATTGTGCTGTGCTGCGAAAAAAATGTACTAAATGTTTTGTGCATGAAAGGGAAGCCGCCATCGCTGAAATGGGATGATTCCCTGGCATTCCATGGGGTTGTAGGATGAAGATCCTTGTTCGGTTTATGGGGCAGTTGGGAGAAAAAATGCCGCGTTATGATCCCACGAGAGGACTCTCACTTGAAATCTCCGATGGTGCAAACGTCAAAGATCTCTTGCATCATCTGAAAATGCCCAAATCGCAATCGTGGATGGTGGTGTTGAACGGCAGGGTTCTGAAACCCGACACACCACTGGTAAATGATAACTGCCTCTATGTGGTTCCAGCTGTCTTCGGCGGATAGGCAAGAATTGGAGAAACCCCCTGGATACATCGCTTAAACACCTGAAAGGAGGTGATGCGCTTTTCGGATTCGAATTTAATCGTTGAACCCTATATGAACAAGGAGGTCCGCATGCAAGCAAGAAAAATTTTGAGCGTTCTGGGTATCGTCTGTTTCGCTTTCTTTTTGCTGGGTCAGCCGGTTTCGGCGGATGAAGCGAAGACGCTAAAGGTAGGAGGTCTGTTTTGTCTCACAGGTTTCGGCTCTTCCGCTGAAACTTACATTGCCGAAGGGGCAAAACTCTCGGAAGAATGGATCAACAGCCAGGGCGGGGTTACTATCAACGGAGAAAAATACAAAATCGAACTGGTCGTCGAAGATATGAAAGGAACGGCGGACGGCGCCGTGGCCGCCGCTACCAAACTGGTCTATGATCACAAAGTGAAGATTGTGATCGGTACGGTCGTGCCTTTCATGGTACAAGCGGCAGGTTCGGTGCTGGAACCGGCCAAGGTATTGCGTCTCGTCTTGTATAACTGCGGCATGCCTACAGAGTACGGCCCCCAGACCCCGTATATGTTTCTCACTTACGACTCTACCATTGAGGGGATGAGGGCGGCCCTGGACTATCTAAAAGAGGCCTATCCGGATGTGAAAACCGTTGCCTATATTATTCCGGACGACGGCTCCGTACCCTATCTGGACAAGATGTTCCGCGAGAAAGCCACTTCCCTGGGCTATGAGGTCGCCACCGTTGCAAAATGGGCCATGACAACACAGGATTATTCACCGATCATTACTAAAGTGCTGGCGGCGAAACCGGACGCCATCGCCTTTGCCAACGGGTGGCCGCAGGCGACTGGAAGCATGCTCAAAGTCATCAGAGAAATGGGATTTAACGGTCCCGTGTTCGGATGTAATTACGATGACGCTTATCAGATTATGGAAATCGCCGGAAAGAATGCCTCTACGGATTTCTTCATTCATCAGATTGATCTGAACTCTCCTGACATGACCCCGATGATCAAAATGATTGCCAAAATGGCCAAAGAAAAATATGGCAAGGTCTACGGCATGCACATCTGGGGATTCAATCCACTCTATGAACTCAAACAGGTGCTGGAAAAAGCGCAGAGCACCGATCCCAAGGCGCTCAAGGACGTTTGGGGAAATATGAAGACCATCGATACCGTTTACGGCGCCGGTCGAATGGGAGGTCTCAAGACCTACGGAATCAACCATACCGTTTGTGCCCCTTGCCCCATTGTTGAACTGATGGATGGCAATGTAAAATGGGTTAAATGGGTTGATGTTTATAGTCCTTAATATAAATAATACTCGGGGCAGGAGGGCGAATTGGGCCTTCCTGCCTTCTTAACATGCCGAGACGAAAGATCGAGGGGGACAACCGTGTTTTCAGAGGTAGCCGCTCAAAGTGTTGTCAACGTATTGATGCTCTCTTCCATCTATATCCTTGTGGCCCTGGGTTTTGCTCTCCTTTTGACGGTATTGGGTATTTTAAATTTCGCCCACGCCGCCATTTACATGGTGGGCGGCTACATCTGCTACGAACTGACCGTTGATGTGGGCTTCAACCAGTGGGTTTCCCTTCTGGTGTCAACCGTTATCATGGGTTTGTTCGGCCTCTTCCTGGAAAAGATCTTTTTCCGCCCGTTTCTGGACGACATGAACCGGATCGTGGTGGTATCGCTTGCGCTGATTATCATTCTGCAGGCCACCATCAATGTCACGGTCGGCAGTTATATCCGGAGGATTCCATCTTTTGTACCGGAGGTCCTGCGATTCGGCGGCGTATCCATCAGCGGTGACCGGCTGGCCACCTTTGCCATCGGATCGGCGCTCCTGGCAGCGGTCATTATCTTCATCAGAAAGACCAAGACCGGTTTACAGATGCTTGCCATCTCTCAAAACAGCGAGGGCGCGGCCCTTCAAGGAATCAAAACCCAGCGCATTTATGCCGTAACCACCGCCATCGGTTGTGCATTGGCTGCGGTTGCAGGGAGCCTCATGGGCGCCATTTTGAGTCTGAGCCCTTTCATGGGCGATATCATGTTGGTCAAAGCCATCGAAATTGTCGTCCTGGCAGGCATCGGAAGCATCGGCGGGGTCTTGCTGGGTGGGCTCATCCTGGGAGCTGTTGACGGCATTCTTCCGCTCTTCATGAGCGGCAGCGCGACCGATCTGACGGGACTCTGCATTATCATTTTCATCCTGCTGCTCAGGCCTCAGGGACTGTTCGGACGAGAGGTCTAAGCGTGGACAGAGAACAAAGAAACTGGACAAGAACCGGAATTGGCGCCGGCGTCGTCATCCTGCTGTTGCTGATACCCTTCTTTGTGGATTCATTTTATTATCTGCACACCCTTATCATCACACTCATTTACACCATCGCCGCATGCAGTCTGCGAACCATTTTATTGTCCGGGCAGATCTCCATCGCCCATGCGGCCTTCATGGGACTGGGGGCCTATGTTTCCGCCATCCTGGCCAAGGAACTGGCCTGGACCCCCTGGCTCACCATACCCCTGGGAGGTCTGGCGGCGCTGGTGGTAGGGGTTCTGGCAGGGGTTCCCCTCACAAGAGTACGGGCCATTTATTTCTCCATGGTCAGCCTTTTTATTGGACTGGCGCTGGTAGCGCTGATGGGGGTTTTCGCTGATTATACGGGGGGCGATATCGGACTTATCGGTATCCCGCCACTTCCCGCCATTGCCATACCCGGTCTGCCGGAGGTCAATTTTTTAAGCTCCAAAATCCCCTGCTATTATTTCTTTCTTCTGCTGACCCTTTTGTGCCTGCTGATTCTTCACAGCCTTGAAAACTCCAGGGTCGGAATGCGCTGGAAAGCCATTGCACAATCCCATCTCGTGGCGTCCAGCGTCGGCATTAATGAGGCCGGGTTTCGGGTCCTGGCTTTGGCTGTGGGTTGTTTCTTTGCCGGCATTGCCGGCGCCGGATATGCCCACTACAACATGGTTTTGACACGGAGCAGCTTTGGCTTTCTCTCAAGCGTCAATCTGTTGATCTATGTCCTTGTGGGTGGAGCCACCAGCTTCTTTGGCCCCATCGTTGGAACCGTGGTCCTGGTAATCGTTCCGGAAACTTTCAGATGGATGAAAACATTTACGCCCTTTGTCTTTGGCGGGATCATGTTACTCGTGGTCTTTTTCATGCCCCATGGAATTGCCGGACTTTTTGATCAATTGAAGAACCGGTTCTTTCAAAAGGATGAAACGGAGAGATCCGGAAATGTTTCTTGAAACAAAAGGATTGACCAAACATTTTGGAGGTCTCGCAGCGGTATCCCAGCTTGACATCTCCGTTAAGGAAGGAGAAATCGTCGGCATCATCGGTCCCAACGGCGCCGGTAAGACCACGGTGTTCAACCTGATCACCGGATTCATCCGGCCCACGGCCGGAGCCGTCAAATTTAAAGGGAAGGAAATCACTCGAAAGAAACCGCATCTCATTGCAAAAATGGGTATCGGTCGAACCTTTCAACTGGCATACCTCTTCCCGGAATTCACGGTTTTCGAAAATATTGTCAGCTCTTTTAACCTTCATCCCAAATCCGGTTTTTGGGAGGCGCTTCTCAAACTTCCTTCGTACCGCCGCAAAGAGCGTGAAATCCTCGAACAATCGGAGGAGATTCTGCATCTCTTGGGTCTTGAAGATGTCAAGCACGTGCTGGGAAAAAATTTGCCTCATGGGCATCAAAAACTCCTGACCATGGCCAGAGCACTGGCCATCAAACCGCAGGTACTGCTCCTGGACGAGCCCATCGGCGGCATGAGTCTCGAAGAAGTCAAATATGCCATGACCGTTATCGAGAAAATCCGGTCCAAAGGAATCACGTTGCTGATTGTTGAACACAACATGAGAATTATGGCACTGTGTGACCGGGTGATCGTCATTAACTTCGGAAATAAGATTGCGGAGGGCTCCATGAGAGAAGTCCGACAAAACAAAGAGGTGATGAAAGCCTATTTCGGTAGAGAAGATGCTGCTTGACGCAAAAGATCTAAACGTTCATTATGGGAAAGCGATGGCCCTTCGAAACGTCTCCCTTCAGGTGGCAAAAGGGTCTGTTGTTACCATCATTGGTGCCAACGGTGCCGGAAAAAGCACTATTTTAAAGGTCCTGTCAGGTCTCTTCTCCCCCACGTCAGGAAGTGTCATTTTTGACAACCGGAACATCTTGGGGATGAAGCCGCATGAAATCGTGGATCTTGGGCTGGTCCACATCCCTGAAGGTAGACAGCTTTTCCCTTATCTGAACGTGCTTGAAAATCTCAAGCTGGGCGCAAGCCTTCGAAAAGATCGGGATGGCATCAAAAATGACCTTGAGGAGGTCTTTACCCATTTTCCCATATTAAAGGACCGGCGCAGGCAAAAAGCCGGAAGTTTGAGTGGCGGTGAGCAAATGCTTCTGGCCATCGCCAGGGGCCTCATGGCAGGCCCGAGACTGCTTTTAATGGATGAACCGACACTGGGGCTTGCTCCGATCATGGTGCTGGAGCTGATCGCCGTGATTCGGCGGATCAATGGCAGCGGCGTGACAGTTGTGCTGGTTGAGCAAAATGTTTTCCTGGCCCTTCAGGTGGCACACAGGGGTTACGTACTCGAGGTGGGAAAAATCATTCTGGAGGGCGACATCGAACAGTTCAAAGACAGCGAGTTGGTCAAGAGAGCTTATCTCGGTGAATAGCGGAGATTTTCAGCGGGAAGGAGGAACAAAATGCATAAGATTATGATTGCTCCGGGTCGTTATATACAGGGCCCCGGTCTGATAAAAGAGATGGCAACGCACGTGGGGCGTCTGGGATCCCGGTTTTTTTTAATCGGCGGCCCTACGGCCATTGCTCTTGTTCAGGAACCAGTGGAAGCATCTTTTGATCACGCTTCAAAAGATTGCCGCTTTGAAATCTTCACCGGCGAGTGCACGCGTTCGAGTTCTGAAGCGTTATCCGAAAAGGCGAAAAACTACCATGCGGACGTGATCGTCGGAGTGGGCGGGGGCCGAACCATCGACACCGCAAAGGCTGTCTCACATGCCCTTGAGGCCGCCCTCGTGATCCTGCCCACTGTCGCTTCCAATGACGCCCCGTGCAGCGCGCTGGCCGTGCAATACAAGGAAAACCACATGCTGGACCGGTTTTTGATATTGAGGCGTAACCCGGATGTGGTACTGGTTGATTCGCAGGTGATCGCTGAAGCACCCACGCGCTACTTCGTAGCGGGGATGGGTGATGCCCTGGCCACATGGTTCGAGGCACATACCTGCACCAAATCCAACGCCAAAAATCTCCCCGGCGGTACAACCACATCCGCCGCTTTGCGCCTGGCCAGGCTGTGTTACGAAAACCTCATGGCCTACGGCCTGTCCGCCAAACTGGCGGTTGACCGGGATTCGGTCACCCCTGCCGTTGAGATGGTGATCGAAACCAACATTCTTTTAAGTGGCCTGGGATTTGAAAGCTCCGGGCTGGCCGCGGCCCACGGCATTCATGAAGGGTTGGGCGCCATGGAAGAGACCCACTCGGCACTTCACGGAGAACTGGTTGCCTTTGGAACGCTTGCACAATTGGTCATGGAAAACCACCCCAAAGACGAAATAGACAAGGTGATGGGATTCTGCAATTCAGTGGGTCTGCCCGTGACATTGGGCCAACTTGGTATCAGTAACCTTTCACGGGAAAACCTGCTCAAAGCGGCGGAGGTTGCCTGCATGGAAGGGCTGACGACACACAACTCCTATTTTGACATCAACCCCCACCGGATCCTTGGTGCGATCATCGGTGCCAATGCGCTGGGTGAAGAAAGTCTAAAAGCTTAACCGGGGCGTTTGGTAAATCGAAAAACCTGAGGGCACTGCATGGCAGTCCTCTGGAGGCACTCATGACCCAAGGCGAAAAGTCGGAAGACTGGCGGTTTCAGGATAACATTCGGGCCGACGAACACCCCTTAGCAGCCTACAGGAATATCGGAAAGCGCGACATACGTCGATTGGACGGGTTTGAGAAGGCCAGCGGAAGGGCGACCTATACCATGGATGTCCAATTGCCGGGCATGCTGTATCTGCGATTCCTCAAGTCTCCTCATCCCCACGCGAAAATTCAAGAAATGGACACGCGACTTGCCGAAAATTATCCCGGAGTCCGGGCCGTCCTGCGATATGATGATCCCGAATTGCCTGAAAAAGCGGACTTGGGCGGTCACGCACCATCCGAGCTTCCGGTGCTGCCCGAAATTGCCCATTTTGAAGGCGAAGCGGTGGGGGCTGCGGTGCTTGCGGACACCGAGGCCATCGCGGAAGAGGCGTTACGTTTGATTGATGTGGAATGGGAGATTCGCCCCTTTGTACTGGATCCCGTGGCAGCACTTGATCCGGGAGCCCCTCTGGCCAACCCCGAGGCGTTTCCGGATGGGAATTACTATAACCGCGGTATGCTGGATGAGGAAACGCTGGGGGATATGGAAAAGGGGTTCAGGGCGGCCGATGAAACTTTTGAATTCCAATCTGAGAGACGCCTTCACACCTGGATCGGTCCTGAACGGCCGTGCGGCGTATTTCATTGGAACGGTGAATATCCGGAGGTCTGGGTAAAGCAACAGCGTCCTCATATCTGCAAACGCGTCATATCCAGCTGGTTCGGCGGCATCCCCATGAACCGGATCGAATTGCACTGTCTGTATCAGGGAGCCAGTTTCGGCGGGTGGAGCCAGGCGCCGTGGAACATGGGAGGCCACTACTGCGCAGGACTCTTGGCCAGAAGAACGGGACGACCCGTAAAATGGATTTTTGACAGGCGAGAAGATTTTCACGGCGGCGAAATGGACGAGGGTCTTTACAAATTCAAAGTCGGTGCCAAAAAGGACGGCACCATCACCGCGGTCAAAGTGGAGGCCATACTCTGCAACCTCCTCTTTCCGGTTTTTGGCGTTGCAAAGCACTTTATTGAAAACACCAAAATTCCCAATGTTCATGGAAAGATAATTGCCGTTCAGACGAACAAAGGCCCCAACGTTCCCACCCGCTGTGAGCAGAACCCCAACTGCCATGCCCTGACGCTGGTATTTGACCACGTGGCAAACGCCTTTGGACTCGACCCCGTTGAAGTGGCGCTCAAAAACGACGGCGCAGACGGCCACGACATGATCTGGCTGAACGGTCAAAAAAAGCGTCTTGGGTTTCAGGTAAGGGACAGTCTCAGAGAATGCATCGAAAAAGGAAAAACGGCCATCGATTGGGATAGAAAATGGCACAAGCCGGGTACCCGAAGGCGCCAAAACGGGCGAATGCACGGCCTCGGATTTACCTGGACCCACGAATGGGAGGACTCCGCCGGTTCAAGCGAGATGTTGATCCGCATCGAGCGTGACGACGGCACCGCCAGAATTCTTGGCATGCGTTGCGACAACGGTGTGAACGCCGAAACATCCTACTGCCAGATCGCGGCCGACGAACTGGGGATGCGGTTGGAGGACGTCTTCTACAGGCCTCATTCCGACAATGGGTTTTTCCCCATGACGCCCGACTCCTCCACCAATATGTCCGTGAACGGATTTGCCATCCGGAATGCGGCGCGAAAATTGAAAAGAAAGATCCTCGAGGAAGCCGCCAGGCCCAGTGGAAGGACCCCACGTGGACATTACCCTCCGGCATTTTCCAACGTGACGCCCGAAGAACTGGATATTCAGGAAAGCGTGATCTTTATAAAAGCCGACCCTTCACGCCGAATGCCCATCTCCGAATTGGTTCAGCCAATGGGGGCCGAAGGCCCCATGTGCCATACCCCTGAAATGGGTAAAGGCGCCCCGAAAAGCAATTTTTCGGTCCCGCTCTTTGCCTGCGGGTGGCAGGTGCAACAGGGGGCCTATTCAGACTACCGTCTCCGTTTCTGCCGGCAGGCCCATTTCATGGAGGTGGAAGTGGATACCGAAACAGGCCAAGTGATCGTCATAAAGATGGTTAACGTAAATGATGTTGGGAAAGTCATCAACTGGGAAGGATGCGAGGGGCAACAGTACGGCGGCAGCTACATGGGCGCTGGCAGGGGGCTGTTTGAAGAAGTGGTACACGATCCTGCCACCGGAGTGATGCTCAACGGCAATCTTCTGGATTACAAATTCGCCACCATGAACGATGTGGGGCACATCACAACACGTCTGGTTGAAACCGGGATGGGATACGGCCCCTATGGTCTGGTGGGTATCGGAGAAGACATCGCCAGTGTCGTGCCCGCCCTTCTGGGCCCAGCCGTTTACAATGCGCTGGACGTCTGGATCGATGACTTTCCCATTACACCTCAAAAAGTCCTGAAGGCGTTGGGAAAGCTTTAATGGCTGCCAAAATAGTACTTAACCAGGGAGGTATGACGAATGCTGGGAGGAAAAAAGCGTCTTATCCATCGGATCTCGGGGGCGGCCTTTTTGGCCGCATTCCTCGCATTCAGTGTCTGTTCGACAGCCACTGCCGCAAACTGGGCGGATCTGGTCAAGGACAAACTTTCCTTGCAGCATCCCCGGACGCTGCGGGGGAAAGCCTTTCTGGATGTTCCCCTTTCAAG
>JAJDOH010000210.1 GCA_022340265.1 Deltaproteobacteria bacterium | reverse complement strand
AGCAGAATATGCTTTCCGGCTTCCATGGCCGTCAGTATCGATTTTATCTCAATTTGTCGCCCGATGACCGTTTCATGGACGGCACGGTATATATCTCCAATGTTGAGTTTGTTTTCCAATATTACGGTTCTCCAAAAATCTTTGAAATGCGAAAGTCTTGATGGGTTCAGTTGTCGTTTGCCATACTTCCCTTTCAGACAAGTATGAGTCCCATGAAATTAACATATTCCTTTGGTGGCCACTCCACCGGAACGCCCGCTTCTCGGGCCAGTTTGGTGATATCAATGCCGAAACCCTCAGGGCTGGGACGTGCCTTAAAAGGGTGGCGACATGGTTCTCCTTTGGGTACACAGGAGTCGCACAGTTTGCATCCTCCCACGCCAAGTCCTAACGCCTGGTAGAAGCCATTTTCAAAGGCAGCCAACTCCAGATGGGCGATGATGTCGGCCAACTTCAATTCAGCACTGAAATCCTTCTGATAGATTTTAATATCTTCTATTTTCTCCCGAAGGACCACCAGAAATGCTTTCCGGTAATTTGAAAGTGCCTCCCGGAACGCTGAAACACTCGGAATATTGGGGGGACAGACCTTGCATGCGTCAAAATATTCGCAGAGCGGAATCTGACATTTTAAACGCATGCTCTCGCGGGGGTCAATCTTACCGATGTCTATGGGGTAGAGTTCGCTTCCATATTTTTCCGCAACCTCCATGAAGACCGTTTCAAGCGCGCCGCCCTTATCCGTTTTCTTTTCGTTCATTCAAACCCTATCATTTAAACATACCAGGCCCCGGTGAAGGGGTCTGGTATAGGAAAGAGGTTAAAACTTCATTTTTTCTTTTAATCGATTTACGCTTGCGATGTCGATATCGAGCAGTTGGGCGATTCTTGCTTTTGCTTCAATGCCCTTTGCACAACCCGGGACAGACGTAATGATTCCGATGTCCAGCTCCTCGCGAACTTCTCTCATAACGTGTGGGTCCGACAGGTCAAAAGGTGATATCTTCAGCTTTTCGGCAACGTAGGCTTTTGCTTCATGGATCCGCATCTTGCGGGCCATCTGCATGCGGGCCACCAGATCTCCGGCTGCCCTGATGCCGCCCATTCCCGCTGCCACTCCGTGCGCTATCGACATCCCCATGGGGTCCCCCACACCTATCTACAAGCCGTCGACCTTGGCAATTTCCACCATGGCTTTGGACGCCCTGCTGACGGAATCGATGGGAGGTGTTTCAAAAACCGGGGAGCCGCCCACGCCCATTCCCATGTTCACATGAATCGGAATGTTGGAGGCTTCAACGCAAGCCTTTACAAATGTGACGGCTCTGGAAAGATTCCAGGGCATGGTTTTGCTGGGCTTTGTGTTGACGACCGGCCCGAAAATATCGGCGCCGGCCTTTTCTACGAGCTTGACCTGATTATGGCAGTACAGACCCGCCAGTCTCTGACCGTCATATTCCAGTCCCCCGTGCATGCCCAGCACAAATTCTCCGGCCATGCCCACTTCTACACTCAAGTTTGTGTTTTTCTTCAGATGTTCCACCGCGTGCAGCGTGGCTTTGAAATCCGTATCGCCCGCGGCGCCGGTGGTGTCGAAATTGATCCCGTCACAACCGACCTGCGCAAGCTTTTCACAGACATAAATCATGTCCCGGGTTGCATGGGTTACGGCCTCTTCCTGGGCCGCGTAAGCCTCTTTGATTTTTCCCGCGGGCAATAAGTCCGATGGATTTCCAAAGGGTCCATCGGGCGCATAATAGGTTCCCAGGTTGGGCATGGCTCCGTAAAAGAGCGGAATAATCGTGGACAGCAGGGCGTTTTCCATTTCCTGCTGTTCCATTGCGATGACCGGTTTTACCGGTTTGAAGCTGTAGTCAATATGCCCCAGTTCCATGGTATCGGCACAAAAGGCCCTTTCATGAACCTGAATTCCCTGAAGCCTGCTCAGCGGAATCCCGACACCGCTGTTGCCCTGGTCTCCCATGAGCCGCAACGTGCCGATATCGTGGGTGACCACCACTTCATTGCCCGGTTCCACACTGACAACCCGGTTGCGGTCGGTAAAGATGTCCAGAAGTCTGTCCAGGTCATCTTTCGAAAGAGGTTCGATCTTTCCCTTGTCGCCTGCGTCTGCGGTACCTGCTTCCAAGTCGCTGATGATCTCATCCGATGTCATTTCGATGAGTGCGCCGTCGCCCCGTCTGACATAGTATTTTGCCATATTCTCACCTCCTTTCAACTGAATGTTTCCTTAAGTTTCATGACGGTATCTCCGGCGTTTTCAGCCCAGAAATTCGCTCCGATTTTGGATGCCCAGTGTTCGGTGGTGGCCGCACCACCCACCATGGTGATGAGCTTGTCTCGAAGTCCGGCTTCCGTCAGTGCCTTCTCAAGGGTTCTTTGTCCCACCTGGGTGGTTGTCATCAAAGCCGAAGTGCCGACCACATCTGCGTTATGTTCTTTGGCTTTTTCCACAAAGGTGGAGATCGGCACATCCCGACCCAGATCGATGACTTCAAAGCCGTAAACCCTGAGCATGGTGGCGACAATCCCTTTGCCGATGTCATGCACGTCCCCTTCAATGGTTCCAATAACTACCGTCGCCAGTTTTTTGCCGACATCTTTTTCCGGCAAAGACGCCTCCAAGACTTTTACGGTTGCGGTCATCGCCTCTGATGCGATGATCAAATGCGGCAGAAAAACTTCGCCGCGATCAAACAGATCACCCAGTACCCGAAGGCCGTCTGAAAGGCCTCCCTCAATCATTTCCACCGGGTCAAAACCATCATTCAAATAGTCTTTGGCCAATTGCACGACAGCCTCTTCGTCCGCGTCAATAACATACTGGGCAGCTTTTTCCATATATTCGGATTTATCCATTCACATTCACCTCCTTTCAATGTCGAATCCTTAAATTTTTGGTGTTACAAAAAGGATATTGCCCCGTCCTCATCAGAGCGGCGGGGCAATGTCCTAAGGTTAAACGATCAGTGCTGTTAATGTTGCCGGTCCAGTCTAAAAATTGCCTGTTGTCGAGGCATATCCTGCAACATCAGCGAAAAAAGATCTATACAAGGGTCAGGTACCGTTTGGTTTCCCACCGGGTCACATGACTCATGAACTCGGACCATTCCGCCCGTTTCAGCCGCAGGTATTCGGGTCCGATGTCACCCAGCGCGCCCATGACCACTTCATCGGCTTCCAGTGCATTGCATGCTTCGCCCAGGCTCTGGGGCAGGGG
>JAJDOH010000208.1 GCA_022340265.1 Deltaproteobacteria bacterium | reverse complement strand
CGAAACGGAACATGGTTTGAAAATCATGTCCGTTGCCCTCATATGGCCGGCGGATTCGACCCCTGTCATGTGGCGAGGGCAATACAAGGCGCGGGTTCTTCGGCAGTTTTTGAGTTCCATTAAATGGCATGAGATGGATTTTCTTTTTGTGGATCTTCCACCGGGTACCGGTGACGAATCCATAACCATTATGAAATCCATCCCCGACCTGGACGGTATGGTGGTGGTGACCACCCCCCAGGAAATCTCCACCATCGTTTGCAGCAAAGCCATCAACGCCGCCAAGGAACTGAACGCACCGATCCTGGGACTGATTGAAAACATGAATGCCTACCAATGCCCGGATTGCGGACGAATGGAACATTTTTTCGGAAAGGACAAAGGCGAAAGACTGGCAAGGACCTTTGACATACCATTTTTGGGTGGCATCCCTCTGGATGGACAGTATTCGGAAGCCGCCGATACGGGCGTGCCCATCGTTTTCAAATATCCTGAATCCCTCACAGCGCGGGCCATGATGAAAATTGCCGACAAGCTCATGGATCGGTTGCCCGAAAAAGAAAAGGCGATCGTGAAAGAGCGTTCCTGGGAGGAAGGAAGAGATCACCACTGAATTATAGCCAAAAATTAAAACCAAAAAATGGAGAAAATGCATGACTGAGAAAAAAAGACCGAATGTCGTCGGTAAAGGGCCCGTCTTGTCACGGGAGATGATCGCCATATTCAAAGAGATACAGGAAGACTCGGCTGGATTGTCGGACGATCTTGCTGGAAAGATCAGTGCGGTCCTGGGAGAAAAAGGTGCAGATCTCGAAAAGGTGGTCAAAATGGCCTACCTGAAAACGGTCAAAGCCGGTGAGGTAGCATGGGATCTTAAGGAAGAGACCTTGAATCTAAAAGAAACCATTGCCGCCGGTGATGAAGCCAAAGCCAGTGAACTTCTGGGAAAGATAGACGGTGAACTGGACGCATTCATTCACAAGATAAAGACCTTTGTGGTCCGAATGACATGATGGCCGAGGCCCAAATACCTGAAAAGCTCAGTGAGGATCTGATCAGCATTCTCACCGTGATCCGTGAAAAAGGGGGTACCGACTGTACGGGTACTTGACATCACCGCCAACCCGGTGAGTTTCACTGCCACACTTTTGCACGAATGCTGAACCTTTCTTCACAAGGGGTGAAGAACCGTATCTTAACACTTCTCCGAATGGGCTTGCTGCAGAGAAAAAAAGTTCCCCGGAAGAATAAAACGCCAACGACACGGTTCTTGACCACCCGTAAAGGTAAAGACGCGATAGCGCTTCACAAAGAAAAAAGGCATTCAATGGAAACGAGAGAAACTCTATGACCCATTCCATTCACGATCCCACTGTTCAAATCATCAATGAGGCCATCATCATCATGGACCAGTTCATGCGCGATCGAATTGATCTGGACGTCTATCGTCAAAAGCTTCTTATGTTAGACGTGGATGACCTTCTTGAGATGTACAAAGAAGATTTTAAAAAGGATGCGAAAATGATCTATTACCTGGACGCATTAATGCTTTTGTCTTCTTTGCAGCAAGAACTCGATTTCCAGGTGGCCGAGTATGGTGAAAGTGTGGCATCGGAAGATATGAAGTGCCTTAGAGAGCTTTTGGCCAAATTTCCTGACGCATAGCATCGATTTTCGAAAAAAATTAATAATAGGATGAAAGGAGACCATCTATGAAACTCGAGGGCAAGGTGGCCGTCATCACCGGCGGCGCACGAGGTAACGGTTTAGCAACCGCCAAATTGATGGCCGAAGAGGGGGCCGATATTGTGATTGCGGATATTTGCCAGAACATGAATACCATTCCCTACGACATGTCCACCGAAGAGAGCATGGCAGCGGCTGTTGAGAGCATCAAGTCCATGGGCCGGAAAGCCCTGGGCCTTAAATGCGATGTGCGCAAATCCGCCGATGTGGAGGCTATGGTTGATCAGGTCATTGAGACGTTCGGAAAAATTGATATCCTCGTCAACAATGCCGGAAATTCGTCCATGGTAGCCATTGCTGAAATGGACGAGGAGACCTGGGATGAGGTGCTGGACACCCACCTCAAGGGAACCTATCTGTGCAGCCACTTTGTATTGCCCCACATGATCGAGCAGCACAGCGGCAATGTGGTGAGCATCTCCTCGGTGGGCGGTCAGCGCGGCTTCGGCATGGGGGGTCATTACTGCGCCGCCAAGCACGGCATCATCGGCTTGAATAAATCCATGGCCATGGAGGTCGCCGACCACAATATCCGCTGCAACGTGGTCTGTCCCGGAACGGTGTGGACGCCTATGATGCAAGGCATCGCCGCCTATTTCGGCATGGAGGGCGATGAAGCCAGGGAACAGTTTACAGCAGGCCACCTGATCAAGGACCCATCGGTGGAACCTGAAGACATCGGTCGTGCAGTGCTCTGGCTGGTCTCAGACGATTCCCGGTGCATCACCGGCAACATGATTACCGTGGACGGCGGCTGGACGGCTGCGGCGCCTTAATTCCTAAGTTTCCACACTTTTTGCCTATGCAAAAAATAAAGTGCTCAAAGGGAGGATGAAAAATGAAAGATGAAATGAATAAAGAAGAGCTCGAAACCAATGAGGATGCAAAAGAAACCATCCCTCATGTTCTGGAAGTGGTCAATGTGGAAGAACTTGCCGTGGACGGCATCTGCGGGATTTACTGATAGGGTTCGGAAAGAGAACAACCACCATGAATACTGCAAAATTCTATCACTTGCGGGACGGCGTACAGGTTCGAAAAGAAAGATTCGGGCTGCTTTTTTATGATTATCGGGGTCCCCGGCTCTATTTTGTGCCTACCAAAAATCTGATTGAGAATCATTTTTTTAACGGGACCGAGACCGCTGAAAGCCTCATCGAATTCATTCGAACCCGTCACCACCAAACTTTGCAGGCGAGTCAAAAGTGGGTGATGCAGGTATTGACCACGCTGGAGCAGAAAGGGTTGATCCATGAGCAACCAGTATGTTGAAATGGGGCTTTCGGCGCCGGTGAATGTGACATGGGAAGTGACCTATGCCTGCAATCTGTCGTGTGTTCACTGCCTTTCCGATGCCGGCGGCAAACGTCCGGGAGAGCTGACCACCGACCAGTGCATGCAAGTCATCGACACCCTGGCGGATGCCCGGGTTTTCCAATTCAACATCGGCGGCGGTGAACCCTTCATGCGACCGGATTTTTTGGATCTCATGGACCATGCCCATGAAAAAGGGATGGTCACCTGCATCAGCACCAACGGTACTTTTATCGATGATTACGTCGCAGGCAGGCTGGACACGCCGCTGGTTTACGTGCAGGTTAGCCTGGACGGCGCAACCCCCGCGTCCAATGACGCCGTCAGGGGTCCGGGGAGCTTCCAGAAGGTCATCAAAGCGCTGGAATTTTTGCGAAACCGGAATATTGAAGTCAGCGTCAATACGGTTTTGACGCGTCTCAGTTTCAACGAGTTGGACAAAATGACCGAATTGGCCGCCCTGTACGGCGCCAAACTACGGGTATCCCGGTTCAGGCCTTCCGGTAGAGGTAAGGCATCCTGGTCTGATCTGAACGTGGATCAACAGCAGATGCTGGCCTTTTCAGACTGGCTCAACAGGCATCTGTCTGTTTCCACCGGCGATTCTTTTTTTTCGGTGTCCACCGAGGAGCGACGGTCGCTTGGCCTGAACATGTGTGGCGCATGTAAATTGACCTGCTGTATTTCACCGGAGGGGAACGTATATCCCTGCGCCTTTCTGCAAGACCGTGAATTCCTGGCCGGCCGGTTGCCGGACGATGACTTTGCTAGTATCTGGGAGAACTCACCCGTATTTCATTCCTTTCGGCGCCTGGAAATCAAGTCCTGTGAAAGCTGCCAACGATTTGACCTCTGCCACGGCGGATGCCCGGCAATTGCCTATCATACTCAGAGAAAGCTGGGCATTCCGGATCCCGGCTGCCTGTCCAATTGCGTTTTGGTTAAACCCATCGCCAAAGAGATTGCGTGATGAGCACCCGGGTCCCCAGAGGACGTTATCATCTGAGGGGGGGGATCCGTCTCATCTCTGGAGAAAGAGGCTGTCTGGTATTGCAAAGCGCTCCCCTGAGAGCCATCCGTGTCAATCCGGCCGCCATGGGTGTTCTTAAACGGTCTCGAACGGGATTTTCCCCGTATGAGGTGGAAAGCGATTCTCATCGCACAGCGGCACGGGCCCTCTGCGATACCCTTTACGAGGCGGGTGTTCTCGACTGGGAACCACCCGAAGAGATCTTTGAACCTTTTGTCAGCATTATCGTTCCGGTATACAACCGCACCAACGAAATAGGTGCCTGCCTGGCGTCCCTGCTAAAACTGAATTATCCGGCATCGCGGCGGGAGATCATTGTTGTGGACGATGCCTCCCGGGATCAGACGGTCTCCGTGATCGAAAACTACGACGTCAGGGTGATCGTACAGCCGAAAAACATGGGGCAGTCAGCTGCTCGAAACATTGGCGTTCAGGCGGCAAAGGGAGAGATCATTGCGTTTATGGACAGCGACTGCACTGCCGATCCCGATTGGTTGCGGGAACTGCTCCCCTATTTCCATGACCCTCGTCTGGTACTTGTTGGCGGCTCTGTGGATGCCCCGAAAGGTAACTCCCAACTGGATCGCTACGAAGCGGTTCAGTCACCGCTGAATATGGGCGCGAAAAGTGTAACGGGAAAGGGTAAAGACTCGGTCTTTTATGTGCCCACGTGCAATATGGTGCTGCGAAAGGAAACGTATATTCGGGCCGGAGGCCTGGATGAGCGGCTGCGGGTGGGGGAAGACGTCGATTTTTGCTGGAAACTGATGGCCCTGGGTTACCGGCTGATGTATACACCGGAGGGGCGTGTTACGCACAGACATCGAAACCGACTGTTTGAAAATTTCAGGCGGCGATTCGACTACGGTACATCCGAGGCGGTATTGTACGACCGGTACCGACAGATCATCAAACGGTTTCCCTGGCACTGGGAAGGGTTTTTACTCCTGATATTGTGGGTAACGTGCCTGACGCTTCGATCCGTTCCGCTGCTGGTTGCGGGACTGATCTATCTGATGGTGGAACCCTTTTACAAGCGGATGCGGTTCAACCGTCACTTCGGCCTAACGGTTCCCCTGCACAATTTCTTTTCCGCCACTGGGAAAAGCCATTTGACCCTGGCGTGCCAATTTGGGCTTCATTTGACCCGATACTACCTTATGCCGGCAATGGCGATCGCAATTTTTGTTCCACAAATGGCACTCCCTTTGCTGGTGCTGACCATTATGCCGGCGGTGGTGCTGTTTTTTCAGAAAAAACCGAATCTTTGGTTTCCGGTATTCCTGTTTTTTTTCTGGCTGGACCAGCTTTTCTACCAGTCGGGGGTGTTTTGGGGGTGTCTGAAACAGCGAAGCTTCAGACTTTACCGAGTTTCATTTGCGCCCGCCGGCAGATCGCCTTCGAAGGTTACCGGCAGAGCATCTTCTATGGAACCGAGAAAAGCGGCCTTTTGAAGTCAAGACGGTACCTTCATAAAGTTAATTTCTGATTGATAAAATAAATGAGTTAAAAATGTGAATACCAGCAACTCGGAAGAAAAAAACATCGAAACAAAACGCCAGGATCTGGAGCGGACGCTTCGGCAAATGGGCCGGGTTCTGGTGGCATTCTCAGGGGGGGTGGACAGCACGCTGCTTTTGAAGGTGTGCACCGAAATCCTTGGCGAAAATGTGCTGGCCGTGACGGCCGTTTCCGAGACCACCGCCCGCCATGAGTGTGAAGATGCCGTTCGGTTGGCCCGCGAGATGGGTGCAGTCCATCTTCAGGTGGAAAGCCATGAAATGGAACTGCCTGAATTTATAGCCAATCCAGCGAACAAATGTTACATATGCAAGAAAAGCCGGTTCGGTGAATTGGTTGAACTCGCCCGCCACAAAGGATTTTTGTGGGTGGCGGACGGGACAAATGCGGACGATCACCGGGATTTTCGTCCCGGTCACCGTGCCACCCGGGAATTGAGTGTCCGAAGCCCACTGATGGAAGCCGGGTTGACCAAATCCGAGATCCGCCGGCTGTCGAAACAACTGGGGTTGCCCTCCTGGGATAAACCATCGGCTGCCTGCCTGGCGTCTCGAATTCCATACGGCGAACCCATCACGGCCCGCAAACTCAAACAGGTCGACGATGGTGAGTGGTTTCTGCGCGATCTGGGCGTAACCGGTCAAGTCCGGGTCCGGCATCACGGCGATGTGGCTCGCCTGGAAGTGGACGTTCGGGACATTGTTAAATTTGCTGAGGAAAACGTCCGAGACCGTATTGTTCAATATTTCAAATCCCTCGGATTCAAGCACGTCACGCTGGACATGGAAGGGTACTCCATGGGCAGTCTCAACAGGGCACTTGCGCCTGAGCAGAAAGGTTCGGAATAATGGACAGTCAACATTTGAAGCATCTCTTAAAACAGGTTCAGAGTGGTGAAGTCGATCTCGAGGTGGCTTTGCAGCGATTAAAAAAGCTGCCGTTCGAAGATCTCGGTTATGCAAAAGTTGACTTTCACCGACACATGCGTGCCGGTGTTCCGGAGGTCATTTACTGCGAAGGAAAGATGCCTGAACATATCCGTGGCATTTCGGCAAAGCTCGCTCAGCACCACCATAACATTCTGGCAACTCGGGCGGACCGAGCCGTTTTTGAAAACATTCAAGAGGTCGTTGCAGACAGTGAATACCATGAAACAGCTCGGATTGTGGTCATCAAACCGAAACCGGTGGTACAAGTGGGCAACATTGCCATGGTGTGTGCCGGCACATCCGACGTTCCGGTGATTGAAGAGGCGGCCATCACCGCAGAGGTGCTCGGTAACCACGTCAAGCGGTTGTACGATTGCGGGGTCGCTGGGATCCATCGCCTGCTGGATTCCTGTGAAGATCTGTTCAAGGCCAATGTGGCAGTGGTGGCAGCCGGCATGGAAGGGGCCCTTGCCAGTGTCGTGGGCGGGCTGGTTTCCTGCCCGGTGATTGCGTTGCCCACCAGTATCGGTTACGGGGCCAGTTTCGGCGGCGTTGCCGCCCTCCTCAGCATGCTGAACAGCTGCGCCTCGGGAGTTTCGGTGGTCAACATCGACAATGGTTTCGGTGCCGGATATCAGGCCGGCCTCATCAATCAATTGGCAGTTAGAAAGGATACCGATCAATGAAAATTGCTTATTTTGACTGTTTTTCGGGCGCCAGCGGAGACATGATTCTCGGTGCGCTGATGGACGCGGGTCTACCCCTTGAAACACTGAAATCGGAGTTGGCCAAACTTAAACTGAACCATTATGATCTTGAAGTAGAGAAAGTGACTAAAAAAAATATAGCGGGAAGCAAGGCCCTTGTGATGATCGAAGAAGACCACCACCATCATCATCACCGGCACCTGTCCGATATCAGGTCCATTATCCACAACAGCGATCTTGACAGCGGCATCAAAGAAAAAAGTATCGCCATATTCACCCGTTTGGCCGAGGCCGAGGCCAAAGTCCACAAGACCACCGTGGATCATATCCATTTTCATGAGGTGGGCGCCATGGACGCCATCATCGATGTGGTGGGATCCGTGGCCGGACTGGCAGCCCTTGGCATCGAAAAAATATTTTGTTCAGCCCTTAATGTTGGGGCAGGAACGGTGGAATGTGCCCACGGCACCCTGCCGGTACCGGCGCCGGCCACCACGGAATTGATCCAGGGGCGACCCATCTATTCCACAGGTGTGGAGGGTGAGCTGTTGACGCCCACGGGTGCTGCCATATTGACAACATTGGCATCGGACTTCGGACCCATGCCGGCCATGACCTTGGAAACAAACGGCTATGGCGCCGGGAATGCCGATATTTCCATTCCAAATTTATTACGGATCTGCATCGGAGAGGCGGCAGAAGAAGCACAAGGGCTTGACAGTGAACGAGTGGCCGTTATGGAAACCAGCATTGATGACATGAACCCACAGATTTATGACTACCTCATGGAAAAACTGCTTCACATGGGCGTCATGGATGTCTTTATGGTGCCTCTTCACATGAAGAAGAACCGTCCCGGTGTTTTGCTAACGATCCTTTCTGAAGTGGAGATGGTGAATAAAATCATTGATTTACTTATTTCTGAAACCACTACGATTGGCGTAAGATGGCGAATCGACAACCGAATGACAGCACGAAGGGAAATCCGGACGGAAAAAACCGTCCACGGAGACATCGGATTTAAGGTAGCCAAAATCGGGGATCGAACGGTTAATGTGTCACCGGAGTATGAGGATTGCAAGCGTTTGGCCATGAAAGAAAGCGTCCCCTTAAAAGATGTACTGGATGCGGCTCGATTGGCGGCGGAAAAACTGATTTGACCCGATTGGTGGATTGCAAACAAGAACCCATATCCAATAAAAAGGAGGAAAAGACTATGGACAAAATCGTTCGAATCAACATGGGTACCGAGGGAGGACCCGAGGTAAGCATCGGACCTCTTGGAGATTATGCCGGTTTTGGTGGTCGTGCCATGACCTCGGCGATCGTTTCGAAGGAGGTTCCACCCCTTTGTCACCCACTGGGGGCCGCTAACAAATTGGTCATTGCCCCAGGATTGCTGAGCGGATCTAATGCGGCCATGTCCGGACGCATTTCCGTTGGATGCAAGAGCCCGCTCACCGGGGGTATCAAAGAAGCCAATTCGGGCGGCCAGCCGTCACAAATGTTGGGCCGACTGGGGTATGCCGCCATCGTTCTGGAGGGAAAGCCCACAGACGATACCCTTTACAAGGTTCTCATCAATGGGGATGGTGTTCAGATCGTTGCCGACAACAGTTTGAAGATGCTGGGAAATTACGATCTGGTGGGCAAAATGAAGGCGGAATACGGAGACAAGGTCGCCTGCATCTCCATCGGCCAGGCCGGTGAACAGAAGCTGTCCGGCGCATCCATTGCCTTTACGGACATGGAACAACGCCCGACACGCCATGCCGGCCGCGGGGGTGTTGGCGCCGTGATGGGCGCCAAAGGCGTCAAAGTCATCGTGGTGGACGATGCCGGTATGTCCAAGCGGTCACCCGCAAACCCGGACAAATTCAGAGAGGCCAATAAGACGTTTGTGGCAGGGTTGAAGAAACATCCGGTGACCGGCGAAGGATTGCCCGCATACGGAACCAACGTCTTGACCAACGTATTGAACGAGGCCGGCGGCTATCCCACTCGAAATTTTTCATCCGGCCGATTTGACGGTGCTTCCAAAATCAGCGGCGAAACTCAGGCGGAAATGGAAAATACCAGGGGGGGGGAAGGTTCCGCCACCCACGGCTGCCATAAGGGGTGTGTTATCCGGTGTTCCGGAACTTTTTATAGCAAGAATGGCAATTTTTTGAGCAAACAGCCCGAATACGAAACCGTCTGGGCCCATGGCGGAAACTGCGGCATCGATGACCTGGATGTCATCGCGCAATTGGACCGGTTGGACGACGATTTCGGACTGGACACCATTGAAATGGGCGCCACCATCGGCGTGGCCATGGAAGGGGGGCTGGCGAATTTCGGTGATGGCGCAGCCGCCATCAACCTGGTCAAGGAAGTGGGCCAGGGAACGCCGTTGGGAAAAATTCTGGGCAGCGGGGCAGCGGTCACCGGACAGGTCCTCGGCGTGGAACGGGTACCGGTGGTCAAAAAGCAGGCGCTTCCGGCCTACGATCCCAGGGCGGTTCAGGGGATCGGTGTGACCTATGCCACCACTCCAATGGGCGCGGATCATACCGCCGGATATGCCGTGACCGCCAATATCCTTGGCGTGGGCGGCAATGTGGATCCCTTGAGGCCCGAAGGGCAGATCGAACTGTCCAGAAATCTGCAAATCGCAACCGCCGCCATTGACGCCACGGGCATGTGTCTGTTCATCGCCTTTGCCATCCTGGACCAGGCAGATACATTCCAGGCCCTGCTTGACGTGATCAGCGGATTTGGTGGGAATGATCTGACGGCGGAAGACGTCACCAATCTCGGCAAAAGCATCCTGAAAATGGAAAGGGATTTTAATGCACAAGCCGGTTTTACAAACAAGGACGACCGGTTGCCCGCGTTCTTCACAGAAGAAGCATTAGCGCCTCACAACGTGACCTTCGGGGTGACGGACGAGGAGCTGGATCAAGTCTTTAACTTTTAATTTTTGTCAGCATAATGTATCAATGGGGGGAGGCTTTTAACGCCTCCCCCCATTTTTCCGAAACGTACATTTTTACATTTGGGAAACACATGTCGGTCACTATTGAAATAAGGCTTTTTGCCTCTCTTAAAAAGTATT
>JAJDOH010000191.1 GCA_022340265.1 Deltaproteobacteria bacterium | reverse complement strand
TCCCATCTTTTCTTGTTCATGACGATGGCAAAGGTCATGGGGTAGAGGTTGCACATGGTGCCGTAATCGACAACTTCGTACTGCTTAAAGACCCACATCCCCTCGAAAGGCATGGCGGTGCCGTCCACGACACCCCTTTCCAGTGAGCTGTATACCTCTGGCACGGGGATGGACACGGGGGAGGCGCCCAGGACCTTCAAACTCTGCTGTATATAGGGATTGGTGGCGCGGATCTTCATCCCTTTTAGATCGGCAAGGGTCTTGAAGGGTTTCTTTCGAGTAAAGATCTGTCCGGGAGCGTGCACGTAAAGCCATAAGACCTTTACATCCTTGAATTCATCGGTGAAGTACTTCTCATAGGTCTTCCAATAGGCCACAGATGTGGCTTCGGCCGTGGTGACCATGAAGGGGAGCATAAAAACAGAACCCAATTGAAACCGACCCGGCGTATAGGCAGGAATGGTTAAAGCGATGTCGCAAATTCCCTTGGCAGCCATTTCATACTGATCGGCAGCCTTTCCCAGGGCCTGCCCCGGAAACAGCGTGATTGTCACCCGGCCGCCGGTGAGGTCTTTAATCTTCTGGGCCCATGGTCCTATGACCATGGTGTGCATGGGGTGTTTGGGGGGCCAGGGTGAAGAGAACTTAAGATTTACATCTTCGGCTCTGGGGCATTCAACAAACACCGTCGTTCCCAAGAGAAGAGATGCGGCAACCAATAGAAAAAAAACCAAGGCCTTACGTTTCATTTGAGTCTCCTCCATCGTTAAGGGTTGATCATGAAATTCCCTACATCCAATCTCGCCGATATTCTCGGCAACTTAAAAACGATTTGTTGCTTCAAGGCGTCAAAATGTATGCAATTCCGCCCACGAAGGCAAATACGCCGTACGGAACTTTTAAATCTGTGTCTGCATGTAGTGGGATCTAACGCAAGCAGAGAAACAGAAATTGTTAAACCACCCTGAAGGGGTGGTTATCGGGTTCAGCGATTATCGTCCGTATTTTTCAACGGCATTCACCATGGCACGTACATTTTCTCCAGGGGTGTCCGGTGCCAGCATACAGCCCGATGATAGAATGAATCTGCCGTTGAGCCCCGCTTGCTGGATGACCTTTTTTGAATAATCCTCCACATCTTGCGGGGATCCAAAAAGGAGGGTGGTGTTGGGACAAACATTGCCCATTAGACAAACCCGATCGCCCACCTTCTCTCTGGCCTTTTGGAAATCCACCTTTGTATCCAGGCTGAGGATGTCGAAACCCGCGTCAACAAACGTCTCCAGCCTGTCTGTGGTGTCTCCGCACACATGCAGTTTCAGCGGTTTTCCTGTTTTCTTCAGGGCATTGGCAAGCCTTTCAAGGTAAGGGAAGCCGAATTTCATCCAAGTATCCTTGCTCATGACATCTCGCGAGACCGTGGGATCGGAAATGGAAATGATATCGGCACCGGCTTCGGCTACGGCAATGCCCCAATGGATCAAACCCGTTAGAGAGATTTCCAGAAGTTCTTTGACTTTCTCCGGAGCTTTCTTTGTATCCCGAAGAATATGTTCCAGACCTCGCAGCATGGCTGCGTGCCTGAATGGGGCTTGGCAGTATCCGATCACCGGAATATTGCCCTCGCACAGCTCTTTCAGCCTGCGGATGATGGTGAGCATTTGGGGGAGTCTGCCATCTTTGTATGGATTCGGCAGACCCAGACGTGCCAAGTCTGCGGCGTATTCCCGAATGATCGGCTTCAGGACGGAGGGGGGGGTGTCTTCGGCGATCAGAAGCCTGCTCCCCAACGCTTCCGATTCGGCATGAGTGGCAAAAAAATCCCAGACTGCATCGTATTTGTATTCCTTGACGCAATAGTATTGGGAAAAAACATACTTTTCAGGTGTCTGCATGGCCTCGCTAAAGGTGAATCCGGCCTGCCTAATGCACCATTCTCTGACAGACGGAATAACGGGGGCACGGTCCAACGGTTCTCCCCGAATTGCAGCCATGACCCTTTCATAGGAATTCATTGTATCCATAATTCTCCATAACACCGCTCTTCCATGCCGGTGACAGGAAATGGACCATTAGAAAAGGTGGGGCAAAAATATATCAAAGGCCAAGATGTCTTCTTCGATATCGTGGGGTTGGTGTTTTACCCCTGCGGGTATTCGCATGAAGGTGCCTGCCGATACGTCAAAATCACCCTCACCATCCACCCACATTTTCCCCTTTCCCTGCAAGTGGTAGACGATGTCGTCTTGCTCATGGATATGGGCCGGAATCTGCGAACCTTTCTTAACGTTCACCATCACAATGCTCAGATCCACATTGTCTTCTGCGTGGGTGAGCAGTTTTTTGATAAGAAGGTCCTCGAAAATAGGATGTTGCGACCAGGAAAGTTTATCTACTTGAATGTTTTTGATCATTGTCAGCTCCATGCTTTATGTGTTATAAGGGCTTAATATCCTAGACAATTACTTTGTCAATCTAATCATCAGGTAATGTTCTTTCGAATCCGCCCGCAAAAGTTGCAAGCTGTGTATTTTTCGCCCGCCGACTCAGGAACCAACGGTGGAAAAGCAAAATTGTTTTAGGGCTCCTCTCCAGGGCAACCCTCATATCCAAGGTTTCGCGATACTTCCTCAGCCCCTTTACGTATAATTACCGCCAGTTCAGCCTGCTTGGCTAATGTAATCCGCGAGACAGGCACCGAAATACTCATCGCCGCGACCATCTTTTCATTATGGTTGTAAATGGGTGCCGAGACGTGAGACAATTTCGGGAACGGGCAATGGATATTGATCATTTAGAAATAGTTCCAAGATCCTGAGTGCGCGTGTGACTGAAGGTGTTATTCGGGCCAACTAATCTTCCTCTTCATCTAAACTTCTCTGATAAGCCGATTTACAATACCAATATCATACCGTGGGGATGCAGTAAAGAGCTTATGAACAATACTTAAATATATGATCTAACCTAACCGCCAAAATCGATGATATTTCTGGGCTGCTTCACGGTGTAGACGTGCCCTTTCCCCAAACCTGTATAAATATAGAAAGGTCGTAGAAATGACGTTTGCCATAGCAAAAGCCTTGTCCAAAAGGCGCTGAAAAAGGCCGTCCAAAAATCTCAGCTCATAAAACGTGTTACCAGCCACACGTTTCGGCATAGTTTCGCAACACATCTATTAGAGGCCAATTATGATATTCGGACCATTCAGGAGTTATTGGGGCACAGCGATGTGCGAACCACCATGATCTACACCCATGTCCTCGGGCAGGGCGCCCATGGCGTGGCAAGCCCGCTGGATGATCTCGATCTATGATCCGTCGCAGGTCAAAGAGCGCCGGGTGCAAATGGAACGGATTTCGCCAATGCCATTCATAAGGGAAGCACAGGACACACCGGTTACGTTTGCTTTCGGTGTGCGAATCCCCATGAAAAGGACAGTCCGAATGCTTCCGCGCCCCCGATCCGCACACCGGCCAGGAACGCAGCGGCCTGCCATTCTTTCATGCCCGCTTTGGTGACCAGGTCGCTTGAGAATTTCACGTCCACCCGTTTTCGTTCCATTTCATTTCCCAGCTCCCCGTATCCGTAACAGAGATCATGGGGCAGACAGCATTTGTAGGTGATGTCCCGCCAGTCGCACCCCGTGAACAACCCCATGATTTCATCTGGAAGGCCGGAACAGCCGTCAAATTTCCAGTGCTTGTATAGTTCGGGGTGGGCCTCAATGCGACCTGCGAGGTAGTCCAGCTTGAAATGGCGGCACAGATCCAGTGCCTGTTCCGTGGTGACCTTGTCTCCGATCTCCGGGTATTCCATTGGCTCCTCCTTTCATGTTGAGGAAATCCGTTGCCGGTTTTATAAGGCGCTTCGCTTCCTAATCCGTCAGCGCAAACACGGCCCCATCCTGCTCCAGGCTTTCGATGACCTTCAAGGCCCGGATCAGGCGGCCCGAGTACACGTCCACATTGCCGGGGCCGTTATAGTGCCTGGTGAAATCGCGCCAGTCCTGCGCTTCAATGAACCGCAGCAGATGGTTGGCTTCTACAAATCCGAAAAAGCCGGCAATCTGTTCTTCGCAGGATCGCTGAAAGGCCAGCACCATGTCCTTTGCGTTTGCATGGGCGGTGACCTCCCAGTTGAATCCCATGAGTTGCGGCAGACCGTAACTGCATGAGGATAGTGCCGCTTCCCTGTCCACATCATAGGCCCGGGAGAAGCTCAGCCATTCCTGTCGCTGTCCTCCCCGTCTCCAGGGAACGTCCCGTCCGGATCTGCGTCTGAAGATGTGGGGTTCGTAGCGGATGATGAGAAGGCCCGTGGCCGGGTCATAGGCGCTTCCCGATTCCACGGAGAAGACCGCCAGCGCGCTGTTTGTTGTAAGGCCGTTGGCGCGGGCCTGTAGGTCTATGGCCTTGCCGTACCGGTTCCAGAGACGGCAGATGCGTTTTTCTTCGAGGG
>JAJDOH010000114.1 GCA_022340265.1 Deltaproteobacteria bacterium | reverse complement strand
CAAAAAGTTCAGTTATGCCTTATGTCTGTCAAACGGGCCTTTCGGCCTTGAAGCAAATCTGAAAATTTCTCCGACCACAACTATTCAAAATTACGAGATCAAAACCGGCGAAGTCAAAAACAGAAGTTTGCCCAAATAAATGGTTACTGTCAGCAGAGATGATCTTAACGTCACCAGGACGTTTGCAGAATCAAATGATAGCTTTTACGAAAGCGATTAAACGTGAGCTATTAGCCACCAATATAAGTTGATTAGCTATAATAGGCCAACATCAGAAAATGTGAGTTCCAATAGAAGTGAAAGCATACAACCGCCTGATAGCTTTGAGCTAAAGGCTAACAGCTAACTGCAGGTTTTGGTACAAAAAAAGCGCCCACCTGAAATCAGGCGAGCGCTTTTTTTCATCGGTTAACTTGATCCCTGGGGATCAGAACTACTTGGCGGCTTCCGACTGGTAGTACTCCATCAGAATCTTGGCCACTTCCGGACGGGCAAATTCGGGGGGCAGATCCTGGCCGGCGGCCAGCATCTCGCGAACCTTGGTGCCCGACAGGAATACCCAGTCGTCCTTGGTGTGATCTTTTACGCTGCCCATCATGACCACTTTACCCAGTTTCTTGGAGTAGGCGGTATGATCGCCGCGGTAGATGTCGATAAGCAGATCGTCTTTGGTGATGTCGTCAAAAATGGTCTGAGCGTCAAAACCGCCGTAGTAGTCACCCACGCCCGCATGATCACGTCCCACGATCAAGTGGGTGCAGCCCATGTTCTGACGGAATACGGCATGGAGCACGGCTTCTTTGGGACCGGCATAGAGCATATCAAATCCATATCCTGTAATCAGGCAGGTGTTAGGCTTGAAATAGAGTTCAACCATTTTACGGATGGCGGCATCACGGACGTCAGCAGGAATGTCGCCCTTTTTCAGTTTGCCCAGGAGCATGTGGATGACGGCGCCGTCAGCGTTTACCGCTTCCATGGCCATTTTGGTCAGGCCCTCATGGGCTCGGTGCATGGGGTTACGGGTCTGAAAGGCCACCACTGTTTCCCAGCCCAGTTTGCCGATTTCATCGCGGATCTGCACGGCGGTCCGGAAGGTTTCAGGGAATTCCTTGTCAAAATAGGAGTAGTTCAGCACCTGGATGGGACCGGAGATACCGATTTTACCGACGGTGTTAAATGCGTTGACGCCGGGATGCTCCATATCGAGGGTTCTGAAAATACTCTCGGTCATGGTGCTCATCTCATCATCGGTGTATTCTTCAATGGCTTCCACGTCCTGTATGGCGATGACCGGATTACCTTCCACATTGGGGTCCAGAAGGGCAATACGCTTGGCATCTTTAACGGCGCTGGCGTCTTCCACCATGTTGAGCACGGGGGTGGGCCAGAAAAAACCGTTCGCCATGTGCATATCTTTGGCCACGGCCATGGCATCGGCTTTGTTCATGAAACCGGTCAGCGGATTAAAGTATCCGGAGCCGAGCATTACAGCGTTACCGGCGGCAGCGGAGCTGATGACGATGGAGGGAAGGCCTTCCGCTTCCTTGATCAGCGCGGCACGCTTGGCGTCATCTTCAACATACAAAGGGTTCAGGGTATCAGATCCATGGGGTTTAATCATTTCTTATTCTCCTATTTCTTTCTGATATGGGTTAACGAAAAAAACACGCTTCCAACAATATGGCTGCCTTCATTTGCAGACCATCGAATTCCAACAAAGCCTTGGACACGGGCACACATTTCCCGCATCCATAAGACAAAAATCAACTAGCATGTTCTTAAATGCATGTCAATAAGAACTTTGTGCAATTATTCACGCCATGGGATCAGGAGTTGTTCCAGCCTATCCAGGATCCAGGCAAAGGAAATCCCCAAGCCCGAAACGACCATAATGCCGAAGAGCAGACGGGTTGTCTGCATAAGATCCGCCGATGAAAGGATCAGAAACCCGATTCCTTTGTCCGCGGCAATCATTTCCGCCGTCACCACCAGCAACAGCGCAATCCCCACCCCCAGTTTAAGACCGGCAAACATCATTGGAAGTGTCATGGGCAGAATCACTCTACGAATCACATTGAAAGGGCCGGAACCGAGCGAAAGAGCCGCTTTGATGAGCAACGGGTCTACATTTCTGACGCCGGCCCGCACATTGATCACCACCGGGAAAAAAACCCCCAGTGCAATCACCGCCACCTTTGAACCTTCACCGATTCCCAGCCACAAGATCAACAGCGGCAGAATGGCAATCTTGGGAATGGGATAGGTGGCCGCCACCAGAGGTCTCGCAATGTCATCGGCCAATTGAAAATATCCCACCGCAACACCGGTAACAATCCCTGCGCCGGCCCCCAGGAAAAACCCCCACCCGATCCGCCACAAACTGGCGAAAAGGTGGCCGAAAATTTCGCCGTTTGCCACCATCTCGTATCCCGAAGCCAGCACCGCCGAAAAACCGGGAAGGAACAGCGGCGGCACAAGGCCTGAACGACCTAACACCTCCCACAGCCCCAAAGCAACCGCCACCGATGCCCAGCTCACAAGGAAATTGTGGTGCCGCACCAGGAAGCCCGTTTTGTCTTTCACCACCTTTTGGCGGGTTGTCATCGGTCTGCACCCAACCTTTGGGGTTTTCCTCGGACCTCGCTCCAGATCAGGTCCAGATAATTGACAAAATCCGGAGAGACTTTGACTTTTTCTTCCCGAGGCCGGGGCAGATGGATGGGGACAATATTCAAGATTCGACCCGGTTTTCCGCCCATCACCACCACCCGGTCCGCCAGAAAAACCGCTTCCGGGATATAATGGGTGATGTATAGAAAGCTCTGGCCGGTGGTATCATAGATTCTGGAAAGCTCCAACTGCATATCCATGCGGATCTGCGCATCCAATGCCGAAAATGGCTCATCCATAAGCAGCAACTCTGGATTGACCGCCATGGCCCGGGCAATGGCCGCCCGCTGCTTCATGCCGCCCGAAAGCTGATGCGGATAGTGATTTTCAAACCCCGAAAGCCCCACCAGTGCAATCAATTCCCTGGCCCGGGCGTTCCGTGTTTCTCTGGCAGCACCTTGCTCCTCCAGGCCGTACGTAATGTTCTTTTTGACATTCCGCCATGGGAAAAGTGCCAGATCCTGAAACACCACCGATGTAAGCGGACGGTTACCATCTGAAAGTTCGTCAAAAATAACGTCACCTTCGGAGGCGGACAAAAGACCCGCAACAATATTCAATAGTGTTGATTTTCCACATCCGGAACGCCCTACCACCGCCACAAATTCCCCTTCGGAAATGGTCAGATTGACGCCTTCGAGGGCTTTGAGGATGGTTCCATCTCGGTTATTAAACTGTTTTGAAATATTTTTGATGAGCGCTCTCATCACTTCCCATCAAGGCTCTTAGAGGCTTTTTGCCACGGTTCCAGATTAACGATTCGCCTGGCATCCAGTTTTTTTCCAACCATTTTATGGGAATGGTACCAATCGATCTGCCGTTGAATGTCCTGGGCCAAAAGCTTGCCGTTTCGATCGTTATAATTGAGCCCAAGGGCAATGAGAGCAGGCTTCCGCGAGGTGTATTTGGCGATATAGCCGATCGCTTCATCAAATCCCGTGCCCTTGACCAAAACGCCGTCCTTCCTGGTCAGACAGTTGTCATAATAAAATCGGCAGGCGCGAATATAGGCCCGCAGAAATTTCAGGCTGAGCGCTTCATTTTCGATCATTTTTTCGGAAAAAAAAATGGCGGCGATCTGGTAATGCATCTCATTGCCGGCCCACAGCATCACATGCCCCATCCCCTTTTTTTCCATTACCGTACAAAAAGGCTGCACCATAAAAGCCGTTTCAATTCGGTTGGCGGCCACCGCATCCATCATGTTTTTGACTCCGCCCAAGGGCGTGACGTTAACATCTTTCAAGTCCATTCCGTTTTGACTCAGAATGTTGCCCAGTATGTAGTGAAAGGTGGACCCCATCTGCGTCACACCCACCCGTTTCCCTTTCAGATCAGCAAGCGTCCTGACACCCTTCTTCCAGGCCTCATTGCTGATCATCAAGGCAATCAACCGGTATTCCGGCCAGATACGCCCCTTATCCGCCACGATGCTGACATTCAGCCCGTTGGCAGCGGCGTTGTAAAGCCCGGCCGTCAACCCGGTCGCCCCCACGTCGATATCACCCGATGCCAGTGCCATGGCCACGGGCTGCGCTGATTTCATGAATTTCAGTTCCACATTAAGGCCTTCATCCGTAAAGTACCCCTTTTCGGCCGCAATAAACAGAGGGGCGGATGATGTCAGTCGAAGTGCCCCCACCTGAATTTTTTCATCCGCAAAAGCGAATGCCGAATTTACAAAAACAATAAGGAGTGCTGACGCCAGCAAATTGAAAACACGTCTGATTGTCAAATGAACCATTTTATTTCCTCGCTTTTTTCAAAAAAATACTTGCCAACAGGCCTATGGGAATTTATTGTTGACCAGGTGGTCACCCTTGTCAAGACAAAAGTCGAACCCGCCGGTTTCCTGTTTTCCTTTGCCGGGTTACGGCTGAAAGACGGTTTTATATGAAAATGAATAAACCTGCCGGTGAATGCATAGATGAAGTTGCCGTTGACACCATGACGGATCCCGCTGTTCGGGCTGTGGGCGAAAAAGTCCTGAGCGGGGAACGTCTCACGCCCGAAGACGGTCTCGCCTGCTTTCAGACAAAGGATCTCATGGGTTTGGGGCGGATCGCATCCGCCGTCAAAGGGTCACGATACGGCGACAAGGCTTTTTTTATCTCCAACCAACATCTCAATTACACCAATGTGTGTGAAAGCAGGTGCCGTTTCTGTGCCTTCCACCGCTCCCCCGACGCCAAGGACGCGCACACCTACACCCACGAGGAGGCAGCGGCGGCCATCGCCCAAAGCCCCGTGGCCCACTTGAGGGAAGTCCATGTGGTGGGGGGTTGTCATCCCCGTCTCGACCTCGATTACTATACGGGTTTGCTGAAAGCGCTGACCCAGGCCCGACCCGGTCTCAAATTGAAAGCGTTTACGGCGGTCGAAATCGATCACATGGCCAAAGGCGCCGGCATTTCCTCGCTGGATTGTCTGAAACAGCTCAAGACAGCGGGCCTTGCCGCCATGCCGGGTGGGGGCGCCGAAGTCTTTTCAGAGCGGGTTCGGGAAGCGCTCTTTCCCCGCAAAATCTCCGCGGACCGATGGCTGGAAATTCATGGAGAAGCCCATAAGTTAGGCATCGGCACCAATGCCACCATGCTTTTCGGGCATATGGAAACCATGGAAGAGCGCGTCATGCACCTGTTTCGACTGCGAAAGCAGCAGGATCTGACAAAAGGTTTCAGAGCCTTTATCCCCCTTCCCTTTCATCCGGAAAATACGCCTTTGGCCCATTTGCCGGGTCCCACCGGTGTGGACATCCTCAAAACCATAGCAGCCTCACGGCTGATCCTGGACAACATTGATCACATCAAGGCCTACTGGGTGATGCTGGGCTTAAAACTCACGCAAACAGCCCTTCATTTCGGCGCCGACGATCTGGAAGGGACCATTGTAAAGGAGCGGATTGCCCATCAGGCCGGTGCCGCCACAGCCCCCGGGTTGACCCGAACACGACTGGTTGAAATGATTCAAGAGGCAGGCCTCGTGCCTGAAGAGCGGGACACCTTTCACCAGAGCATCCAAACACAGTGAGCGAAAATGAACCCAGCAACACTTAAATCAACCATTGAAAAAGCGGCACGGGGTCTTCGGCTGGATCCGGACGAGGCACTTTTTTTGCACGAGAAGGCCGATCTCCTCACGCTGGGGCAACTGGCGCGAAACGCCCGTTTCAGGTACAATCCGCGCCTCGTGGTAACTTACGCGGTGGATCGCAACATCAATTACACCAATATCTGCGTATCAGGATGCGCGTTCTGCGCCTTCTATAAAGAAAAGGGCGACCCGGCCGCTTACGTCATGGACCGGGACACCCTCAACGCCAAATGCCAAGAAACCCTTTCGCTGGGAGGCACCCAGATATTGTACCAGGGAGGACTCAATCCGGACCTGGACCTTGGGCATCACGAACGGCGAGTGGCTCTCATGAAAAGCATGGGACTTCATGTACACGGTTTTTCCCCGCCGGAAATCATTTTTATGGCCCGCTCGGAAGGCATGGAAATTCGTGAGGTCATAAAGCGGCTCAAGAAAGCGGGTCTCGGCTCAATCCCGGGCGGTGGCGCGGAGATTCTGGTGGACCGGGTGAGGCAAAAGATTTCCCCCGAAAAAGCAACCACATCACAATGGCTTGAGGTCATGGAAACGGCACACCACCTGGGCCTTCCAACCACCGCCACCATGATGTTCGGTACCATTGAAACGCTCGAAGAGAGAATGCTGCATCTGGCGGCCATTCGGGATCTTCAGGATAAAACCGGAGGCTTCACCGCCTTTATTCCCTGGCCCTATCAGCCAGGAAAAAGCACCCTGTCCGGCCGTGCCGCCGGCGGCACCACTTATCTCAAGACCCTGGCTATCTCCCGAATTTTCCTGGACAACGTGCCCCACGTTCAGGCCTCCTGGGTCACCCAGGGACACCATATCGGGCAGATCGCCCTTCATTTCGGCGCCGACGACATGGGATCCACCATGATTGAGGAAAATGTGGTGGCCTCCGCGGGGGTCAGAAACGCCATGAACCAGGCGGAAATTATCCGTCTCATTGAAACGGCCGGTTTTGAAGCCGTTCAAAGGGACACCCTTTACAATAACGTGAATAAGGGCGTGAAAAAGAGGTCATGACCCCCGTCACTCACCGCGCCCGCTGGGTCATGGTCGAACCGGGGCACTGGGTTGAAAACGGCCGCGTTGTGGTTATGGGAAACCGAATTCTGGATGTACAAAGCGGCACCCCTAAAGCCACGGAAGGAAGCGTCATTGACCATGGCGACGGCATTCTCATGCCTTCCCTGGTGAATGCCCATACCCATATCACTCTTTCGGACGCCGCCAGGAATCAATCCAGCGAAGGGTTTTTGAAATGGGTCGAATCCCTCATAAAAAACCGCAACAGCCAAAGCAGTGAAGACGCCTTAAAAACCGTTCAAAGGGGAATAGCGACATTGAAAGCATCCGGTACGGCCCTGGTGGGCGAGTTCGGTCCCCATATCCCGGTAGCAGATGCTTTTGAGGGGGCCGGGCTCGCGGCAACCATATGGATCGAATGCCTCGGCAATGATCGGGAACTGCAACCCCTCCCCCCCAACGCAAAAGGCATTTGCCACGCGTTTGCGGGACACGCACCCCATACCACCAGCCCGGTCCTTCTTAAACGCGTTCAGAAGGCGAATGAGCGACTGAAGCAACGATTCTCTTTTCATCTGGCCGAGTCCCGGGAAGAATTGGAATTTATCCAGACGGGGAAAGGGGCCTGGGCCGACTTTATGACCCGCATGGGCATCGATTTTTCAGGCTGGGAATCTTTGGGGAAACGACCCGTTCAAATGGCCCTTGATACGAAATTGCTGGATCAGAATACCATTGCCGTGCATCTGCTGGAAATCAACAAAAAGGAAATGGCAGCACTGGCTGAAACCGGCGCACACATATGCCTTTGCCCCCGATCCAACTGGATGCTGCACGAAAAACTGCCGGATATTGAAGGGTTTCTAAAAGCGGGGATTCAACCGGCCCTGGGCACGGACTCCCTTGCCTCGGCACCCACCCTCAGCCTTTTTGACGAAATGCGGTTTATCCGCAACCATTATCCGGCCCTGAGCCCCGATGTCATTTTAAGGATGGGAACGGTGAACGGCGCCAAAGCCTTAGGGTATCCTGATCTGGGAACCCTTCGGCCGGGGAACCATAGTACCATGATTTACCTGGATGTGGACGTAAAAAGTCCAAAAGAGGCGGCCGAAACCATTGTGTCCGCCAACCACTTGGATTTGGATCCAATTTTTGATGACATGCAGAATGGAGGCCCACATGCCTTTTAAGAATCTTCAAGAACCGATCAAAATGTTGGCGGCGAAACAGCAGCTGGTTAAAATCGCGGAACCCGTGAACCCGTATCTCGAAATCGCCGAAATCACGGACCGTGTGGTCAAGCAGAATGGCCCTGCCCTCCTCTTTCAAAACCCCACGGATTCCGGTTTTCCGGTGCTCACCAACCTTTACGGAAACCTCGAAAGGATTCAGGCCATATTTGATATTGAAACCCTCGATGATTTGGGCGGGAGGTTTGCCCGTTTTCTTGAGATGGGGCCACCAAAGGGATGGGTGGAAAAATTGAAGCTGCTGCCCAGGCTCAAGGAAGTGGCCAATATATTTCCCAAAACCGTTAAACGGGCTCCCTGCCAGGAAATTATCATTACCGAAAATCCGGATCTGAAGACACTTCCGGTCCTCACCTGTTGGCCCGAGGACGGCGGCCCTTTCATCACCCTGCCGGTGGTCATCACCCATCATCCCAAAACGGGCAGACGCAACCTCGGCATGTACCGGATGCAGGTTTACGACGAAAGAACCGCGGGGCTTCACTGGCACGTTCACAAGGACGGCGCCGACCATTACCGGGAAAGTGCCCCCGGAGAACCGTTCCCCGTGGCCGTGGCCCTGGGTCCGGACCCGGTCACCACGTACTGCGCCACGGCACCTCTCCCGGATGGCGTGGATGAGTTGTTGTTGTCCGGTTTTCTGCGGCAAAAACCGGTGGAAACCGTCAGATGCGTGACCAACGATCTGGAAGTCCCCGCCGAAAGCCAGTTGGTGCTGGAGGGATATGTTAATCCGGGTGAATTGCGGAGCGAAGGGCCCTTTGGAGACCATACGGGATACTATTCACCGGCGGACAGGTACCCGGTCTTTCACCTCACTGCCATCACCCACCGAAAGGATCCCATCTATCCCGCCACCATTGTGGGATATCCGCCCATGGAGGACCAGTGGCTGGGCAAGGTCACCGAGAGGCTCTTTTTGCCGCTGATCAAACAACAGCTTCCGGAAATCGTTGACATGAACCTGCCGGTGGAAGGCTGTTTTCACAACCTTTGCTTTGTAAGCATTAAAAAGCGGTATCCGGGCCACGCCCACAAGGTTATGCAGGCCATATGGGGGCTGGGTCAAATGATGTTTACCAAAATGATTTTTGTGTTTGATCAAGACGTGGATGTTCAGGATCTTTCTCAGGTACTCTTTCACCTGGGGGGCAATGTGGATCCAGGGCGGGACATCACCACTGTCAAAGGTCCGGTCGACGCGCTGGATCATGCATCCACTCTGCCCCACATAGGAACCAAAATGGGTATGGACTGCACCGCCAAATGGCCCACCGAAGGATATGATCGCAACTGGCCGAAACGCATCAAAATGTCGCCCCATATCGTTCAAAGAATAGACGATATCTGGAGCAGGCTCGGACTCTGATGCTGAAATCCCTTTTTTCCCTGGTCAAGATTGAACACACCCTATTTGCCCTGCCCCTGGCCCTCACCGGTGCCGTTCTGGGAGCCCGCGGACTGCCACCCATTACCGCTTTGCTGCTCATGGCGGTGGCATTCACCGCGGCCAGGGCCTCGGCCATGGCCTTCAACCGCATCGCTGACCGTCATCTGGACGCGAAAAACCCGCGAACGGCCAATCGGGAGATTCCATCGGGAACGCTTTCCGTAACCCGCGTGTGGGGGCTGGTCCTCGTTTCAATTGCCGTTTTTCTGGCGGCTTCCTGGGCCATCAATCCCCTTTGCGGGAAACTGGCGCCTTTGGCCCTGCTGGTGCTTCTGGGCTACTCTTACACCAAGCGGTTCACGCACCTCTGCCACTATTTTCTCGGCCTGGCCCTGGGCATGGCGCCCGTGGCGGGGTGGATCGCCGCAACCGGTTCTATTGCTGCTGCACCCGTCGTACTGGGACTGGGCGTCATCTTCTGGACAGCGGGGTTCGATATTCTGTACGCCTGCCAGGATGTGGAATTTGACAGAAAAATGGGGCTCCATTCCATCCCCGCCCACCTGGGTGCTCAAAAGGCGCTTAAATTGGCATCGTTAAGTCATATTGCGGCTTTTGTACTGTTTATTCTGGCGGGCGCCTTGGCTTCCCTGGGGGTAGGCTTTTATCTTCTCTCAATCATCCCTGGGGCGCTCCTGTTCTGGGAGCACCGGCTGATAACGCCAGAAGATTTAACACACATAGACCTGGCTTTTTTCAAAGTCAACAGCCTGGTATCGGCCAGCCTGCTTCTGGCAGTCATTGGAGGACTTTTCTGATTTCCGCTTCGTTGTGGGAATCAGGTGCCGCTGTTGATGAGTGAAACCTGTTCATTGAGGGTCCAGAGATCATAGAGATATCCGAGACCGAAAATCCCGCCCGTCAACAGGTAAATGATACCAGACAACCACTTTCCCATGTAAAACCGATGGATACCGAAGAATCCCAGGAAAGTGAGGAGAATCCATGTAACGCTGTAGTCCAGTTCCCCATCCTGATATCTGAAATCCGCCAGGCGGTCCATGGAAGGAATCAGAAAAAAATCGATGATCCAGCCGATCAGGAAAAGCCCGAAAGTAAAAAACCAGATGGTCCCTGAAACCGGCTTCCCGTAGTAAAACCGATGGGATCCCGTGAAACCGAAGAGCCATAGAATGTAGCCCACTGATTTGAGATGCGTATCGTTCGACTGGTCCATAAGCATTTCTCCTGATTTTCCTTTAGAATACACGGTTTTTAGACAGAAAACCCGCAAGTCTTTCTATACCCGCCTCAATTTGTGAAACAGGCACGTAACTGTAACTGAGCCGCATGTGTTCTTTTCCGCCACGATCATAAAAAAACGCCGGACCCGCGCCATAGGCCACCGAAACTTCATCAATGGCTTGGGGGAGCAGGCTGTCGGTGTCGACACCATCTGAAAAAGTCACCCAGGTATAAAACCCGCCTTCCGGAATGGTCCAGTGTGCGTTTTGAGGAAAGAATTTCTCCAATGCCGCCAGCATGGCATCCCGTTTTTGGCGGTAGGTTTTTACAGCACCCGCAATCTGTTTCTTAATTAAACCCGTTGAAGCAAATGCAAGGGCCGCATACTGTCCAATGGTTGAAGCACATTGATCCTGTCCCTGCTTGGCCAATGTGAGCGTTTCGATGAAGGACGCCGGTGCCGTAATCCAGCCGATACGCACGCCGGGATTGAAAATCTTGGAAAACGTATTGATAAATATCACATTTTCAGAATCCAGGGAGGCAAGTATCGGCGGCGCCTCCCCTTCAAATCGCAGATCCCGGTACGCTGCATCCTCGATGATGGGCACACCGTATTTAGACGCTGTCTCGACGATTCTGTTTCGCCGGCTTCCAGGCATGGTAACCCCTTTAGGGTTTTGAAACGAAGGAACCAGATAGATAAATTTAGGGCGCACCGATAAACCTTTAAGCGCTTCAAGGGTCGATCTCAGGGCTTCCGGCTGCATTCCCCGCTCATCCACCGGGACCCCCGCAAACCGGCCCTGATAGCTTCTGATAACGTGTAAGGCTGCCAGATAGGAAGGTTTTCCCACGATGACCGTATCGCCTGGGTCCATCAAAACTTTGCAGATCAGGTCCAGGGCCGCAATACCGCCCGTGGTCACCAGGCATTCATCCACCTTTGCCGGTCTGCCGGACCGGGTCATTTTATCGGCCAGCCACTCCCTCAGGGAAGTGATGCCCTTCGTGGGTCCATACCCCAGGGCGGTTTTTCCGTTTTCCGCAAAAACCGCATCAAAAACGTCCCTGATTTCATCAAGAAGGAAAACATTCGGATCGGGAAGCCCCCCTGCAAAGGAGATCACATCGGGTCGTTCAGAGAGTTTCAACATTCCGGCCACATCGCCGTGTGCCATGGCGCCAACCCGGTCGGCATAAAGATTTTTCCAGCTCATCCGTCGATTACCCATCTCCGTTTTCTGACCGGCAACGGTCTCAGTATGCCAGCAAAGGCAAATCACAGGGTGTCAACAAACCCGCGGACTCCGCCCTTTGAAGCAGAACTCTGACGGCCTTTTCCCCTTCGTCTCCCAATTCCCTGGTGAAACGGTTCACATAAAGATCGATGTGCTGCTGAATCACCGTTGACGCCATTTCCTGCGCATGGGCCTTGACGTAATCATTGACCATGGAAAACTCACTTTCCGCCAGTAAAAGAGATTTTTGAATCCGTTGATCCACTTGCCGTGCCACACTGCTCCCCAGATTTCGGCGAACGGCAATGCCGCCCAGGGGAATGGGAAATCCGGTTTCTTCTTCCCACCACTGGCCCAGATCCAGGGCGGACTGCAGACCGTAGGCATCCAGTGTAAACCTTCCCTCGTGGATGACAAGCCCGAAATCCGCTTCACCGTCCCTGACCGCCGGCATAACGTTGGAAAAGACCATCTGCCGGAATTGGGGTTCATATCCCAGAAAAAGGGTCAGAAGCAACCGCGCCGTTGTCAGATTTCCGGGTGCCGCGATGGTGTATTTTCCGGTGCCGTCTCTTAACTGTTCCAGGTCGTTTTCGCGTCGTGCCACCAGTATGGGTCCACAACCCCGTCCCAGCGCGCCCCCGGAATGAAGCAGGGCATATTGTTCTCTCACCTTGCCGAATGCAAAAAATGACAGCTTGGAAATATCCACCCGTCCTTCCAGCGCCCATCGGTTCAGGGTCTCTATATCTGCCAGGACCGGATCAAAGGCCAGCAATGCATCCTTGTCATGGATGGCAAGCCCCGCGAATATGAAAGTGTCATTGGGGCACGTTGAGTATCCGATACTTAGTGTTTTCAAATTGTTTCCTTTAAATATTCAAGTAAAGCTTTCTGTGGTGGAATGATGGCATTTTCAAAATCCCACCGGGATTTGTCACGATCGCCCGCCTTGTTGCTGATGCCCCTGATTTCAGCGGTCTTACAGTCGAAACACTCTCCTGCCATGGCCAGTGCATACCCCTCCATGTTTTCAGCCAGCGCTTGAAAATGTCTTGACCGATCCCGGGCCTGATGAACGCCAGCCGAAACTCCCACGACGGTCAGGGACCTGCCGTAAGCGGTCTTGGCCAGATTCACGGCATGATGGAACAAACGGGAAGAAACCGCTTGATCCAGGTTAATTTCCTGTACAACCCCCGGAAGCTTAATGGTCCGGGCATCTCCCGTACCCGGGCCTGTCACAACACCCAGTTCCGCCAGGATCTCTGTTTCCGCCACCACCATGTCCCCTGTTCCCAGACCGGAATCAGGCAGTGAACCGGCCGACCCCACCATCACCATAAGATCCGGCTGCAGCATGGTGCAGAAAGCACCCAGCGCCATGCAGGCAGAAGCAACACCCACCCCGGTCACTCCCAGGTTGACGACACAGTCCCCTAAAGCGCCTGCAAACCATGGCGAACCACCCACGCGTCCTTTGGAACGGGCGCCGGTTTCTCCGATCAGCAGCGACAGTTCTTCCGCCATGGCGGCAACTATCCACAGGTTCATTGAACCATACCGTTTCTCAGAATTTCCAGGATATCTTCGATCTCGCGACCGGGATCCATCCGCGAAATCCGGGGATTGCTGCTGTTCCTGCCTTGAAACTGCGCATGGTGCGCATGAACAAAACGGTCCACCACGGCCTCCACCAGAAATGCCGAAAGCCCGGGATCCAGATCGGCCCTCAATTCGCCTCGTTCAATTCCCTTTTGAATCAGGGATTCGATAAACGCCAAGGACTCCCGGTGGACTTCTTCCACAATCTCCCGCTTGTAAGGCGAATCCCCTGTGAACACAATACGGTAATAAACGGCCGCCAGACCGGGATGGGCATGGGTAAAATCAAGGCCGGCCAGCATCACCTTCTGAAGACGCCTGAAAAAATCCTCCCCCTCACTTTCGTCGCGCACCTGTCTGAGATAGTCCTTTACGCGGCCCAGGGCCATTTTATATACAAACGCGAACAGGCCCGCTTTATTTTTAAAATATTTAAAAAGCGCCCCTTTTGAAATGCCGGCGGATTTAACCACCACATTCATACTGGCGTTGTTATAGTTCTTATCCGCAAACTCATTGATGGCGGCGCGAAGAACCCTTTCCCGCTTTTCCTCATCCAGTTGCAGGAACATTTTTGTGGCGGTGGTTTGAATGCCCATTTGGAGACACTTTCTGATGAACCGAAAAATTGTTCTTTGTCTTTCGAGTGTGGTTAGCACAATTCCGCCATTTCATCAAGGATTCAAGGCACGGAAAAATCACACGGAAACGGCGTGCCATCATCATTTAACTCAATACCAAAGCTATCGGATGCTTGATCCCATGGGCAATTTATGGTAGTAGCAGCGCAAATCTAAGACGTTTCTTCAGATCCTGATTTGTGCTTTGAGGGGGACTGCAAATGGCCAACAAAGACCAGCAGGAATGGTACAAGAAGTTTTATGAAGGCACATTTCTTGTTAAGGGCTGGAAAGCCCGTATGAATGAAATCCTTAAAGGTCTTCCACCCGAGGAAAGAGGGAACATGGGAAATTTACTGGAAAACCTCGGAAAAAAAATCGGAATGGAGTGGGCCCGGGAAAATAATGTTCGCAAAATCGATACGGCCCAGCTTCAACGATGGGGAAGGGATCTCCAAAACGCCCGGAGTGAAGGACCCAAAGCACTGGCCGGACAAATTCGGCGGCTGAATGAACAAGTGGAAAAAATGCTTGTCTGAAAATGCCCACCTTTTCTTTATCCACCCTTACACTGAGCCGGCCAAGGGACCCGCCCTTTTCAAATGAAACACCCTGTTGACAAAATGACGCTGTGCGGTATCTTTCAAGGAGCCCTAAACCCTTGGTGAATTTTGTTCATGGAACCTGCAGCAAGACAAAGTGGCGACGTGATCGAACCGGGTGCAACCCGTAATCCCCGCGGCCTCCCCGATTCCCCAGTAGCGAATGAAATGATTATGATGACGCTGATGGGTATTTTGAAACCCCACAACGATCGAAAACCAACGCTTTCCAGAATGCGGCGGCGCGCCATGAAACTGCTCAAAAACGCCAAGTCGAGCGGCATGCTGGAAACTCTGGTGAGACAAGTTGTCTTGTCAACCGGAATCGAATCCTTTCTACCTGAACGCTACACCCCATATCAACCGGTGGTAAGGGAAGGCATGGTCTTCATGATGTCGGCAATGCCCCTCTCACGGCTCGCCCCCAAAATCGTTGATCAACTGCTTTTGGAGGACGCTTCTTTCGGAAAACGTCTTTTTACCCTGATCAAAGATATGCCGACACTTCAAAAACTGGGCCAGATCGTCTGCCGGAGCCCGGGGGTGGATCCGGCCTTCAAGAAAGAACTCATTGATCTGGAAGACAATATCAGGACCGTAAATTACGCTCAGATCCGCCCCTCATTGTTTAAGGAAATTGGCAAACACTTAACGAAACAGGTTGTAATACCTGAAAAACGCATTCTGGCCGAAGCCTCGGTCTGCGCGGTGGTGCCGGCGAAAGTTGCATCGGGAAGCAAAGAAAAGGGAATTCGGGCTGTATTAAAAATCGTTAAACCCAAGGTCAAAAAAGACATGGCCGCAGACCTGGCCCTTTTGGACCAACTCATGGTTTTCCTGGACAGCCATAAAGGGGAGTGGGGTCTGGTGGATTTTAATTTCAGTGCCACCCTGGCCCAAATCGGTACGATCCTGGCCAATGAGATAGACCTTCAATCCGAACAGAAAAACATCGAGCGTGCGGGTCGCCATTTTAGCCACAACAAAACAGTGGTGGTTCCAAAACGGCTTTCCGTATCGACGCCTCATATGACCGTCATGACCCGAGTCGAGGGTGAAAAAATCACCGATGTCCAACACCTTTCAAAAAAACAGCGTCGAAAACTGGCTGGCGCACTGGCAAAGACATGCATCCTTCGCCCCATTCAGGACATTCGGGAAGGAGGGCTTTTTCATGGAGATCCTCATGCGGGAAATATCGCCTATACCTTTGATAAAGGCCGCCCTCACCTCATTTTTTATGACTGGGGGATGCTGGGTCATTTAAACAAACTTGAACGGTTCGCCATGATCCTGCTCACTATGGGACTTTTGGCCGGCAGTACGAACCTGGTCTTTTACACGGCCGACATCATTACAAAGGGACAGCTTTCCACCCATCCCGCCAGGCGAAAAATCATTAAACAGGTCATCGCCGATGCCATTCAAATGCAGGGGCACGGAACCAGGGGGATCCTTTCCTCCATTGAATATCTGTTTGAGAAGTTCACTCACGAAGGGGTTGTTTTTTCAGCGGATCTCATGATGTACGAAAAGGCGATGGTCACCTTGAGGGGCGTGCTCTCGGATGTGGACCCAACCTTCAATCGGGATGCTTATATGACCTGGGCTGCCATCACATTGCTGCTGGATGATGTGGTTCGCTTCCGGCTCTTGAAGCTTTTCATAAAAGAAGCCCGATCCCTCTACCGCCACAGCCTGGCGCTTTTCCTGGACTTTCAAAAAGTGCTTTTCTGGTTCATGAAAGACCTGGCACGGGTTTCCGCTAAGATTCCAAAAGCCTTTACCTAACCGCTTTTCGAATCGCCCTCCTCGATATATGAAAACACACGGTTGAAGGTGAGTCTGTGATAGAGTCCTGCATTATGACACAATGGGGCCATTTCTTCCTTTTTCCAGCCTGGGGGCGGTACCAGGGACTCCATGGGAAGTACAACGTTGTCCACAGGTGAATAGAGCGCCACACACGGTAAGGTGGTTGAAGGATTATATTGTTCCAATTCTTTTACCAGAGGCCCCTGATATTGCAGGCTCGCCGACAGCTTGCCAAAACCGAACACCACCATTTTGCTCCCTTTGAAAGGTGTTCCCAAAGTGATCACACGCCGAATGGCGGACGACCCGGATTCACCTCGCCTCCCCGCGTAGGTTTTGGCCAATAACCCGCCCAGGCTGTGACCCACCAGCACAATATCTTCACCGGAGGAATCTCCTTCCACACGTTTCATCCACGTTTCCAGTTCTTGGTAAATCTCCCAAAAACCGGTCTTCCAGCTTCCGTAGCGAAACGCGTAGATTCGTCCGTACCCTTTTCGCTTGAGCCGCCATTGATAATAAACCCATGCACCGGGATTGTGATAGATGCCGTGTACCAATACCACGGACGGGCCGCCTTTGGTGCGGCCAAGATCCGGCACCCACATTCTTCTGACAAAACCGAAAGGAAAGAAACATATCACCGCAACATTGGTGCAGATGCTGGATAAAATCCCTCTCAACAACCACAATTGCGGCTTACCATTAGAGCGCCGATAAAGCGTTGCCTTGTAAACGGAATTAGCCGCCTCATACCAGAAAATCAGGTAGGTAAACACCGGCAGCAGCAAAAAAATGACTGCCAGCACCCATAACATCAGATTCCACATAATGAGCCCCAACCAAAATAAACTACAATGTTTTCAAATGGTTAACCTTATATCAGCGGAACAGTCCCTAACGATGGGACAAAAATGCAGAAAAATTTTAGAAAATTCTTGACAAAATGACGCAACGCGTTATATTTAAACCCAACAGCACGGCAGAATGAACCGACAACAATCCCCCAAAAAAATATTTTCCAGGAGGAAATTAACCATGGCGACGACAAAACAAGCTACCAAAGCAAGCACCAAAAAGACAGGAAAAAAGCCGGAACCCCGTTTGTATGCAGTCCGTTCCCTGCAGAAGACGAAAGAGAATTGGATTGAAACCGTAAAGGAATACAACGAAAAATACATCACAAAACCCTTTGAGAGAAGCAAAGACTTTGTAATGGGTATGCAAAAGGATCCCGCAAAGACCTTTGGCGATATTTACGATAACGGCAAGGGCTTAGTTGAGGACGTCAGAAATGATCCTAAAAAGGCATGGAACAGCCTGCTGGAGGGCGGCAAGGATCTGGCCGAAGGCACCCGGGAAGACTTCCGGAAGATTGTGAACAACGTGATGAACGGCAGCAAGGATTTTTATGCCGGCGTTGAGAAAGATACGCGGAAAATGCTGGATGATCTTCTGGGCAGGGGAAAAGAAATCACCCACCGGATTCCCGGAAAGAATACCCTGGGAAAAGGGATCAACAGGCATCTTGAGTCGGTTCCGGATCGATTGAACCTGCCCAGCAAAAAGGAGATGGAAAAACTTTCAAGAACCGTGCGCACACTCAATACCAAGCTGAACGCCCTGAGCAAGCAGTGCGCTGCCTGATGAACGTTCCGATGCTCAAGCCGATCCGGCACACAGTGGATCAGTTTGAGAGCGGCGGTCATTCACCTCGGAAAAAGACCAGAATAAGCGACACGGAGGCGGACATGCACAAAATTAAACGATATGCAAACCGTAAATTATATGACACCAAAACCAAGCAGTATGTAACCCTTGATAAAATCGGTAAGTTGCTAAAAGCAGGCGAAGAAATATCGGTTCTGGATAACAAAACCGGAGAAGATATCACGGCCGCAACGGTTTCACAGATCCTGGCGCGGACCAAAAAGGGTCAGGCCGACACCGGCACATCCAACGTCATGATCCAGCTTCTGCGGAAAGGTCCCGGTACCCTGGTGGATTATGGAAAAAAATATCTTTCGCTGTGGGATCGCGCACTCACCATGGCCGATGAGGAAATCGACAGGCTGGTTGAACGGCTGGTAAAAGAGAAGGAAATCACACCATCCGAAGGTGGCAGACTCAAAAAGGATATGCTGAACCGCGCCGACGAAATGAAAAAGTGGGTTGTGGAGAAGATCGACCAACGGGTCCATGAAGCCCTTGACCTCATGAATCTGGCCAGCCGGGAGCAGGTCTCTCAGCTAACCGATAAAATTGAAAAACTGACCCGTAAAGTTCAGAATCTGGAAAAGAACCTGGCCAAAAAAGCCAAAGAAGCAGAAGCCGACCGGAAGAAGGCTGAAACGTTTAAAAAGGAAGCGGAACACCTCGCCGCGGAAGACCGGCCCAAGGTGATTCCGCTGCCAAAAGACGATCTTAAGCAGGTAGACCTGCCGGAAACCGAAGGAACCGAAACGCCGGCAGGATTTTAATACACCCGACCTTTCAGCTTGACCATTTTTCAAGCAGCCAAGACGGACCTTTTCCAACTCGTCGGTCAATACCGGGCTCAGAATGTTTTAAGCCCGGTATTGATTCATCTATTGATTTCCATTATACTATCCTCTCTTTGCTGAAAGTTTCTGAAGCTTAACATTACATCGTGGATTCTGGAGGGAGAACGGTCATGAAAATTGTTACGATTTTGGGAAGCCCCAAAAAGAAGGGAAATACGGGCACGGTACTGTCACTACTTGAAGACAAAGTAAAAAAGGAACATGAAATTGAACGGATTCATATCACGCAGTACAACGTAGGGGGATGTCTCGGCTGCTACAAATGTCGTGAAAAGAAGGATGAGCCCGGATGCGTCCAGAAGGATGATGCATTGACCATATTTGAAAAAATGATTCAGGCCGATGCGATTGTTTATGCGTCCCCGCTTTACTGCTGGAGCTTCACGGCCCAGATGAAACCCTTGATAGACCGCCATGTCTGTCTGGTTTCCGA
>JAJDOH010000091.1 GCA_022340265.1 Deltaproteobacteria bacterium | reverse complement strand
AAAACCCCGTTTCAGATATGGAAAATAATGTCAGGGGTACGCTGAACATGCTTGAATCGGCGAGAAGAAACGGTGTGGGCAGATTTATTTTTGCCTCATCGGGAGCGCCGGTGGGTGAAGTTGAGCCTCCCATTCACGAAGAATTGGCGGCCAGGCCGGTTTCGCCCTATGGGGCGAGCAAAATGGCCGGAGAGGGTTATTGCTCCGCCTATTACAGGAGTTTCGGTATTGAAACCGTCTCCTTGCGATTTGGAAACGTTTATGGACCGGGTTCGAGTCGAAAATTCAGCGTCGTGGCCAAATTCATCAAACAGGCGATGAAAGGAGAGCCGTGCGAAATTTATGGCGATGGAAAACAGACCCGGGATTTCATTTTCGTTGAAGATTTATTGGGGGCCATTCTTAATTCCGCCGGGTTGAGAAATGAGCCGGATGCCTGGGGTGAGGTATTTCAAATTGCATCGAACAGGGAACATGCCATCAATGAGCTGGCGATAATCCTGGGAGAAGAACTGAAGAAAAGAGGGGTTCGTCTGGAAACAAAGTACGGCCCGTTTCGCGTCGGCGATGTCAAACGGAATTATTCCGATACCTCCAAAGCTGCCAGGTTATTGGGCTGGTCAGCCGAGGTTTCCCTGGAAGAAGGAATTGCAAGGACCGTGGCATGGTTTTGTGAGGGATGCGGACATGAATGATTCCGATTCAAGAACGATAGAGATTAAAGAGCAAAAGATCAAATTGGAGTTTTGAACAAGTATGGTGACTGGTTAAAGGAAGAGAAAATGAACATCCTCATATTGGGCGGCGACGGCTATTTGGGTTGGCCCACGGCCATGCACCTTAGTGGCAAAGGCCACGAGATCACGGTGGTTGACAATTATCTCAGACGACGAATGTGCCGTGATGAAGATGTCGAACCGCTCTTTGATGTTCCCAATCTATTCGAACGGACCCGCATCTGGAAGGCGATATCCGGAAATGAGGTCAAGGTGATGATCGGGGATCTGATGGATTGGAGTTTTGTAGCAGAAGTTTTTGAGGCGACAAAACCTGACGCAATTGTCCATTATGCGGAACAACCTTCCGCACCCTATTCAATGCTGAGTCGGCGGGCCGCAACCATGACCATTCAGAATAATCTTCTGGTAACAGCCAATATTGTTTTTGCGGTCAAGGAATTCTGTTCCAAATCTCAAATCGTCAAAATTGGCACCATGGGTGAGTACGGAACTCCGAATATCGACATTGAGGAGGGTTGGCTGGAAGTGGCGCACCAAAACCGCCGCGAAAAATTTCTCTATCCACGGCAAGCGGGCAGCCTCTATCACACCACAAAAATAATGGATACCGACTTGTTATGGTTTTATGTGCGGATGTGGGATCTGGCGGTGACCGACCTGATGCAGGGACCTGTTTACGGACTTTTTACGGATGAAAACAACGATCACAGACTCCTTCCGTTTTTCAACTACGATGAACTTTTTGGAACGGTTTTGAACCGTTTTGTAGTCCAGGCCGTGGCCGGGTATCCTTTGACGGTGTATGGAAAAGGAGGCCAGACAAGGGGGTATCTCAATATCAGGGACACCCTGAATTGTGTTCGCCTGTCACTTGAAAAACCGGCTGAGCCGGGTCAGTTGCGTATTTTTAACCAGTTTACGGAGACGTTCACCGTAAACGAGCTTGCTGAACGCGTCAAAAAAGCGGCTGGTGCCCTTGGCCTCAAAGTAACGATTCGGTCCGTTGAAAATCCAAGAAAAGAGGCGGAAGAGCACTATTATAATCCCAGGCACACGGGCCTGTTGGAACTTGGGCTCAAACCGAATTATCTGACGGATGATGTGCTCACCCGAATGTTGGAATTTGTCATGGCCCATAAAGATGGAATCAAGACCCATCAGATTTATAAAAAAGTGAAATGGGATTGACTCCAGGCAACCATCCTTTGAAAAGTCGCTTTCTTTTCTCCGGACAGGTGGTTTTTTTAGAGAGATGAACAGTGCCCTACTCTTTTTATTGGTTTCTTTGGAAGGCGTCTAATCTTGTCAAAAAAAAATGTGAATTTCCACACTGGGATTTCCACTTTTCTTAACGGCATCAGTGACAACAGGCTTTTTGTAATTTTCTTTATTTTGCTGGTGTTGAAAGTTCTGCCCGGACCAAACGGCAACCGCATGATGGGCGGGATCGTCTGGCTTATAGCAGGATTTCTTCTTATTGGATGGTTTTATAAATGTTATGGGCTGCCTTTAAAATGGGTCGGATTGGCCATAAAGTGGATTAACACCAACAAACTAACGGCTTTCTTTTGGATTCTCCTGACGGGGGCCCTTTTCATTTCTTGCTTGTGTGCCATTCTCTCAATTCAGGAATACGCCTATACAGAATTGAACCATTGGATTGTGACGGATGAAAAACCTTTGGGTGCTTCCATCAAGGCCGTCTATGATGATCAGCTGCAAATGAATGTAATGGAATTTTCAGGCGCCGGCGAGGATGACGAATTTAAGATGTTCAATCCCCTTTACCGAAAAAGAAGTTATTCAGAGGCACTGGTTCTAAAATGGCGCATGAAATTTGATTCGTATTATAGTGTCAGAATTAAGGTAGAAACGCGTGAGGGAAGGCGGACCTTGCTCTATACGCCGGATGAAAAAGGCGCACTTGTTACAAAGAAGAAATCGAAAACTGTGCATCATGGTTTGGGTGAGGACACCGCAAAAGGGAAATGGAAGCTTATTGTTCGAGATTTAAATAACGACTTGCAGGAAGGGTATCCAGGGCTTCAAGTCAGAAAAGTGATATATTTCAGAATCATCGGAAACGGCAGATTTGATGACCGCAATTTGATGGAAGCATTCGGCTGGGTCTGGAAAAGTCAGCAATTGCCATTGGCACTTTTGATTTCGGCTTTAGGATCTTACACTTTCCTGTTTCTGACATACCGGCTCTTTTGTTTATCCCATGATGATAAAGGTTATTGGTGGGTGCTCGTTTTGATGATTCTGGTCAACGTCATTCCCTTCTGGCAAAAGTTTAATTTGGATGCCATTGGTTTTCTTATAAAATACACGGTCGCTGACGATGTTTTGAACAGACAGGAGATTCCTTCGGTGTTGCGTGCCGTCACGACCTATTCTCCTTTTGCGGCTGTTCTGTCCGTATTCTTCTGGGGCCGCTTTTTGTTGAAAAAAAGCACCGGCATGTACCGCCATGCGGAGCTGCTTGTTGGGGTTCTGGCCATGGGCGGTAGCCTTTTGGCAGGATCAAGGACGGGTATCTTGGCGCTGTTTATGGGTTTTTTGACCCTGGTCTGCTATGTTCCCGGGCACAAAAGATGGTGGCTGCCATGTTTAGCCCTGGTAGCGATCGTTGGCGTACATGTCTTTGCTTTGCTGAACCCCTATCTGGGGAAAAAGATGGGAATGGTTTTTCCCTATATCAACAAACTCCGACATCACGAGATAGTCACACCTTCTGATTTTGTACCGAATCTTTCTGCGGGCTATTCGGACAAAAAGGTCAATCGCTGGGTCAGAATAAAAGAATCATTTGCCTTATGGCGGAAAAACCCATGGTTTGGTGTTGGATTGGGACAATATAATATCTTGAGTGGCCATAAATGGATTGGGAATGTCCACAACCTGTTTCTAAACATTTTGTGCGAGGCAGGGATCTTTGTTTTTCTTTCGTGGATTTATCTATCGGCGCGTTTCGTGTGGCGGCGCAGGCATTCTTTTTTGGTCGCGGTGATCGTATCCATTTTTGTGGTATCCATTTTTGAAAATCTTTTTGATCATTCAATGCCCTGGGCGCTGACCTGTGCCTGGATTTTTTCAAGTGAGGAAAGTCCGGTTTTATGAAATCGGGCCTCGGCGATTCTGCCATGTTCAAAAAATCATTTTTCTCGAAATGGTGGTCCCTTGTTTCCTGGGCCAATGTGGGATTTCAGGTTGGGCATCTCGTATTCGGTGGAATGCTCTTCATGTTTCTGTGGTTTGTTCTCGGCCGGACGTGGGGAGCTGAGGCCTTCGGAGAGTTTAATTTTCTCTATGCATATGCCGCCATGTGGGGCATTTTTTTTGATTTCGGTCTTGATCTGCCTGTCACGCGTTTTGTTTCCGCGGGGGGGAATGGCATCCCCGCCGCCTTGTTGAAGATAAAGCTTTTGGTCGTGACAGTGGGCTTCGGGTTGGCGATGGGGCTGGCCCTGGCTTTGGGCCTTTCAGATTTTCCCGTCGTGACGATGCTTTTGTTTGGTGTGTTTCTTTTATCAAGCACCAATTTCATCAATGGATTGCTTCGAGGTCTCGAGCGTCTGGATATTGAAGCCAAAATTGGCTTTCTCCAAAAAATTGTTTTTGTGGCCTTGGCGATTTCAGGTGTATTCTGGTACCAAAGAGGGCTTCTATGGGTAGCCGGGAGCTATCTTTTCAGTCATGTCCTCGGACTGGCCTTTACGCTTCTATGGGTATCTGTGAAAGGCAACCTGTCCCTGGCACGCGGCGTTATGCCCTCTGTCAGGCAATCGATCCTTGACGTGATCCCTTTTTGGCTAATCGCTTTTTTTGTGAGTTTTGGCCAACGCCTCGATCTCTTTATGGTAAAAGGGCTGATGGACGCCGCAAGTGTTGGAATCTATTCGGCGGGCTTTCGCATCATTGAAGGATTTATCTATATTGGTGCAGCCTTTATGACGGGTTTTTTCCCCAGGCTGGTGCAGGCCCTGACCGAAAATAGATCCCCCGGCGAGTTGATCAGAAGGTCGGCGGTTTTTTTGTTGCTCGCTTCAATGTTGATAGCCTTGGTCAATTATTTTGCCGCACCATTCCTGATCAAGGCGCTTTACGGGCCGTCATTTTCCAGTTCGGTATTCGTGCTTCAGATGCTGGGCTGTACGCTGCCGCTCATTTTTCTTTCAGGTCTTCTGGGGCATGCGCTTGTGGCTTTTGGAACGGAGCGTTTGTTTGTCTTGGCGTTGATCATCGCTCTATTACCCGATTTCTTTGTGAACCTGGCAATGATTCCTCGATGGGGAGTGAATGGGGCAATTCTAGGATTCTGGTTCCGCGAAGTATGTCTGTTTTGTGTATTGAGTATTTTCTATGTGAGGGTTCATCGGAGAAAAAAGCAATCAACGGCGTTGGCTTTTAAAGAGAGGAG
>JAJDOH010000064.1 GCA_022340265.1 Deltaproteobacteria bacterium | reverse complement strand
AAAACCCTTTGACAGCATTCGCCTTTCAGGGGGCGGCGCCAAATCTCCCCTGTGGAATCAGATTCAGGCGGATGTTTACGGAAGGCCGGTAGAACGCCTTAAAGTCTCCGAATGCACCACTCTGGGGGCGACGATTCTGGGGGCCGCGGGAGCGGGTGTTTTTGGATCAGTGGAGGAGGCGGTAGAACACATGGTGCATCCTTTTGATTCAATCGAACCGAATATGTCAAACCATGCCATATACCAGGACGTATTTGGCGTTTTTAAGGATACCTTCCTGGCTCTTCGGGATGCCGGGGTTTACGATAAGATTGCTGCTGTACAGAACAAGCACTGGGGATAAAAAATATACGCATGAAAATTGCCGCTGCCCAAATCCATCTTTACCCGCAGGTGGAAAGAAACGTTCTAAACATCAAGGCATGGGCCGAAAAAGCCCATGCCCAGGGTGTGGACCTGGTCAATTTCCCGGAAACCAGCGTGACCGGCTATCTATTTGAGGGATTCCGCCAACTGACACCTGGTAAAATCAGTGAAGCCATTGGCGAGCTTGAGGCATTGTCAAAAAAACTGGAAATCAACATGGTGGTGGGGACCCCCTATCCGCTGGAGGACCGGCTATACAATAGCGTCGTAGTCTTTATGGCGGACGGCAGAAAGTTGCTTTATCATAAGATAAATTTAGTCTCCTTTGAAGAGGAATATTTTGCCGGGGGTTCCGATCTGGTGACGTTCTCTTGTGGAAATTTGACGCTGGGAACCATCATCTGCCGGGATCAGAGTTTTCCCATGCTTTCAAAAAAGCTTAAGGATGCGGGTGTTCAAGTGCTTCTCATTTCCTGCGCCCACTATTACGGCATCAATGAAGCGCGATTGAAAATTGACAAGAACCGAGCGCTACCCATTGCCCGAGCTTGTGAGAACAAAATTTTTGTTTGCAAAGCCAATGCCGTGGGCTCCTACCGAGGCCAAATCAATTTGGGTCACAGCATGATTGTGGGACCGAACGGTGTGGTCATCGCAGAAGCGGGAGAAACCGAAGAACAGCTCCTGACCTTTGATATCGACGAAACAAGTCTTGATGGCTGGGGCTGGTAGCCGCCAACGGCATTTTGGTCCGTATTAACCATTCCCAAGCACAAAATCCGCCACCACCCGATTAAACTTTTCAGGCTCTTCGTAAAACAGCATGTGCCCCCCTTCTTCAAAAAAGATGGTTTTGGCACCGGGAATCTGTTCTCCTACGTAGGCGGACCCTTGCCAGGGAAAGATTTTGCTCTTTTTTGCCACCAGAACAAGGGTGGGAATGTTGATTTTAGGCAGGAGATCACGCCAGTCCAGATGAGTGTGATCCGCCATGATGGCTCCCTGAACCCAACCGGGACATTGGCGCATTTCGCCAACAAAAAACGCCTCTTCTTCAGGTGTCGGCTCTTTTGTGAGACACCCCCACGTGGTTCCCTTGGAAACACTTTCAACGTCATATTCCAGCCGGGTAGTGAGGACCGCTAGAGCCTCGGCGTCGATACAACCGCCCCCCCAGGTCCACTCGGCATTAACGTACTGCCGGGGCGACTGGTCTACAATCACCACTTTTGAAAGATGCTCGTTGGCAAACAAGTCCAGGTAACTCCAGATCACCGAGCCGCCCATAGACCATCCCAGCAGTGTGGCATCTTCCAGTTCAAGTGCTTCCAGTAGATCTTTTACATCCTTGGCCATCCTGGAGATGCGGTATCCCCATTTCGGTTTTTCCGATTCTCCATGACCTCTCAAATCCATATTGATCACGCGGCAGGATTTTGCCAGTTCGTCCATATTTCGCGTAAAAAAACGGCCACTGCAAGACCAGCCGTGGATGAGCACCAGTGGTTTGCCTTTGCCCGCTTCTTCGTAATAGATCTTTACACCATCGTTGGTGGCGATGTGGGCCATGGAAAAAAATCTCCTTTCTTTATGATCTTCCTGAAAGCCGGTTCAGGCGATGAAGTCCGTGGTTTCATGCATCAGTCCGGCAAGTTGATCATAGGTTTTCACATATTGGTTCACAAAAAACTGGTAGGCCTCATGATTTTTCTGATCAGGCTCAATACGATCTGACACATGCACCATATTTTCGGCCGCCTCTTTCACCGATGGATAAAGACCGGCTGCCACCGTGGCCAGAATTGCGGAACCGAGTAGCGGCGCATCCTGCACTCTAGGGATATTGATGGGGATATTGCTCACGTCCGCATGAATCTGCATCCAGAGTCGGCTGCGAGTCGGACCGCCACAGGCAAATATTTCTTTGGCTTCATAACCGGCATCCCGAAATCGTCGAAAGATGAACTCGGTTCCGTAGGCAATTCCCTCAAGAATAGCGCGAAACACATGCTCCGGTCTGTGACGCAAACTCAAACCCCAGATGGCACCTCTCAGTTTTGGATCCACAAGGGGCGTACGATTTCCCTGAAAGGAATCCAGAACAATCAGCCCTTCCGATCCCGGGGGAATTTCCCGAGCCCTTTCATCCATCATTTGATAAAGGCTTTTTTTCATTTTTTCAGATTCCACAGCCTGAAGCCCGAGGAAATGGGTGCCAAACCATTTTAAAATGGAACCGGTGGAAATCTGTCCCCCTTCGACCGTATGCTGCCCGCGGATCACACTGTTCGGGTAGGTTCCAAAAATCCCTTTTTGGTGAAACGGCCGGGGAGACATGCCCAGGTGGAGATGGCTTGAGCCGGTGATAAAGGCGAGTCGCCCCGGTTGGATCACATTCAGACCGAGCATCCCCACAAATGCGTCAGCGCCCCCCTCGGCAACAACCGTTCCATCGCGAAGCCCCAGTTGTGAAGCGGCTTCAGCCGTGAGACGCCCCACAGGGAGATCCATGTCCAGAACAGCGGATGGAAATTTTTCAATGAGATCTTCCAGTTCAATTGTGTCATAAAAATCGGCTGGAAATCCGCCGTTTTCATCGTCATAATACCAGCGGACCGATGCATTGTTGATGCTGGCCGATTTTTCACCGGTGAGTCGGTAGTTCAGGAAATCCTGGTACTCACATACGGTTGCGGCTTTTTGATAAATGTCCGGTTCGTTTCGTTTTACCCAAAGGGCCTTGCAGGGCATCCATTCAGCCGATACATTGCCATAACCGTTGTACTTGAGCGCCGCATGCCCGGTGTCGGCAATAAAGCGGGCTTCCTTGGCGGCACGAACGTCCATCCACAATAGGGCATTTCTAAGCGGCATCATATTCTTGTCAAGAAACAAAACGGTGCAGCAGGTGGTGTCCGCACAGATCCCGTTTATTTCATCAGGATTCACCTGGGCGCTTTCAAGAAGAGCGGCCATGGCTTTTCTAAGCGATTCCCACCATGCTTCGGGATCCTGTTCAGCCCAACCTGAACGGGGGTGAAAAGTGTCGTAGGGGCTGTTTTTGCTGATCAGAAGATTTCCTTGAAGATCAAAGAGCCCCACTCTGATGGACTCAGTACCGCCATCAATTCCGATAACATATGGACCTATATGATGATTCATGACGATGCCTTTCTCAACTGAGCATTTTTTTCATGACGCCGGCCATGGACCGAGCAAAATGACGGAT